>NZ_DASWSJ010000255.1:0-62670 GCF_036402745.1 Actinophytocola sp. | reverse complement strand
GCCATCGACTGCGCGGTGTTGGACGACGCCTCGTCCGACGGCCCGAACATCATCAGCGACGGCCACCACCACCGGTCGACCGCGTCCTGGACCATGCGCCGCTGGGCCTCGGTGCCGCGCATCATCGTCATCAGCAGCTCGTAGCCCTGGCGCTGGTGGAAGGACTCCTCCTTGCAGATGCGGATCATCGCGCGGGCGTAGGGCCCGTAGGACGTGCGGCAGAGCGGGACCTGGTTGACGATGGCCGCGCCGTCGACGAGCCAGCCGACGACGCCGACGTCGGCGAAGTTGAGCGTGGGGTAGTTGAAGATCGAGGAGTACTTCTGCCGGCCCTCGACGAGCTTGGTGGTGAGGTCCTCGCGGTCGGCGCCGAGCGTCTCGGTGGCCGCGTACAGGTACAGGCCGTGCCCGGCCTCGTCCTGCACCTTGGCCAGCAGGATCGCCTTGCGGCGCAGCGAGGGCGCGCGGCTGATCCAGTTGGCCTCGGGCTGCATCCCGATGATCTCGGAGTGCGCGTGCTGCGCGATCTGCCGCACGAGCGTGCGGCGGTAGCCGTCGGGCATCCAGTCCCGCGGCTCGACGCGCTGCCCGGCCCCGACGATCCGGTCGAACTCCTGCTCCAGGTCCACGCGCCGATGTTACATGTGAACCCGAGATTTTCCGATAGGTGTCACAACCGGTAGGGCTTGAGCCTCCCGCAGGCGACCGCGCACGACCCGCGCATGACCCGCGCCGGACACCGGGCTGACGACACCGGGGTGTCCCGCGCGGGGACACCCCGGTGTGGCGGTCAGCCGTTGGGGTTGAACGGGATGCCGGCCGGCTTGGCCTTGGTGAGGTTGTCGGCGAACGCGCTGTCCTTGATGGCCAGGCTCGCGCTGCCGAAGTCGGCGTTGACGAGCCGGTCCCGGATGCCGGGCGGGAAGTTGTTCCAGCTCACCAGGTCCGGGTACTGCCAGGTGCCGTAGTGGTTCTCTGGCACCTCGGTCATGCCCGCCAGCCGGAAGCAGTGCGTGCTGGCGCCGTCCTTGTGGTAGATGACCTTCGCGTGCGTGCCCTCCCAGCCGACCTGGGACCGGGGGTAGGTCGAGTAGTTGCCGTGCGCGGAGACGGACACGTACTCCGCCTGGTCGTTGGAGACCCACACCACGACGTGCTCGATGTCGTGCCGGTGCCCGCAGCAGTCCCAGCCCGGGACGGCCTGGTCCTTCTCGAAGTACAGGTCGTAGAGGTAGGCACACCAGCCGTTGTTGCACTTGGACCGGGCGTAGGAGTTGGTGTTGTCCAGGTCGGACTGGTCATGGCAGTTCCCGTTGAGGGCGCCGGAGTTGTTCAGGCCCGGGTTCAGCGTCCCGTCCGGGCCGATCGCCGGCGTGGGGTAGCAGCCGTCCCCGTCGTAGTCGAAGGCCGGCTGCCACTTCCCGTCCGGCTCGGTGACGCTGGTCGGCAGCGCGGTGGGCGGGTCCGCCCACGCGACGGCAGGTACGGCGACCATCAGCACGGCGGCACCGAGCACCGCACGTACGGCGAACGAAAGCTTCCCCGACATCTCAGGCCTTTCGATCGAATCGGCACGACGTGACTGACTGTAAATCACCAACCACGCACAGCACGACCGACGAACGGACGAACAATCGATGACCGGAAAGCGCGCCGATTAGGCAGCGCCGACTAGGAGGCAGCGCGGCGCCGCAGCCACCACATCGACGGGATCAGCACGGCCCACACGCCTAGCACCGTCAACCCGACCGGCAGCAGGGTGACGACCGCACCGCGCCCGGCCACCCGCACCAGCTCCGGGTTGTCCTGCTTGTACTCGACCTCGACGACGTTGCCCTGCTTGAGCCCCGCCGGGTACAGCACGCCGGTCTGCGGGATGTGCTCCGCGCCGTCCGGGGTGTAGAAGCGCACGAGGGTCCGGGTGAACGAGGCGGAGACGACCTCGGCGTTGGCGTAGCCGATGTCCCTGTCGATCGAGACGTCCTCGGTCCACGCGGCGACCACGAACACCACGGCGAGGAAGGTGACGATGGCGCCCAGGGCGAGCAGGGCACGCGCGGCGATCCGCCGGATCAGCCGCCGGCGCTCCGCCGGGGCGTAGGTCACCTGCACAACCACGCATCGAGCCTAGCCGCCGGCCCGCGGCGCCCGGCCGGAGCCGTCACGAAGCGCCACGTGCCAGCCGGACCGGGCCTCCCACGACGGCGGCGGGAGGCCCGGTCCCGTTCGGTTCACGGCTGCGGCGCGCGGTCCGGCCTGCCGGTCCGGCGAGGTCCCGGCCGGTCAGTTCTCCATGGAACCGTCGAGAGGGCGGCCTTCCGTGAAGAACGGTGCGATCTTGTTGTCGTACATGCTCAGCGCCGACCCGATCGCCATGTGCATGTCGAGGTACTGGTAGGTCCCGAGCCGTCCGCCGAAGAGAACATTCCGCTCTGTGGCCTCTTTCGTGGCGAGCGCGCGGTACCGGCCGAGCATCTCCCGGTCTTCGGGGGTGTTGATCGGGTAGTACGGTTCGTCGTTCTTCTCCGCGGACCGGGAGAACTCCCGCACGATGACGGTCTTGTCCTGGGGGTATGCCCGTTCCGGGTGGAAGTGCCGGAACTCGTGAATCCGGGTGAAGGGGACAGCCTCGTCGGCGTAGTTCATGACGGGGGTGCCCTGGAAGTCACCGCGGTCCCGCAGGACTTCCTGTTCGAAGTCCAGCGTGCGCCAGCCCAGCCAGCCTTCGCTGTAGTCGAAGTAGCGGTCGAGGGGCCCGGTGTAGATCACGGGCGTGCTGGCCGGGATGTCGTCGCGGACGTCGAAGAAGTCGGTGTCCAGGCGGATCTCGATGGCCGGGTGATCGGCCATCCGGTTGAGCCAGGCGGTGTACCCGTCGACGGGCAGGCCTTCGTAGGTGTCCTTGAAGTACCGGTTGTTGAACGTGTACCGGATCGGCAGGCGGGTGACCGTGGCACCGGGGAGGTTTTTGGGATCCGTCTGCCACTGCTTCGCGGTATAGCCCTTGAAGAACGCCTCATACAGCGGCCGGCCGACCAGGGAGATGGCCTTGTCCTCGAAGTTGGTGGCGCTCTCGCCGTCGACCTCGCCGGCCTGCTCGGCGATCAGGTCCTGCGCGGCGGCCGGAGAGAGCGTTCGCCCGAAGAACTGCGACATCGAACCCAGGTTCGGCGGGAAGGAGTAGACATTTCCCCGGTAGATCGAAAACACCCGGTGCTGGTAGCCGGTGAACTCGGTGAACTGGGTGACGTAGTCCCACACGCGCTTGTTCGAGGTGTGAAACAGGTGCGCGCCGTACTTGTGGATCTCGATACCCGTCTCGGGCTCGAGCTCGGAGTAGGCATTGCCGCCCAGGTGCGCACGGCGCTCGATCACCAGGACGCGCTTGCCCTGCTGACTTGCCACACGTTCCGCCACCGTCAGACCGAAGAAGCCAGAACCGACGACGACGAGGTCAAATCCCGTGAGACTCACCCGCGGGACAGTACCGAGTGCTCGTTCCACAGAGGAGGAGTGGTCCCCGCGGACTCCTCCGGCGGTCAGCGCAGGGTGGCCTCGGTGACCGTGGCGCGTAGGCGGGCGTGCAGGTCGCGCAGCAGGGCGCGGTTCGAGCGGATCTCGACCACGCGCAGGCCCTTCGCCGGGCGCAGGGCGGCGTTGAGGTCCTCGCGGTCCGTGACGAGGGTGTGCGGCACGCGGTAGCCGGCGCACAGGGCGGCCAGGTCGGCGCCGTGCGGGGTGCCGAACACGCGCTCGAAGGTGTGCTGGTACTCGGCGGCACCCTGCTCCAGCAGCGTGAAGATCCCGCCGCCGTCGTCGTTGTGCACGACCACGGTGAGGTTCGGGCGCTGCTCCGGCGGGCCGATCAGCAGGCCGTTGAGATCGTGCAGCAGGGTGAGGTCGCCGATCAGCGCGTAGGCCGGGCCGCCCTCGGCCAGGGCGACACCGGCGGCGGTGGACACGTTGCCGTCGATGCCGGCCACGCCGCGGTTGGCGTACACCCGCAGGTCCGAGCGAGGCTCGGCCACCAGGTCGACGTCGCGAACCGGGTTGGAGGAGCCCAGGAACAGGGTGGCGTCGGGCGGCAGCGCGGCCACCACCTCGGCGGCGACCTGCAGGCCCGTGGGCCAGGGCTCCTCGCCGAGGAGCTTGTCGACCGCGGCGGCGGCACCCGCGTCGGCGTGACGCCACGCCGGGAGCCAGTCGGTGTCCATACCGTCCACCTGCGCCATGTCGTCGAGGTCGAGCCAGCCGCGGACGTGCGTCGCCACGTACTGCGGGTCTGTCCACTGTGGATGGTCGCCGATGCCGTAGACCGGCGCCCGGCCCATGAGCCCGCGGACCCCGCGGGACAGGGTGGGCCGGCCGACGACCACGACCGCGTCCGGGCGCAGCGCCGGGGGCAGCTCCCCCGTCGACAGCAGCAGCGCACCGCAACGCAGGACCGCCGCACCACCCGCCAGCGCGGCGGCCTGGCCGGACGGCTCGGCCACCGCGGGCCACCCGGCCGTCGCGGCGACCGTGGCCGCCGCCTGCGCGCGGTCGGCGCGGCCGCTGCCGAAGACCACGAGCGTGCGGGGCGGCAGGCGGAAGTCGACCCGGCTGCCGGCGATGGTCATCGGCGCGGCCGACGTGGTCCAGCGCCGGCCCTGCGGCCGGCCGTCGAGGGAGTCGGGCCAGCGTGGCTCGAACGTGGGCACCAGCGGCTCCCGGAACGGCACGTTGACCTGCACCGGCCGGCCGTGCTCGGCCTGCGCGACGGCCCGGCAGACCAGCCCGCGCCACACCTGGTTCTGCCCCTCGCGCCGCTCGGCCACGGGGAACTCGACGGCGACCGCGGCCGGGCCGAACAGCCCGCGCTGGTCGATGGTCTGGTTGGCGCCCGTGCCGTGCAGCTCCGGCGGCCGGTCGGCGGTGATCGTGAGCAGGCCGACGCCCGAGTGGTACGCCTCGAGGACCGCCGGGTGCAGGTTGGCGGCCGCGGTGCCCGAGGTGCACACGATGGCGACCGGGCGGCCGCTGCCCCGCGCGAGGCCCAGCGCGAGGAACGCCGCCGCGCGCTCGTCGATCCGGACATGGAGGGTGAGCCGGCCGGCCTCGGCGGCCTCGGCCAGCGCCATGGCCAGCGCCGCGTTGCGCGAGCCCGGGGTGAGGACCACGTGCGGCACGTCGTTGCGGATGAGCTCGTCGACGATGACGCTCGCCTGCGCGGTGGACGGGTTCACTCCACACTGCCCCCTTGCATCGCCCGCATGCGGATGGCGCCGTGGATGAGCTCGCGGCCGAACGGCGTGAGCCGCTCGCCGTTCTGCGTGGCACCCACGGTCTCGAGGTCCCGCAGCAGGTCGACGACGGCGGCGCGCACGGTGTCGGCCGGCATCGGCTCGTCGCGGGCGTCGCTGCGCCAGCCCAGCTCGTAGAGGACCACGCCGATCCGGTCGACCATCATGTCGACGTCGACCTCGTCGGCGAGCAGCAGCATCGCGAACAGCGGCGCGGCGGCCTGCCGGGCGATCCGGTCGGGGCCGTCGAGCAGCCCGGTGCACATGGCCTCGAAGATCATCACCGGGTGGGCGAGGGCGCGGTCGCCGTCGTCGGTGCGCCGCAGCTCGCCGTCGACGGTCTCGAGCAGGCCGAACCTCCGCGCGAGCTCGCGCAGCGGGGCCGGGCCGGCACCGAGCTCGCCGAGCACCTTGCCGAGCGGCCGGGCGGCCGGCATCAGGAGGTCGGCGTCGAGACCGGAGGGCCGGGTGAAGTCGGGGGTGGTGCGGACCAGCAGCTCACGCATGGTCTGGCTGCCGCAGTGGTCGCGCCAGTGCTCCATCCGCTCGGCGAACATCAGGTTGCCGAGCGTGTCGTGGTGGCCGTCGGGCGACTGGTCCAGTACCGCGACGGCGACGCCGAGCCGCCGCTCCTCGTCGGCCGGGTCGAGCTCGCCGGCGACGATGGCCCGCTCGAGGGCGCGGGTGATGGCGTCGAACAGGGCCATCTCGCGCGGGCCGGGGTCGTCGGTCCAGCTGACGCGCATGTCGGCGGGCGGCATGAGGCCGGACTCGAGCGTGGCGTGCGCGTAGAGCTCGAAGCAGCCGATCTCGTCCCCGGCCGCCTCGATGATCTCGGCGGTGCGCTCGCCGCGGCAGATGTCGGCGTATCGCGGCTGGTCGAGCTGGTCGAAGAACCAGGCGGCCCGCTCGACGACGTCGCGCCACGGCGGCATCGCGGGCAGGTCGTCCGGGGGCTCGCGGAGGAGCTGGGGCAGCGTGAGCCAGAGGAAGTTCTGCACGTCGAGCTGCGACATGAGGTAGCCGGGGCGGTCGCCGGACACGTCGTACCAGCACGCGGCGACCACCAGCCCGGCGTCGTCACGCTCGGCGAGCTCCTCCACCAACGTCTCGACATCCTGCATGGCGCCCAGCTTGGCACGGCGGCCTGACAACCCGCGAACGCTGTGCCCATATGCTCCCGGGCGTGGCTGAGCCGACCGTTTCCTCGCTGTTCGACCCTGACGCGTGGCGTGCCGTCGAGGGGTTCGACTTCACCGACATCACCTACCACCGGGCCGTTCACACCGGGGCGGTGCGCATCGCGTTCGACCGGCCGGAGGTGCGCAACGCCTTCCGCCCGCACACCGTCGACGAGCTCTACCGGGCCCTCGACCACGCCCGGATGTCACCCGATGTGGGGTGCGTGTTGCTGACGGGGAACGGCCCGTCACCCCGGGACGGCGGGTGGGCGTTCTGCTCTGGCGGCGACCAGCGGATTCGCGGGCGGACGGGGTACCAGTACGCGTCCGGCGACTCCGCCGAGTCCGTGGACCCGGCCCGGGCGGGGCGCCTGCACATCCTGGAGTGCCAGCGACTCATCCGGTTCATGCCGAAGGTCGTGATCGCCGTCGTGCCGGGCTGGGCCGCGGGTGGCGGGCACAGCCTGCACGTGACGTGCGACCTGACCCTGGCCAGTGCCGAGCACGCGCGGTTCAAGCAGACCGACGCGGACGTGGGCAGCTTCGACGGCGGGTACGGCTCGGCCTACCTCGCGCGCCAGATCGGGCAGAAGCTCGCGCGCGAGGTGTTCTTCCTGGGCCGGGCGTACTCGGCGGAGGACATGCACCGGATGGGCGCGGTGAACGCCGTGGTGCCGCACGCCGACCTCGAGGCGACCGCGCTGGAGTGGGCGACCGAGATCAACGGCAAGTCACCCACCGCACGCCGCATGCTCAAGTACGCGTTCAACCTCATCGACGACGGCCTGGTGGGCCAGCAGCTGTTCGCCGGCGAGACGACGCGGCTGGCCTACATGACCGACGAGGCCGTGGAGGGCCGCGACGCGTTCCTCGAGAAGCGCGACCCGGACTGGTCCCCGTTCCCGCACTACTACTGAGCGGCCTGCTACCGAGCGGTGGCGAGCCACGCCTCGTGCGCGGTGTCGACCTTGCGCCACAGGCGTTCCCGGCGCTCGTCGTCCACATCGGACAGCGGGAGGCCGAAGACGTCCGCGAGGGCGGCGTACCAGTCGCGCCTGGTGGTGAGGTCGGTCGTGGTGTCTCCCTCCTCGTCCTGCCGTGTCAGCACCCGGCCACGTAAGGCGTCGACGCCGGTGGCGTGGCGCCGGAAGGCCGTGAGGACCCGCACGAAGCCCGAGTCCGGATGGGACTGCAGGAACCGGTGCTTGGCCTCGAAGGCCTGCTGCTCGGCGTCCCCGGGCGCGAAGTCCATGCCCACCAAGGACATCCGCGGGTCGGCGTGGAAGCGCCAGCCGCCGTCGACGGCCACGCTCGGCGCCAGCGCGTAGGTGAACGGGCCCTGCCGGTGCTCGCCCTCGACGAGCGGCATCGGCTCGTGCGGGCCGTCGCCCAGCCCGGCGTCGACGAACCAGCGGCCGCCCGGGTTGGCGTCGGTGGGCAGGCCGTCGACGGTGAGCGCGAGGTGGTTGCCGGTGGCGCCGACCTCGCTGTCGGGTGCACCCTGCACGCCGCCGACGTGCCAGCGCACGTCGAAGCCGAGCCAGCCGAGCAGCGTGGCCATGGCGCCGTTGAGGTGGTAGCAGTAGCCACCCCGGCCGCCGGTGACGTGCCGCACGGAGTGCAGCGGCGCGATGGTGCGCCGCTCGCCGAGCCAGATCCAGACCGACTCGTACGGGATGCGCTCGACCTGCGCCCGGTGGACCGCGAACAGCGCCTCGACGCCGACCGGCGGCGGCCCGGGCAGGCCGAGCCTGCGTAAGTACCGGTCACGCAGGCCGGCGTCCAGCGGTGCGAGCCAGGTCATGGCACGACTGTAGGTGAGGGGTACGACAATCGACGGCATGCGGGAGATCGTGCTGGCCGGGCCGTCGAGCGTCGGCTCGTTGGTCGACGCGCTGCGGGCGGCCCTCGACGGCTCCGGGCCGGCCGTGCTGCCGCTGTCGGCGGGTGACCCGCGGCTCGCGCGGCTGCGCGAGCGGATGGCGCCGGAGCGGCCGGCCGAGCCGGGGACCGCGGTGGTCGTCGCGACGTCGGGGTCCACCGGGGAGGCCAAGGGCGTGCTGCTGGCGGCGTCGGCGTTGCGAGCGTCGGCGGGGTCGACGCACGCGCGGCTCGGCGGGCCGGGGCGGTGGCTGCTCGCGTTGCCACCGCAGCACATCGCGGGCATCCAGGTGATCGTCCGGTCGCTGCTGGCGGGTGCCGAGCCGGTGGTCCTGGGCACGCAACCGTTTGCCGACGCGGTCGCGCGGCTCGGCGGGGGCCCGCGCTACACCTCGCTCGTCCCGACCCAGCTGACCCGGCTCCTCTCGCCCGGCCGCTCCGCGGACCTCGAGGCGCTGCGGTCGTTCGACGCGGTGCTGCTCGGCGGCGCGGCCACGCCGGCGCCGCTGCTGGCGCGGGCGCGCGAGGCCGGGGTCAAGGTCGTCACGACGTACGGGATGTCGGAGACCGCGGGGGGCTGCGTGTACGACGGCTTCCCGCTCGACGGCGTCGGGGTGCGGCTGCGCGACGGCCTGGTCGAGCTGTCCGGGCCGATGCTCGCGAGCGGCTACCGGCTGGCGCCGGAGGAGACCGCGGCGGCCTTCGTGGCCGGCTGGTTCCGGACCACCGACCTGGGCGAGCTGCGGGCCGACGGCTCGCTGGCGCTCCTCGGCCGGGCCGACTTCATGATCAACACCGGCGGGGTGAAGGTGGCACCCGGCGCGGTCGAGGCGGTGCTCACCGCGCAGCCGGGCGTGGCCGAGGCGTGCGTGGTCGACCTGCCCTCGGCCGAGTGGGGTCAGCTCGTGGCGGCCGCGATCGTGCCGGCCGGCCCCGCCCCCGCGGTGGCCGACCTGCAGGCCGCGGTGCGGGCCGCGCTCGGTGGCCCGGCGGTGCCCAAGCTCGTCCGGTTCGCCGACACGCTTCCGTCGCGCGGCCCGGGAAAGGTCGACCGGTCGGCCGTGCGCGAGCTGCTCAGAACAGCCGAGGGTTCAGCCACGCGGTCGTCTCGGCCCGGAAGAGGCTGACCAGGACGAGCACGCCGAGCGCCAGGTTGGCCACGCCCGCCGGCGCGCCCTGGGCCAGCGTCACGAGCCCGCTGATGATGCCGATGACCTCGATCACCGCGACGGGGACGCGGGCCCACGCGACGCGGCGGAGCAGGAGCACCCCGGAGACCACGAGCACGACGGTGATGAGGAACGAGAGGTAGCCGAGCAGGTAGACGATGCCGGGCACCTCCCGCCCGTGGCCGACGTCCTGGGCGGCGCCCCAGAGCACGAGCGCGCCGGCGAACGCGTTGAGCAGCGCCTGCAGGAAGATCGCGACGACTGCGTTGAGGAGGGCTCCGGGCCGCTTGTCCACCATGCGCGCAACGCTAAGGCCTCGGCGGCGGGACCCCTCCCGGATGGCCGCTCCCCGGCCGGAACCTGCCACCGGGTCGGGACGTCTCGATCGGTGATTCTTCCCCGACACGCGAGAACTTTCGGTTGACAGGTCACCAGCCGGCGTCTTGGCTCTGGGCGCCAACGGCACGCGACCCTGCAGCGGTTCGTCGGCCGCTCCGTGTGCCGCCGAAAGGACGATCATGAAGTCCAGCCGACACTTCCTGCTGGTCGCCGCCCTCGTCGCGGCACCAGTCGTCGGGTTCGCCCCGGCGGGGGCCGAGCCGGCGCCGGCGCACCGCGTCGACCTCGCCCGGCCGGGCGGCGGCAGTACCAACGTGACGACCGGGCCCGCCGTCCGGTTGGGGACGGCGGCCAACCGGGCGGCCAGCACCGAGTCCTCGCTGCGGACCGGCATCGCGGTCTACCCGCTCGGACGGCTCGCCACCGCGGCCGACACCTTCGACGCCACGGTCGAGAGCACCGTCCCGGCGGGTGCCGAGCTCGCGGTCGACGTCCGCGGGCGGCTCCGCGACGGGCAGTGGACCGAGTGGACCGAGATCCGTCCCGGCGCACCGGCCGTCCTGCCCACCGCGGCCCGGGACGTCGAGGTCCGCGCGATGCTCACCGCGCCGGACGGGGTCGCCTCGCCCGAGCTGCGGGCGTTGACGATCACGCCGTCGGCGACCGGGAAGCCACCCTCCGGCCCGGTGCACGCGGCCGACGCGGGGCTGAGCTACCGGGTGTTCGCCACCCGCGAGGGCCTCGTCGGCGGCACCACCGCCAACGGCCACGTGATCACCTCGCGGGACCACTTCGTCGCGCTGCCCTCGCGGCGTGGCCTGGCCGGCAACGGGGCCGGCGACTACAGCGTCCGCGTCTGCGCGAGCAACGGCCGCTGCGAGTGGGCGCCCGTCTGGGACGTCGGCCCCTGGAACACCCGCGACGACTACTGGAGCCCGCCGAGCGTGCGGCAGGAATGGAAGGACCTCCCGCAGGGCAAGCCCGAGTCGCAGGCCGCGTACCAGGACGGCTACAACGGCGGCAAGGACCAGTTCGGCCGGCAGGTCGCCAACCCCGCCGGCATCGACCTCGCCGACGGCACCTTCTGGGACGGCCTCAAGCTCACCGACAACTCGTGGGTGACCGTGACCTACCAGTGGACCGGCTCGGACCCGGCCGGCGTCGTCAAAACCGCCCGCGACCCGCTCAACGTGCGCAACGCCACCACCACCACCGGCGCGGTCGTCGGGATGGCGGCCAACAACGCCCAGGTGCGGGTCGAGTGCAGGACCACGGGCCAGCAGGTCTCGGGCTCGCAGGGCACGTCCAACGTCTGGTACCGGCTGGCCGCCGGCAAGTTCGTCGCGGCGGCCTACGTCTCCGGGGGCGGCTCGGCACCCGGCTGCTGACCCGCGGCGGCGCGCCGGGGCCCGGGCCCCGGCGGGCCGCGCCGGAAACCGGTGGCCGCCAGCACGACCAGCAGCGCGAGGGCGCACCACACGTAGTCGTTGCCCAGGACGTGCTGCCACAGCGCCCAGTGGCGCTCGCGGTTGTGCTGCCTGGGCAGCAGCCAGTGCGGCGGCGTGACGAACAGCAGCAGCCCGGCCACCGCGGCGAGCTGGGCCGGCAGGTGCCACTCGCGCAGCCGCCGCACCACCCAGATCGCCGCCACCGCCACCCAGACCCAGTGGTGCGACCAGGAAACCGGCGACACCAGCAGCCCGACGGCGGCCGCCGCGACCAGCGCGCCCAGGTCGTCGCCGGCCTCGCGGCTGGCCCGCACGGCCCGCCAGCCGAGCGCGACGACGACCGCCGCCGAGCCGAGCCACAGGACCTTCGTGGCCGTGTCGCCCAGGTCGAGGCGGTGCCAGAAGCCGTTGAGCGACTGGTTTCCCGCGTAGGTCAGGCCGCCGATCCGGCCCGGGTCCTCGATCACCGTGGACAGGTACGCGGAAATGGCGCCAGGGGAGGCGACCCACGCGACCGCCGTGGCGGCGGCGAACCCGGCCAGCGCGGCGAGGACCGGGCGCCACTGCCCGCGGGCGAGGAAGAAGAGGACGAACACGGCCGGGGTCAGCTTCACCGCCGCCGCGATGCCGATCAGCAGGCCGCGGGGCCACCAGGTGCGCGGCAGGAGGCAGTCGGCGACCACGAGGACCATGAGCAGCAGGTTGATCTGGCCGAAGCTGAGCGTCTGGCGGACCGGCTCGAGCAGCAGGCCGCCGGCGACCGCGGCCAGGATGGCCAGTCGCGGCCGCCGCACGACGATCGCCGCCGTGCCGGCGAGGGCGGCGAGCGAGGCCACGGTGACGAGCGCGATGGCCACGCCGAACGGGATGACCGCGACCGTCGTGAACAGCATCGCCGAGACCGGCGGGTAGGTGAACGGCAGGCCCACGCCGGAGCGGCGGACGAACTCGTTGCTGTAGAGGGTGTACCCGTCGAGCCAGGCGCGGCCGCCGGCCCGGTAGACGCGCAGGTCGATGAAGTTGTCGAAGTCGACGAAGAGGACGAGCGCCGCCGCGACGACGACGAGCAGCCCCACCGCGACGACGGCCGACGTGCGCCGCGTCATCGAGATCCCGGCCACCGCGCCCCCTCCCGGTCCCGGGGGGAGCGTAGGCCAGGCGCCGGGCGTGCCGTCGTTCGCGTCGAGCAAGATGGGCGCATGGCCGCAACAACGACAGAGTGGATCGAGGGGGCGCGGGTCCGGACGCTGCCGAACTCGGTGGCCCCGGTGATCGTCGGCGCCGGCGCGGCCGGGGCGATCGACCGGTTCAGCTGGTGGGCGTCGCTGCTCGCGCTGGTGGTCGCGCTGGCGTTGCAGGTCGGGGTCAACTACGCCAACGACTACTCCGACGGGATCCGCGGCACCGACGCCGCCCGCGTGGGCCCGTTGCGGCTGGTCGGCTCCGGGGTCGCGACGCCGGCGTCGGTGCGGGTCGCGGCGGTCGCGTGCTTCGTGGTCGCCGGGGTGGCGGGCCTGGCGCTCGTGGCGCTGACCGGGCACTGGTGGCTGCTCGCGGTCGGGGCGGCGTGCATCGCGGGTGCGTGGTTCTACACGGGAGGGTCGCGCCCGTACGGCTACTCGGGCTGGGGCGAGGCGGCGGTGTTCGTCTTCTTCGGACTGGTGGCCGTGCTGGGGACGCTGTACGTGCAGGCCGCGACGGTGACGTGGCCGGGGGTGGCCGGCGCGGTGGCGCTGGGCGCGTTCTCGGCGGCGGTGCTGGTGGCCAACAACCTGCGCGACGTCCCGACGGACGCGGAGACGGGCAAGCGCACCCTGGCCGTCCGCCTCGGCGACCGTCGCACCCGGACACTCTACTTCGGACTCGTCACGGTGCCGTTCGTCGTGACCCTGCTGGCGGCGCTCGCGAACCCGTGGCTGCTGATCGCGCTGCTGGCCGCCGTGCTGCTCCTACCGGCGGTGCGCATCGTGGCGCGCGGCAGGGACGGCATGGCGCTGATCCCGGTGCTACGCGACACCGCGATGGCGATGCTAGCGTGGGCCGTGTTCGCGGGCGCGGCCCTCGGCTTCAGCTAGGCCGTGGTTCAGCCGGGCCGTGGCTCAGCTGGGCCGTGGTTCAGCCGGCCACTCGCCGGTCGACAGGAACGCGTCCACGGTCGTGCGGTCCGCGGTCAGGTCCAGGCCCTGGGCGGCCAGCCACGCGTCGGAGTAGTAGGTGTGGCCGTAGCGGTCGCCCTGGTCGCAGAGCAGGGTCACCACGCTGCCGGCGCGGCCCGCGGCGCGCAGCTCGGCCACGATCTGGAAGGCGCCCCACAGGTTCGTGCCCGTCGAGCCGCCGACCCGGCGGCCCAGCACGGGCTCCACGGCGCGGATCGTGGCCAGGGACGCGGCGTCGGGGACCTTGATCATGCGGTCGATCACCTGGCCGATGAACGACGGCTCCACCCGCGGCCGGCCGATGCCCTCGATGCGGGAGCCGTTGCAGTTGGTGAGGTCGGGCGCGCCGTCGCGCCAGGCGGCGAAGAAGACCGAGTGCTCCGGGTCGACCACGGCCAGCCGGGTGTTCAGCCGCTGGTAGCGGATGTAGCGGCCGATCGTCGCGCTGGTGCCGCCGGTGCCGGCGCCCACCACGACCCACTCGGGCTCCGGGTGCGGCTCGAGGGCCATCTGCTCGAAGATCGACTCCGCGATGTTGTTGTTGCCACGCCAGTCCGTGGCCCGCTCGGCGTTGGTGAACTGGTCCATGAAGTGGCCGTTCAGCTCGGCGGCCAGCCGGTGCGACGCCAGGTACAGCTGGCTCGGCTCGTCGACGAAGTGGCACCGCCCACCCTGCCGCTCGATCAGCCCGACCTTCTCCGCGCTCGTCGTGCGGGGCATCACCGCGATGAACGGCAACCCGAGCATGCGCGCGAAGTACGCCTCCGACACGGCCGTCGAGCCCGACGATGCCTCGATCACGGGCGTGCCCTCGACGATCCAGCCGTTGCACAGCGCGTAGAGGAACAACGACCGGGCGAGGCGATGCTTGAGAGAGCCGGTCGGGTGGGTCGACTCGTCCTTCAGGTAGAGCTGGACATTCCATTCGACCGGCAGCGGGAACGGGATGAGGTGCGTGTCGGCGCTGCGGTTGGCGTCCGCCTCGATGATGCGGACCGCCTCGCAGACCCAGGTCCTCGTCTTGTCACTGCAGCGGTCGACGGCGGTCACCACGAGGCCGCGCCGTCCGGCGGGTCCTCGCCACGCAGCTGGGCACGCAGCCGGTCGCGGTGCGCGTCGCGCTCGGCGCCGCGGGCCGCCAGGGCGGCGGTGACCCGCCGGTTGAGACCGCGGAAGACCAGGAGCCCCAAGGGAAAGCCGACCACGATGGCCACCGCCAGCGCCACCAGCAGCGGGACACCGAAGATCAGCAGGACGAGGGTGCCCAGCGCGACCAGGCCCAGCCTGGCCAACGTGTAGAGCGCCAGGTCACGCCGCAGGTTGTCAGCCACGACCGTGACGCTACTCGTCGCCATCCTCGACCTCCGACGTGTTCGGCCGGCCCTCGAACCGGGTCGAGAGCACGAGCGTGGTCCGGGTCCGCGCCACGCCGTCGATCCGGCGCAGCCGGCCCAGCGTGTGCTCGAGGTCGTCGACCGTGGCCACCCGCACCTTGACGACGAACGACTCGTCGCCGGCCACCCGGTAGCACGACTCCACCTCGGCGAGCAGCGCCAGCGCCGCCGCCACGTCCTCGTCGTCGGCGACGTCGGTGGGATGGATGCCGATCAACGCGGTCACCCCGAGGCCGACGGCACTCGGGTCGACCACCGCGTGATAGCCCGTGATCACCCCCGTCGCCTCGAGCTTGCCCACGCGCTCGTGCACAGCCGACGCGGACAGCCCCACCTGCCTCCCCAGCTCCGCGTAGGTGGCCCGGCCGTTCTCGCGCAGCGCGGCGATGATCCTGCGGTCCAGCGTGTCCACCGCGGCACTCTAGCGCTCCCGGGCGACCCGGAGCGCGTCTCACGCGCGTGCCCGAACCGGCCGATTTGTCCCTTACTACCTCTTTACCATAAGACAACCGTTCGAGTACCCGATGGTCGAGATGACACGATTGACACGTCCGGATCCAGCACACCTGAGGAGGACATGGTGACTGCTGCACACGTCGGCGAGCGCCTGCTGACCCCGGGCGAGGTCGCGGCCTTGTTCCGGGTGGACCCGAAGACCGTCACTCGCTGGGCGACCGCCGGACGGATCGGCTCGATCCGTACCCCGGGCGGCCACCGCCGGTTCCGGGAGTCCGAGGTCAAGACGCTGCTCGCCGAGCTCACCACCGAGGCGACCAAGGCCACGGGATAACGGCCAGACGGCTGCGGAACGGTTCACCCCCGAACCCCCGAAATCGGAAGAAACGGGCTAACCTCGACTCCAGGACTTCCGGGAGGTGGCTCGATGCTCTACCTGCTCGCCGCGATCGGCGCGATCTGCGTCGCCGTGCTGCTGTGGCGGGCGTTCGTGTCGAACCCCGCCGAAGGCGACGACCGTCGTGCCGTCCGACCCACCCGTCCGGAAGGTCGTCGGCCGGCGCCCATGGCGCCCGACGACGACCCGGAGTTCCTGCGCAAGCTCGGCAAGCACAAGCCGCCGCCGGCCGACCCGGACGGCAAGCCGCCGGTCTGACCGGCGGTTCAGCGCACGTAGTAGAACTCGCTCGGGAACCCGTCCGCCACGGTGGCGGCCAGTTCCAGCAGGGCCAGCCGAGTGGGTGCGGCGAGCCTGTCGAGCTCGATCTCGGCACCCTCTTCCAGGTGCGGGTCGAACGGGATCCGGCACACCGCACGGCAGCGGGCCCCGAAGTGCTGGGCCAGCTTGTCCAGGTCCACCGACCCCGCCCGCGGCCGCACCGAGTTGATCACCGCCACCGAGCGGGAGACCAGGTCGCGGTAGCCGTGCACGTCGAGCCAGTCGAGCGTGGCCGACGCGCTGCGGGCGCCGTCCACCGAGCCGGAGGACACCACGACCAGCGCGTCGGCGATGTCGAGCACGCCCTTCATCGCGGAGTGCATCAGGCCGGTGCCGCAGTCGGTGAGCACGATGTTGTAGAAGTGCTCGAGCAGCGTGACCGTGCGCCGGTAGTCGTCCTCGCTGAACGCCTCGGACACCGCCGGGTCCTGCTCGCTGGCGAGCACCTCGAGCCGGCTCGGGCCCTGTGAGGTGTACGCGCGGATGTCGCTGTAGCGGTGGATCCGGTCGGCGTCGCGCAGCAGGTGCCGCACGGTGGCCGTGGTCTCCAGCGGGATCTTCTGGCTCAGCGTGCCGCGGTCGGGGTTGGCGTCGACCGCGATGACCCGGTCACCGCGCAGCGAGGAGAACGTGGAGCCGAGCGTGGTGGTGGTCGTGGTCTTGCCGACGCCGCCCTTGAGGCTCAGCATGGCGATCTTGTAGCACCCGCGCAGCGGCTGGTTGACCCGCGTGATGAGCTCGCGGCGCTCGAGGTCCGCGGGGCTCTCGCCGACGTTGATGAGGTGCCCGCTGGCCACGAAGACGGCCTTGCGCCAGCCGGACTGCGGGCGGCGCTTGACCTGCTTGAGCAGCTTGGCCGACGACAGCTCGTCCGCGTGCGGCGGCCGCTGCTGGGGGTGCTGCTGCTGAGCCATCTGGTACTGCGGCTGGGGCTGCTGCGGCTGCGGGGGGTAGCCCTGCGGCGGGTACTGCTGCTGGGGCAGCGGGCCCGACGGCACGCGCTCCGCGTAGTGCGGCCCGGACACCGACGGGTCGGCGTAGGGGCGCGGCCCGGAGGCGTTGGGGTCGAGGTACTGCTGGGGTCCCGACGGCGTCTGCTCGGTGTAGTGCGGGCCGGACGGGGTGGGGTCCGGGTAGTGCGGGCCGCTCGAGGCCGGCTCGGTGGGAACCGGGTGCGGCGCCGAGTCGGTGCGCGCGTCCTCCTCGAGCGACGACGCCAGCGGCCGCGGCCCGAAGTCCTCGGTCGCCGCCTCGCCGCTCTCGTGCCTGGCCCCCTGCGGCATCCAGCTGAAGTCGTGCCGCGGAGCCGGATCCTGACCTACGCCAGCCGCGTCCGACTCGCCCTCACGCCCACTCACCGCTGGGTTCCTCCCTGAAAAGACTGCCCGAGACCGCCTCCGCAGGCGACGGTAGTCGTTGCCGCGGAAGACCGTCGACACCGGGGCCTGCCGGTCTTCGCACCAGCAACCACGGGGCCGGCTCGGGCAGCCTGTCCGGGTGGCGCGTCAGCCGCCGAGCAGACCGCCCAGCGGGTTGATCATGCTCAGGGCGGGCTGGCTGCCGCCGCCGGTGCTCAGCAGACCGGTGACCGGGGAGAGGATGCCGCCGACGGTGTCGGTGACCGGCTTGACGACGCCGCTGACCGTCTTGGTCACCGGGGTCAGCACCTGCTCGACCGGACCGGGCTTCGGGGCGGGCTTGGGGGCCGGCGCCGGAGCGGGGGCCGGCGCGGGTGCCGGGGCGGGCGCGGGTGCGACGTTCTCGCCGCCGCCGCTGTGGCTCGCACCGGTCGGGTGGCCGCCGGTGCCGCCGCCCGCCTGCGGGGCCTGCTGCACCGGCACGGCGACCCTGGGGGCCGCGGCGGCCGGCTTGGTGGGCTGCGCGGACTCCGGCTTCTTGTCGGCGGGTGCGGCCACGCCGGGGGCACCGCCGTCGTTGGGGCCGTGGCCCGGCGCCGAGGGCGCGTGCTCGGGGGCCCCGTCGCCCACGGCCGGCAGCGCGCCGCCGTTCAGGCCGAGCGCGCCGGCGGCGAAGGTGCCGGCGACGAGCAACGCGCCGGCGGCGACCCCGAAGGTCCACCGCTTGCTGGCGCCGTTGCCCTCGGCCACGTCGGCCGGGTCCTCGTAGACCCTGCGCACACCGAGCGGATGACCCTCTCGGTGCAGCAGTCGCTCGGCCGGCACACGCTCGCGACCGCCGTAGGCAGCTGCGTAAGTCACAACACCCTCCTGGCCCCTTTTGTGCTCACCCATAAGGATGAACGTTGGCGAACCCCGGTGGCGGAGAGTACCGATAACGGCGAGAGTTGTCTAATGATGCTGATCAGGTGATCACGCGAACGTGGACCGTGACAGAGATCCAGCACGCAGCCGCGCCGACGATCGGTAGCCCCGGGGGTGGCTCAGCCGTTGGCGTAGGAGTGGAGCCCGGCCACGACGAGGTTGATGAAGAATAGGTTGAACACCATCATCGCGAACGCCACGATGTTGATCACCGCCGCGCGACCGCCCCGCCAGCCCGCGGTGGCGCGCGAGTGCAGGTACGCGGCGTAGACGACCCAGGCGATGAACGCCACGGTCTCCTTGGGGTCCCAGCCCCAGAACCGGCCCCAGGCCGACTCAGCCCAGATCGCGCCGAAGATCACGCCCGCGGTGTAGATCGGGAACGCGAACACCGTCGTGCGGTAGGCGACCTGGTCGAGCACGTTCGCGTCCGGCAGCCGGGTGGCCCACTCCGGCTTGCGGGTCTTGACCAGGTACAGCACGCTCACCACGCCCGGCACGAGCACCATGCCGCTGCCCAGCGCGATCGAGAACACGTGGATCACGAGCCAGTAGGACTGCAGCGCGGGCTGCACGGGCGCGGCGGTGGAGTAGAGGACGACCCCGCCCAGGAACATGAGAAGAATCACCGGCAGCAGCACCCACACCGACAGGTGCCGGATCGGGAACCTGCGCAGCAGCACGAGCCACGTCACGACCGCCGTGAGGCTGAGCGTGGCGCCGAACTCGTACATGTTGCTCCACGGCACCCGCCCGGTGGCGAGGCCACGCAGGGCCAGCGCGGACAGGTGCAGCAGCGCGCCGAGCACGATCAGCGACACCGACATCCGGCCGAACCGCTCGGCGCGGCCCCGGCCGGCCGGCTCCTCGGTCTCCACCGGCTCGTCGGACGCGGCGGACTCGTCGAGCTCGGCGGGTGCGCCGGCGCCGACGAGGACCCGCGCCCGGGTGGCCACCGTGGTGCGGCGGCCGAAGGCCTGCTCGATGAGGGAGAACACCATCGCCAGCACGTACACGCCGACCGCGGCGCCGTAGCACCAGTCGCTGTAGGTGGAGAGCGTCTCGTCGACCGGCATCAGGTCTCCCTCCCCGCGGTGACGTCCTGCCTCGCGGCGTTCCCGTCAGCGGTGTCCTCAGAGCTGTCTTCGGAGCTGTCTGCAGAGCTGTCGTCCGGGCCGTCCTCGGGTGCCGGTTCGCCGAGCAGGTCGGCGGCGAACCTGCGGAACTCCTCGCCGTAGCCGGCCTGGTCGGTGCGCGCCAGCCCACCGAGCAGCACCACGGTACGGCGGCTGCCGTCCGGGCCGGGGCCGGGGTCGCCCGTGATCGGGACCGCGCGCACCCAGAACCGCCGGCGCTTGACCACCAGCGACGTGCCGAGGCCCAGCACCAGCAGGACCGCGAAGCCGAGCACCCACACCTGCGCCGGGTCGTGCGAGACCTGCAGGTACACCCAGCGCTGCACGCCGTCGAACCGGATCACCGTGCCGTCGTCGAGCCGCAGCTGCTCACCGGGGCGCAGGTTCTGCCGCGCGACCCGCTTGAGCCTGCCGCTGTCCAGCATCGACTGGTTGACCGAGAAGATCGACTGACCGCGGCCCGACTCGTTGCCGAGGTCGCCGCGCAGCACGTCGACCGCGACGGCCGGGTCGCGCAGGTCCGGGAAGCCGGAGCCGAGGAGCTTGCCCTGGAAGGCCGCGGTGGGCGCGAACAGGCCGGTGATCGCGAGCTGCTTCGTGCGGCGCTCGGCCGGGTCGGTGACGCCGGGCGGGTCGAACTTGGTGGCGCCCTCGGACAGGTAGCTGGGGTCGACCTGGCGCCACTGGGTGGTCTGGGTGCGCTTCTGGCCGTTCGGGAAGGTGACCGTGAACGTCGGCGCGTAGCCGTTGCCGAGCAGGTAGACCCGGTCGCCCTCGACCCGCAGCGGGCCGTTGACCTCCAGCGGGTAGGGCCGCCAGGTGTTCGTCTCGAGGTCGGCGCCGGCCTGGTACCGCAGGTCCGCGCGGAAGTAGTCGGCCTGGCCGGTGGGCAGGTAGTGCGCGGTGAAGTCGTCGACCTTGACGCAGAACTCGTCGAGCTCGGTGCCGTCGACCCGCAGGCCGGGGCGGAAGGAGTCGTAGGCGAAGGTGCCGGAGTTGCAGAACTCGGAGCCGTTGGCCATGACGATGACCTGGCCCTCGTAGTTGAACATCTTGCCGATCGCGAGCGCGACGATGAGGCCGAGCATGGCGAAGTGGAAGACGAGGTTGCCGGTCTCGCGCAGGTAGCCGCGCTCCGCGCTGATGCTGCGGGCGCCGTCCTCCTCCGTGCGCTCCTCGAGCCGCCAGCCCTTGAGCCGCCGCTTGGCCCTGGCCATGACCTCGTCGACGGTCTCGCCGGACCCGCCCTCGCGGTGGTGCGGCAGGCGGGCGAGGTTGCGCGGGGTGATGACCGGCTTGGCACGCAAGGACTTCGCGTACTCGACCATGCGCGGGGTGAGGCAGCCGACGAGGGAGACGAACAGCAGCAGGTAGATCGCGGAGAACCAGACGCTCGCGTAGACGTCGTAGAACTCCAGCCGGTTGAGGAGCTGGCCCCACCAGCCGTGCGCGTCGATGTAGTCGTCGACCTTGGTCGCGTTGAGGCTGCGCTGCGGCAGGAGCGCGCCGGGCAGCGCGGCGAGGGCGAGCAGGAACAGCAGCACCAGGGCGGTGCGCATGGAGGTGAGGCCGCGCCAGGTGTTGCGCAGGAACGCGGTCATAGCGGGAGGACCGTGTCGGTGACGACGGTGTCCCGCAGCCACGCGGTGATCTCGCCCCAGAGCCCGGTCACGAGCAGCACGCCGACGACGAACAGAAGGCCACCTCCGACGAGTTGGATGGTCCGGCTGTGGCGGCGCAGCCAGCCGCTGGTGCGCACGGTCCAGCGCGCGCCGAGCGCGATGACCAGGAACGGCACGCCGAGCCCGACGCAGTAGACGAGGACCAGCAGGAAGCCCCGCGCGGCGGTGCCCCCGGTGCTGCTGGCGATGATCATCACGCCGGAGAGGGTCGGGCCGACGCAGGGCGTCCAGCCGAGCCCGAAGATGGCGCCGAGGATGGGTGCGCCGGCCAGGCCGAGCCTGGGGACGCGGTGGATGCGGACGTCGCGCTGGAGCCCGGGGATGAGGCCGATGAACACGAGCGACATGGCGATGGTGACGACGCCGCCGATGCGCTGGAGGAGCTCCTGGTTGACCAGCAGGGAGTCCGCGAGCCACACGAGACCGCCGACGGTGGCCGCGAAGACGAGCGTGAACCCGAGGACGAAGAGCCCGACGGCACCGACGACCCGCCACCGCCCCGCCATGGGCGGCTCCTGGGTCTGGGTCTCCTGGGTCTGCGTCTCCTGGGTCGAGGGGGCGCCCGAGGACACCTTCACCGGCGGGGCGTCGGCACCCACCAGGGCGGCCAGGTAGGCCAGGTAGCCCGGCACCAGCGGCACCACACACGGGGAGGCGAAGGAGATCATCCCGGCCAGCAGCGCCACCCCGCTGGCCACCAGCAGCGGGCCGTCGACGGCGAGGGCGGTCGTCGGGTCCACGGGGTCAGGGTAGGCACCGCGCGTGCCAGCGCCGTCGCCGCCTCCCCGCGGGAGTGGCCGGCGCTACTACTTCTCAGCGGTGAGGCGGTCCACCACGGGGAGGAGGTCCTCGGCGAGCAGGTCACGCAGGAAGACCGCGGCCACCCGGTGCTGCTTGTCCAGCACGATCGTCGACGGGACGACCGAGCGGGGGTAGCCCTTCAGCGCCAGCAGCGAGCGGCCCGGCGGGTCCCAGATCGACGGGTAGGTCAGGCCCGTGTCGCGGACGAAGTCCTGCGGTGCCGTGCGGTCGAAGTCGCGGACGTCGATGCCCAGGACCTCGACGCCGGCCGCCTTCTCCTTGTAGACCTTCTCGAGCTCCGGTGCCTCGACGCGGCAGGGCGGGCACCAGGCGCCCCACAGGTTGAGGACCACGACCTTGCCCTTGAAGTCCGAGACGGCGATCTGCTTGCCGTTGGTCATCAGGTCCTCGCCGGACACGGGCGGGATCGGCTGCCGGTCGGCGCCGTCGTAGCGGATCTCGTCCTTGCCGCCGGGTGACACGAACTGGAACTCCGTGCCGGTCTGGACCGCGTCGGTGCCCGTGGAGCAGCCGGCGAGCAGGAGCAGGACGACGAGAAGCAGCCGCCTCACGCGCCGGTGACCTTCGGGCTCGACGCGCCGGCCGGCTCGGTGTAGCGGATCGCCACGAGCCGGGAGTCCTCGAACAGCAGCGAGGTGAGCGAGGCCAGCGAACACTGCCGCCGCCGCGGGTCGTGCCACAGGCGCTTGCCCTCGAGGAAGCGCCGGAGCGTCCAGATCGGCAGCTGGTGCGACACGCACACCGCCTCGTGCCCCTCCGCCTGCTGGCGGGCCCGGTACGCCGCCGCCAGCATCCGCCGCGCGATCGTGACGTACGGCTCGCCCCACGACGGCAGGAACGGGTTGCGCAGCTTGGGCCAGTGCCGCGGCGAGCGCAGCGCCCCGTCCCCGACGGCCACCCGCAGGCCCTCGAACACGTTGTCCGCCTCGATCAGCTGCTCGTCGGTGTCCAGCGACAGCTGGTGGGAGTCGGTGATGGGGCCCGCGGTCTGCTGCGCGCGCTCCAGCGGCGAGGCGACCACGTACCCGATGTCGTTGCCCGCCAGGTGCTCCGCGACGATCAGCGCCTGCCGCTTGCCCAGCTCGGACAGCCCGAACCCGGGCAGCCGCCCGTAGAGCACGCCGGTCGGGTTCTCGACCTCGCCGTGCCGCACCAGGTGCACGGTCGTGCGTGTGGTCACCGCTCCCCCTCCGAAGCCGCGGCCGCCGCGGCGGCGGCGGCCGGTAGCGCCGCCGCGATGACCTCGAACACCGCGTCGTCCATCGCCGCGTTGACGAACCAGGCCTCGAACGCGCTCGGCGGGGCGTACACCCCGCGGGCGAGCAAACCGTGGAAGAACGCGGGGAACCGCCACGTCTGCGCGGCCTTCGCGCCCGCGTAGTCCCGCACCGGGTCGGCGGTGAAGAACACGCTCAGCAGGTTGCCGGCGAACTGCACCCGGTGCGCCACTCCCGCCTCGGACAGCGCGTTGCCGATCAGCGCGCCGAGCCGGGTGGCGTGCGCGTTGAGCGCGGTGTAGACCTCCGAGGTCGCCGTGCGCAGCGACGCGAGGCCCGCGGCCACCGCGACGGGGTTCCCCGACAGCGTGCCCGCCTGGTAGACGGGGCCGGACGGGGCCAGCGCGGCCATCACGTCGCGGCGGCCGCCGAACGCCGCCGCGGGCAGGCCGCCGGACATCACCTTGCCGAACGTGTAGAGGTCGCCGGCCACCGACTCGAGGCCGTACCAACCGGCCGCCGACACGCGGAAGCCGGTCATCACCTCGTCCATGACCAGCAGCGCGCCGTGCGCGGTGCACAGGTCGCGCAGGGCCTGGTTGAAGCCCGGCTCGGGTGGGATCGCGCCCATGTTGCCGGCCGCCGCCTCGGTGATCACCGCGGCGATCTCGCCGCCCTGCGCGGCGAAGACGGCCTCGACGGCGGCGATGTCGTTGTACGGCAGCACGATCGTGTCCGCGGCCGCGGCACCGGTGACGCCGGGCGTGGTGGGCAGGCCGAGCGTGGCGACCCCCGAGCCCGCGTCGGCGAGCAGCGCGTCGACGTGGCCGTGGTAGCAGCCGGCGAACTTCACGATCTTGCGCCGCTCGGTGAACCCGCGAGCCAGCCGGATGGCGCTCATCGTGGCCTCGGTGCCGGAGTTGACCAGCCGCACGGCCGCGACCGGGGCGACCCGGCCGATGATCTCCTCGGCGAGCTCGATCTCGCCCTCGGTGGGCGTGCCGAACGACAGCCCCGACCCCGCCGCCACGCGGACCGCGTCGACCACCGCCGGGTGCGCGTGGCCGAGGATCATCGGACCCCACGAGCTGACCAGGTCGACGTACCTGGTGCCGTCGGCGTCCCAGAGATAGGGGCCCTCGCCGCGGACCATGAACCGCGGGGTGCCGCCGACCGCCTGGAACGCGCGGACCGGCGAGTTGACCCCGCCGGGAGTGACCGCCCGCGCCCGCTCGAACAGTGCCGCGGACCGCCGTGCCGTCTCCACCTCAGTCCTCACCGGCCACCTTCGCAGATCGCTTGGCCCGCTTGGGCCGGGCCCGCACCGCGAGCACGACCTGCCGCAGCGCGTCGAGCACGAGCAGCGCCGCGAGCGTGCCGAACCCGATGGCCGCGCCGAGCCAGTTGCCGTAGATCCTGGTCGACTCCAGCTCGGTGCCGTTCCCGACGACCGTGGTGATGGTCGAGAAGCCGCGTGGCCACGCCCAGAACGCGAGCCATACCAAGCCACCCGCCGCCAGCAGCTCGACGAGCGCCACCAGCGCCCGCGCCGGCCGGTGCAGCCGGCCCGGCTCGGTAGGCGGCGGCGCGACCAGCTCTTCGGTGGCCTGCGGTGCTGTCATGAGCAAAAGCCTCTCATCAGCGGTTGCGGCCGCGCCGGGCGAGCTGGCGCTTCTTGTGCTCGGCGAAGTACGCCGACGACTCGGGGCGGAACAGGTAGATCACCGCGGTGACGGAGAACGCCACGTCGGCGAGGCTCCACATGAGCTCCAGGGCGGCGCCCGAGCTGGCCACCGAGGACAGGAAGTTGATCAAGCCGATGGCCGCGAACACGGTCAGCACCATGCGGGCCCAGTTCCGCCCGGCCCGCATCTTGACCGCGAACAGCACGAACAGCACGGCGAACAGCAGGATGCCGATGGCGAGCATCACCTGCATCGTGCCGATCGCGTTCGCGACCTCCGCGTCGCCGGCGGGCTGGTTGGCGTCCTCGAGGACCTGGCGGACGAGGCGTTCGAGCCACTGGCGGTCGAGCAGCACGGTGACGACCGTGGCCACCATCGAGATGGCGGTGCTGGCGAGGCTTGCCTGGAACGCGTTGTCGATCGCCTTGGGGCGCGGGATCCCGCCACCGAGACCGCCACCGTGACCACCGCTGTGACCACCGCCGAGACCACCGTCCTGGACGGGCGGCATCGGCTCGGGCGAGAAGCCGTCCTCGCGGGGGTTCGACACCCCCTCATTCAACATGACCGGCCTCGGGCTCGACGAGGCGGCGCAGCGCGTCCCGCAGGCCGTCGTAGTCGCGGGCCCAGGCGAGGACCACCTTGCCGTCGTCGAGCCGCACGGGGATCTCGGTCGTCCTGCGTGGGGCCGTCCAGCCGCCGCCGAGGATCTTGGCCCCCGTCGGCGTGCCGACGTCGGTGATCGCGGCGATCCGGGACGTGGCCAGGTGCTCGCGGCCCTGGGTGAGCGTGCCGGTGGTCAGCCGCACGAGGTAGACCTTGCGCCGCGCGGACACCCACACCGTCGCGATGCCGAACAGCCCGACGCCGACGACGAACCAGGGCAGCCAGTGCACCGGCCCGGTCGTGGCCTCCACACCCGCGCCGATCGCGGCGAACAGCGGGCCCCACAGCACCGGCCACCACGACGAGCCCTGCTCGGCGAACAGCACCGGCGCGTCGGGCTCGTCGTCGGTGGCCGGCCCGGTCACCTGGTCGTCGGGCGCGGACCGAAGTAGTCGCGCGCGGCCGGCGTGTACATCAGCGCGGTGGCGATGGCGGCGAGCAGCGCGGACAGCAGGCCTGCCTGGGTGCGGAACAGCACGTAGTAGAAGATCACCACGATCACGACGACGACCGTGAGCATCATCCGCGCCCGCCGCACGCCCTCCTGTGCCTTGTAGGCGAAGAGCCCGAACAGCACGGCGAACACCACGGTGACGACCATGTGCATCCACAGCAGCGTGGTCATGCCGTCGGCGATCTGCTGCGGGGTGATCTTCGGGTCCTTGTTGGCCTTGACGACGTCGTTGATCAGGCCCTGCTTGTTCATCAGCATCAGGATCCCGCCGAAGATGCCGACCACACCCGCGGCGGCCCACAGGTACAGCGAGACGCGCAGGATCCGCGGCGTCGTCCTGTCCCCGCGGTCGCGCGCGGCCTCGCGGGCCGTCGGCATCACGGGCGGCTCCTCCGGTGGTGGCGGCGCCTTCTCGAGCTCCGCCATCAACGGCTCGTCCTCGACCGCCTCGTCGGCGTCGGGCCGATCCTTGGGGTCCGAATTGCCTGGCTTCGTCACGGGCGGCAGGTTACCCCTTCCTCCTGCGGCTCAACGCAACCAGGCCGCGACTTCCGCGGCCCAGTAGGTGAGCACGATGTCCGCGCCGGCCCGGCGGATGGCGGTGAGCGACTCGAGCACGGCCGCGCGCCGGTCCAGCCAGCCGTTGGCCGCGGCGGCCTCGATCATCGCGAACTCGCCCGAGATCTGGTACGCCGCAACGGGAACGTCGCTGATCTCGGCCACCGCGCGGATGACGTCGAGGTAGAGCATGGCCGGCTTGACCATCACCAGGTCGGCGCCCTCGTCGAGGTCCAGCCGGACCTCGCGCAGCGCCTCCCGGACGTTGCCCGAGTCCTGCTGGTAGGTCTTGCGGTCGCCGGTGAGCTGGGACTCGATGGCGTCGCGGAACGGGCCGTAGAACGCCGAGGAGTACTTCACGGAGTAGGCGAGGATGCCGGTGTCGGTGCGGCCGGCCCGGTCGAGCGCCTCGCGGATCGCGCCGACCTGGCCGTCCATCATCCCGCTGGGCCCCAGCAGGTGCGCGCCGGCCTCGGCCTGCGCGAGCGCCATCTCGCCGTACACCCGCAGCGTCGCGTCGTTGTCGACGCGGCCGTCGTCGTCGAGCACGCCGCAGTGGCCGTGGTCGGTGAACTCGTCGAGGCACAGGTCCGACATCAGCACGGTCTCGTCGCCGAGCTCCGCGCGCAGGTCCCGCAGCGCCACGTTGAGCACGCCCTTGGGGTCGACGCCGCCGGAGCCGACCGCGTCGCGCTTCTCGGGCACGCCGAACAACATCAGGCCGCCGACACCGGCCTGCACCGCCTCGACCGCGGCCTTGCGCAGGCTGTCCCGGGTGTGCTGGACGACGCCGGGCATGGTCGCGATCGGCACCGGCTCGGTCACGCCCTCCTTGACGAACATCGGCAGCACGAGCTGGTTCGGGCGGATGGTGGTCTCGCCGACCAGCCCGCGCATCGCGGCCGTGGTCCGTAACCGGCGGGGCCGGTGGCTGGGGAACATGCGCTTCCTCCCGAACAGAAGTTCGCGACTGGTTAGCGGCGGGCTCGCTTCGTCTTGCGCGGCGGCGGCAGCGCGCCCTCGGCCCTCAGCCGGGCGGCGTGCTCGGCGAGCGCGTCGACCAGCGCCGGCACGGTGGGGTGCTCCGGCTGGACGTCCACCCGCAGGCCGAACTCCCGCGCGGTCTCCGCGGTCTTCGGGCCGATGCAGGCGACGAGCGTGCGGGTGTGCGGCTTGCCGGCGATGCCGACGAGGTTGCGCACGGTGGACGACGAGGTGAAGCACACCGCGTCGAAGCCACCCGTCTTGATCATCTCGCGGGTGTCGGCGGGCGGCGGCGCGGCGCGCACCGTGCGGTACGCGGTCACGTCGTCGATCTCCCAGCCGCGGTCCCGCAGCCCGGCCGCCAGCGTCTCCGTGGCGATGTCGGCGCGCGGCAGCAGCACCCGGTCCACCGGGTCGAGGATGTCGTCGTAGGGCGGGAACTCGTCGAGGAGGCCCTCGCTCGACTGCTCACCCGAGGGCACCAGCTCGGGGATGATGCCGAAGCTGCGCACCTTCGCCGCGGTGGCCTCGCCCACGCAGGCGATCTTCACGCCGGAGAACGCGCGGGCGTCGAGGCCGAACTCGGCGAACTTCTCCCACACCGCGCGCACCGCGTTGGTGGAGGTGAAGATCAGCCACTGGTAGCGGCCGTCGACGAGGCCCTTGACCGAGCGCTCCATCTGCGCGGGGCTGCGCGGCGGCTCGACGGAGATCGTCGGCACCTCGGACGGGATGGCGCCGTGCAGCCGCAGCCGCTCGCTCATCTCGCCGGCCTGGTCCTTGGTCCGCGGCACGAGCACCCGCCAGCCGTAGAGCGCGCGGGACTCCCACCAGGAGAGCTTGGTCCGGCCGGACACCGCCTGGCCGACCGTGACGACCAGGTTGCCGGCGATCTCGCCGGCGTCGGCCGCGAGCGAGGCGAGCGTGGTGTCCAGCGTGCGCTGGCCCGAGCCCGTGCCGTCGGCGGTGACCGCGACCGGCGTCTGCGCGGCGAGGCCGTGCTCCACCAGCGCGGAGGCCGCCTCGGCCAGGTGGCTCGAACTCGCCAGCAGGACGATCGGGCCCGGGGTGGCCGCGAGGCCCGCCCAGTCGACCTCGCCGCGGACGTCGACCTCGGTGTGCGTGGAGCCGAGCGCGATGCCGGCGTAGGCAGGGACCGCGGTGGCCGGCGGCACGCCCGGCACGACGTCGAACACGGCGCTGGTGCGGGCCACCGCCTGCGCCTCGGCGACGAGGGCGGCGTGGGTCAGCGGGTCGCCGGACACGAGCCGGATCACGACCCGGCCCGCCTTGGCCTCGGTCACGAGGTCCTTCGCGACGTCGGCGGGGTCGCCGACCGCGGGACGGACCTCGGCCTCGGGGTCGGCGAGCGCCAGCACACCGGCCGGTACGTCCGGGTCGGTCACGACGAGCTCGGCCCGGGCGATCAGCTCCTGCGCCCGGACGGTGAGAAGCCCGGCGTCGCCGGGCCCGGAGCCCACGAACGCGATGCGTCCCGAGCTTTTTCGGGTACGGGTGGTCATTTCTCGGCCGCCTCTTTCAAAATAAGCATCGTCTATCAATTACGACTCCGGGCCTGACAGCACGCCGGCTCCGAGCTCGAGCAGCTCGGCGGCCAACGCACGCCCCAGCTGCTCACCATCGCTCATCTCACCGGTGGCCGAGGCCCGCAACAAATCGACGGCCGAGCCCTGCGCCGAGCCGTCGGGGGTCCAGTTCGCGGCCGCGACCCCGCGCAGCGACAGGCGGTGAACCACCCGGTCGTCGCTGTCGAGGTCCTCGACCACTTCGGCCAGTGCGCCGACCGGGGCGTTGCAGCCGGCCTCGAGCGCCGCCAGCATGGCTCGCTCGGCGCCCACCGCTACCCTGGTGGCCTCATCGTCCACAATGGACTGAAGGAGGTGTTCGGTATCCACGTCCTCGACCCGGCACTCCACCGCGAGCGCCCCCTGGGCGGGCGCGGGCAGCACCTGGATCGGGTCCAGCACCTCGGTGATCACGTCGAGCCGGCCGAGGCGGGCGAGGCCGGCCCTGGCCAGCACGACCGCGTCGAACTCGCCGTCGGCCACCTTGCGGATCCGGGTGTCCACGTTGCCCCGGATCGCCACGATGTCCAGGCCGAGCCCGAGCGCCTGGATCTGCGCGGCCCGGCGCGGCGAGCCGGTGCCGACCCGGGAACCGGGCGGCAGCTCGCCGAGCGTCAGCGAGTCCCTGGCCACCAGCGCGTCCCGCGGGTCGGCGCGCGGTGGCACCGCGGCGAGCGACAGCCTCGGGTCGGGCTTGGTCGGCAGGTCCTTGTAGGAGTGCACGGCGACGTCGACCGTGCCGGCGGCGAGCGCGTCGCGCAGCGCCGTGGTGAACACGCCGACGCCGATCTCGGCGATCGGCGCCGACGAGCGGTCGCCCGGCGTGACGACCGTGACCAGCTCCACCGTCACGCCGGACTGCTCCAGCTGTGCGGCGATGGTGCCGGTCTGGGCCAGCGCGAGCGCGCTGCCCCGGGTGCCGATCCTGATCGTGCGGCTCACCGGAGCTCACCGTCCAGCTTCGCGGCGGCCTTCACGGCGGCCTTCGCGACGGCGGTGGGCACGCTCGGGTCGAGCTGGAACAGCTCGCGCAGGGCCTCCGCGTACTCGGCGCCGCCGGGGCCCGACGCCAGCTCCTTGACCCGCACGGTCGGCGTGTGCAGCAGCTTGTCGACGACCCGGCGGACGGTCTGCGCGAGCTCGGCCCGCACCCCGCCCTCGAGCTCCGGCAGCCGCGAGTCGAGCCGCAGCAGCTCGGCGTCGACGACCTCGGCGGCCCGCCGGCGCAGCGCGGTGACCGTGGGGGTGACCTCGGCCGAGCGCTGGGTGGCGAGGTAGCCGCGGACCTCCTCGGCGACGATGCCGCTGGCCCGCCGGGTGTCCAGGCCGCTCGGCGCCTCGGCGAGGCGGCGCTGCAGGCTCTCGAGGTCGACGATCGTGACGCCGGGGACGTCGGCGACCGCGGCGTCCACGTCGCGCGGGAGGCCGAGGTCGCAGATGACCAGCGGGCGGACGCGCGGGGCCACGGCGGTGGTGTCGACGACCGTGCCGGTGGCGCCGGTGCAGGAGACCACGAGGTCCGCGGCGGCGATCTGGTCGGCCAGCTCCCCGAGGCCGACCGCGCGGGCGGTGACGCCCTGGCCGGCCAGGTTCTCGGCGAGCCGCGCGCCGGTGCGCTCGGTGCGGTTGGCGATGACGATCTCGCCGATGCCCGCGCGGCGCAGTGCCGCGGCGGCGAGCGACCCCATCGAGCCGGCGCCGACGAGCAGCGCCCGGCGCCCGGCGAGACCGCCGAGCCGCGTGTCGGCGTCGGCGAGCGCCTCGGAGACCACCGAGCCGCCGGCCTTGTCGAGCTCGGTCTCGGCGTGCACCCGCTTGCCGACCCGCAGCGCGCGCTGGACGAGCTCGTGCAGCGTGCGGCCGACCGTGCCGGCCTCCCGCGCGGTGTTGTAGGCGGTGCGGACCTGGCCGAGGATCTGCGACTCGCCGACCACCATGGAGTCGAGCCCGGCGGAGACGGCGAAGAGGTGCTCGACGGCCGCGGTCGCGTAGTGCACGTAGAGGTGCTCGTACAGCTCGGTGGTGTCGAGGCCGGAGTGGCGGCCCAGCACGCCCACGATGTCGGCGAGCCCACCGTGGAAGGCCTGCACGACCGCGTAGACCTCGACCCGGTTGCACGTGGTGACCAGGGCGGCCTCGACGACGTTGTCGCACTGCATCAGCTCGCCGAGGACCTTGCCGACCTCGCCGGCCGGCACCGCGGCCTTCTCGAGCACGTGCAGGTCGGCCGATCTGTGCGACATCCCGACCACAAGGATGCTCATCTGCGCACCACCACCCCGTTCGGCGCCGTCCCGTTGACCCGGCCGTCGACCCGGGGTGCGGGCGTGGCGTCGTCGGCGGGCGCGTGGTCCGCGCGGCGGGCCACATGGAAGGACAGGATCTGCAGCTCGACCGCGAGGTCGACCTTGCGCACCTCGACCGTCTCCGGAACCTGGAGGACGACCGGGGCGAAGTTCAGGATGCACTCGACGCCGGCCTGCACGAGCCGGTCGCACACGGCCTGCGCGGCGGGCGGCGGGGTGGCGATGACGCCGATGGTGATCTCGCGGGCGGCACACACCGCGCGGATGTCGTCGATGTGGTCGACCGGGATGCCGCCGACGGGCACGCCCATCAGGTCCGGGTCGACGTCGAAGAGCGCCGTGACCGGGAAGCCGCGGCCCGGGAAGCCGCCGTAGTTGGCGAGCGCGTGGCCGAGGTTACCGATGCCCACCACGGCGACGCTCTGCTCGCGGGTGAGGCCCAGGACCCGCTCGATCTGGTCGACGAGGACCTCGACCTCGTAGCCGACGCCGCGGGTGCCGTAGGAGCCGATGTAGGACAGGTCCTTGCGCAGCTTGGCGGAGTTGACCCCGGCCGCGACGGAGAGCTCCTCGCTCGAGACCGAGCTGATGCCCTGCTCCCGCATGCCGGACAGGACGCGGAGGTAGACGGCCAGCCGGGCGACGGCGGCCTCGGGAATGGCGCGGGCCCGGTCCCGCAGGCCGTTGCCGTGGATCGCGGGCATCGGCGTGGTGATCTCGGCGGCGTTCTCGGCCGGCGCCCGTGGGGTTCTACCGGCCGCACCGGACTGGCCACGCTGCGCCACGCTGATACTCCTTGACAGATTCGCCCCTGGGATGTGCTTAACGGTAGCCGCTTGTGAACGTAGGCACAAAGTCGCAAGCCAGGGCAGGGTCGGCGGTCTAACTCCTGTGTACTACTGCCCGGTCGCACAAGGCTGGAGGGGTGGCCGCGGTCACCCCCCGCTCACGCCGCGCTGATCGAGATCGTGTGCCAGCCGGTGGCACCGTCGGGGGCGGGCGGGGCGTAGCGGTCGGTCTGCGTGTATCCCGTGCGATCGGTGGCGCGGACCGCGAGCCGGTGGTCGCCCGAACCCACGTCGAGGTCCACCCGCCACATGCGCCACGTGTTGCGGTCGACCTCGGCACCGAGCCGCGCGGGGTGCCACTCGCCGTCGACGGCGACCTCGACCCTGTCGATGCCGACGGTGGGCGCCCAGGCCACGCCGGCCACGGTGAGCCCGCGGCCCGTGTTCGCGCCGTCCCGCGGGCTGTCGATGCGCGACTGGGTCTTGACCGGCCCGCGTGCCGACCAGCCGCGCGGGATCCAGTAGCCCTGCGCGGCGGCGAACGTGGTCACCTCCAGCGTGGTGAGCCACTTCGTCGCCGAGACGTACCCGTACAGGCCGGGCACCACCAGCCGCGCGGGGAAGCCGTGCTCGACCGGCAGCGGCTCGCCGTTCATGCCGATCGCGAGCAGCGCGCCGCGGGCCGGGTCGAGGACCGTGTCGATCGGGCTGCCGGCGGTGAAGCCGTCGACGCTCGTGGACAGCAGCTGGTCGGCACCCTTGCGGACGCCGGCCTCGTCGAGGATGTCGCGCAGCGGGACGCCGATGAAGTTGGCGGTGGAGACGAGCGAGCCGCCGACGTCGTTGGACACGCACGCCATGGTGATCGGGCGCTCGATGAGCCGCCGGCCGCGGATGTCGGCGAAGTCGAGGGTCAGCTCGTGCTCGACCATGCCGCGGACGCTCAGCCGCCACTCTTCGGCGGTCATCCGGGGCACGGTGAGCGCGGTGTCGATGCGGTAGAAGTCGCCGTTGCTGGTGATGAAGCTGCTGGTGCCGGGAAAGTCGGCGTTGGCGGGTAGCCGTGGGGCCGGCTCGGCGACCCGCAGCCGGCCGACCTGCCGGCGGGAGGCCTCGACGTCGACGCGGGAGCCCAGCAGCTGGCCGGCCGCGCCGAGCACGCCCGCGCCGACCACGACCCCGGCGGAGATGCGCATGAAGCGCCTGCGGTCCTGCGACGTCGTGCCGGCGGCCGCGGCCTGCTTGTGCAGCCAGGAGAACCCGCCGACGCCGACGAAGAGGCTGGCGGCCGGCGCGAGGAAGCCGAGCTGCCCCAGGTCCGGGCGGGACAGGACGGCGACGAAGCCGATCGCCCCGAGCCCGGTGGCGACCAGCTGGCCGGGCCAGGGCTTGTGCCGCGAGACCAGCCCGGCGCCGACCGCGAGCGCGAGGATCACGACCGTGACGCCGATGAACAGGACGGTCTTGTCCAACGTGCCGAAGGTGTTCTTGGCCCACTCGGTGACCGGGTGCGGCGAGAGGTCCCGCACCCAGTTGCCGACCGCGACGAACGGCGAGGCCGGCAGCCCGACGAACCCGGCGACGAGCTGCCCGGCCGCGAGCGCGGCGAGCAGCGACCCGAGCGCGACCGTGATCGCCCGGCCGCGGCTCAGCCCGGCGCCGGGCGGTTCCGCGGTGGGCGACTGGGCACGCGTGTCGAGTTGCACGTCTCCATCATTCGCCGCCGACGGCCCGGCGGATGGCCGGAACGGGTTACGGACTCCTTACCGGGCGGCCCTTGGCGAGGCCGCCCGCCGCGGCCCGGCGTCAACGGTCCACCGAACCGACCCGGAAGGTGGCCCGACATGAACCCGACCGCATACCCCGCCCACGTCCCCGCCCACGTCCCTGCCCAGCACGGCGTGCCGCCGTGGCACACGCCGCCCGCCCTGCCGCCGGTCCCGGTCGCGGGGCCGCCGCGCCGCCGGCGCGGCCCGGTCGTGCTCGTGGCCCTGCTGATCGCGATGACCGTCGCCGCCGGCACGTTCGGCGCGCTCTACGTGAGCGCGAGCGGCGGCGAGTCGTCCGCGACCGCGGCGGTGGCGGCCAAGGACAAGGAGCTGCGCGACGCGCGGGCCGAGCTGACCGACGCGCGGACCGCGCGCAAGGAGGCGGAGGCGAGCCGCGACGAGGCGACCTCGGCCCGCGACGACGCCACGGGCCGGGCGAGCACGGCCGAGGCCACCGCGCAGCGGCTGCAGGCCTGCCAGCTCGCGTCGAAGGACCTGCTCACCGCGCTGAAGGGCGACCCGAAGGCACCGCAGACGCAGAAGGCCGCGACGGACGCGCTGACCCGGATGTCGATCGCCTGCCAGTAGGCCTGTGTGCCAGTGCTTCAGCCGGACGTGAGCGCGGCCCGCAGGCGGTCCTCCTCGACCTGCCAGTAGCCGTGCTCGACGTTATCGACGAGGATCACCGGCACGCGGTCGCCGTACTCGGCGCGCCACTCGGGATCGGTGTCGACGTCCCGGACGGTCCACTCCACGCCCAGGTCCGCACAGATCCTGGCCACGTCGGCCTCGGCCACCTCGCAGTTGTGGCAGCCCTGCCGCGACATCACGGTCACCATCTACGCGACGGTACCCCGCAGGCTCGCCCGCCGGACCTTGCCGGTGACCGAGTACGGCAGCGACTCCACGAACTCGACCGACCGGGGCACCTTGAACCGCGCCAGCCGCTCGGCGCAGTGCTCGCGCACGGCGTCCTCGGTGAGCGAGGCACCCGGCCGCAGCACCAGCACGACCTTCACCTGTTCGCCGGTCCGCTCGTCCGGCATCCCGACGGCGGCCGACTCGACCACGTCGGCGAGCTCGGCGAGGACCCGCTCGATCTCGTTGGGGTAGACGTTGAACCCGTTGACGATGATCAGGTCGTTCGCCCGGTCGACCAGGCACAGGTCGCCGTCGGCATCGAGGTAGCCCACGTCGCCGGTGCGGAACCAGCCGTCCGCGTCCGGGCCGTGCGCGCCGTCGGGCCAGTAGCCGGAGAACAGGTTGGGCCCGCGTGCGGCGACCCGGCCGGTCTCCGACGCGTCGCCGTCGTCCCAGGTGTCGAACCACTCCGGCTCGTCCGGGTCCGGCGCGGCGCCGACCGGGTGGCCGTCGGAGTCGACCAGGACGAGCTCGACACCGGGCAGCGGCCGGCCGACCGAGCCGGGCTTGGCGTAGCCGCCGACCAGCGTCGACGTGAGCACCGGGCCGGTCTCGGTGAGCCCGTAGCCCTCGAACACCGACAGCCCCGTCGCCTGCTTGATCGCCGTGAGGACCGCCGGCGGCAGCGGCGCGGCACCCGAGGTGAGCAGCCGCACGGTGGACAGCGCCTCGGCGAGCCGGTCGGCCGGGATCGCGGCGAACGCCTGGTACATCGCCGGCACGCCGACCAGCGCGGTGACCCGGTTCTCCGCGCACACGGCGAGCGCCCGCTCGGCGCCGAAGGTCTCCAGCAGCACGGCGGTGGCACCGGCCGCGGCGACCTGCAGCAAGCCCGGGCCGAGCCCGTAGGCGTGGAACAGCGGCACGACCAGCAGCACCCGGTCGGTGGCGGTGACCGGCGCGGGCTTGAGCGCGGCGCACTGCCCGACGTTGGCCAGCAGCGCGCGGTGGGACAGCATCACGCCACGCGGCACGCCCGCGGTGCCGGAGGTGTAGCAGAGCACCGCGATGTCCTCGCCGCCGCGCGCCCGCTCGGGCAGCGTCATCTCGGGCGTGGCGTCGAGGTCGGGCGGCGCGAGCACGGTGACGTCGCCGGCCGCCCCCTCGCCGACGAGGAGCTCGGCGCCGCTGTCGGTGAGCACCCGCTCGAGCTCGCGGGCCGGGGACTGCGTGCTGATCGGCACCGCGATGCCGCCCGCGCGCAACACACCGAAGAGCGCCACGGCAAACTCAGGACTCGTGGGCAGTACGACAGCGACCCGGTCGCCGGGCACGAGGCCGGCCTGCAGCAGCGTGCCGGCGAAGCTGTCGACGGCCGTGTCGACCTGCTGCCAGGTCAGCGTCCGGCCGGACGCGTGGTCGACGAGTGCCGCGTGCCGTGGCACCCTCTTCCCGGCCTCGGCGACCAGGTCGGCGACATTGCCGGTCGGCGCGTCGACCATGGGAACACCTCCGCTTTTCGACACCGGAATCCCGCAACGTTCCCGCAGTGTGGCACGACTCACTTGCGTCACCGTTGACCACCTGGCGAGTCTCGAGCCAGCACTGCTACCTACTACGAAGTAACCACACGTATGCTGCCTAAGGCTCCGGTCGGCGGTGCGGCTGGCCGGGAACCGACGAGGGAGTGGCCCATGCCGTCCGTGCGCCCAGCTCCGCGGGACGCAGCGGGGGCAACGCCGCCCGGGCCCGGCGCGTCCGCGCAGGTAGAGGGCATCCCGCACCAGGAGCCGGGCGGTTCGTGGGACCTCGTGCACGCCGCGCAGGAAGGCGACCGGTCCGCGTTCGCCGAGCTCTACGACCGCTACGTCGACGTCGTGTTCCGCTACGTGCTCTTCCGGGTCGGGGATCGAGAGCTCGCCGAGGACGTCACGAGTGAGACCTTCCTCCGCGCGCTGCGCCGGATCACCTCGGTCACCTACCAGGGCCGCGACGTCGGCGCCTGGTTCGTCACGATCGCCCGCAACCTCGTGCTCGACCACGTGAAGTCCAGCCGGTTCCGGCTCGAGGTGGCCACCGCGGAGGTCGACGACTCTCGCCGGGTCGAGTCCGGGCCCGAGCAGCAGGTGCTCGCGGGGGCCACCAGGTCGGCCCTGCTGGAGTGCGTCCAGCAGCTCGGTGACGATCAGCGCGAGTGCATTGTCCTGCGGTTTCTCCAGGGACTGTCGGTGGCCGAGACCGCCGCGGTGATGGCCCGCAACGAAGGCGCGGTGAAGGCGTTGCAGCATCGGGCCGTGCGCCGGCTGGCCCAGCTGCTCCCGCCGGAGCTGCGCTGAGGCGAAATTCGTTGCGTGGGGCCGTAACCCGCCCCCTTTCGGATCGTTCACAACACGAGATCCTGGATGGGTTCCAGGAACGACACGGAGCACGATTGTGGAAAGCGGACCGGATCGCGAAGACGCCGAGCACGACCGCACCGTCGTGCCGGCTCTGGCGTGGCTGGCCCCGCTCACCGCACCGACGAGCGCGGAACGCGACCGCATCCGCGAACGAATCCTCGCCGGCTTACCGGAGGCGCCGGTCCCCGGCGCCGGCCCCACCAGGGTCGCCGCGGTCGCGACCACCACAGACCGAGTGCGCCGGTCCGGTCCGGCCGCACCGGGGAGAGCCGCGCGGGCACGTCGGGGGCCGCGCGGCCCCAAGAGCCGGTCCGATCGATCCGACAGACCCGGCCGGGAGCCGGCGCGTCCGATGTCCGGCGCCCGGGCCCGGTTCGCGATCGCCGCGGTGGCGGTGCTCGCGCTCGTCGGCTCGCTCGCGGGGATGAGCCTGCTGCTCGCCCGCGACGCGCTGCCCGGCGACGCTCTCTACGGCGTCAAGCGCACCGCCGAGGCGGCCTCCCTCGGCCTCACCTTCGGTGCCGAGCCCAAGGCGCTCAAGCACCTCGAGTTCGCGAGCGCCCGGGTCAGCGAGATCGAGACGCTCGCCCGGCGCTATCCCGGCCGCGACAGCGCGCCGGTCGGCGGCTACCTCACCGCGCTCACCGACTTCGACAACGACGCCGCGGCCGGCTCCCGCCAGCTGATAGCCCTGGCCACCCGCGCCGACGGGCGCCAGCTCGACGCGCTGCACGCGTGGGCGCGGCAGCAGAGCGCGCGGCTCACCGACGTGACGTCCCGGCTGCCCGCGGCCGCCCGCAACCGGGAGACCGCCACGCACGGGCTGCTCGACAAGATCTCGACCAGGGCGGCGGCGCTGTTCGCGCGGATGGACTGCTACCAGATCACCTCGGGCTCGTTCGATGACGTGGGGGCGCTGCCCGCGGCCGGGGTCTGCGAGAAGGCCACCGGCACCGCCCCGGACCCGAACGCGCCGAAGCCCTCGGGCGTGCCCGGTGCCAGCGCGGTCCAGCCGACGGTTCCGCCGCGGGGGACGGATCCGCCGACACCGGGCCTGCCGACCCCCGCGCTGCCGCCGCTGCCGCCCGTGGCGCGGACCGTGCCGCTGCCTCAGCCGGGTATCCCCCAGCCGGGTACCCCTCAGTCGGGCGCCCCGCAGCCGCCGGCCGGCCTGCCCACGGTCGTGCTCCCGCTGCCGCTGCCGACGGTGGAGTTGCCGCCGTTGCTGCCGGGGCTGCCCGGCGTGCGGATCGGGGAATGACCAGCATCGCTACGCTGTCAGTGGAGTTGCACCTGTGGTCGGATGCGCGGAGGCGATGCCGTGTCCCTGTGGCGTGGCCGTGAGAAGGAGCCGGAGCTCGAGCAGCTGGCGACGCTCGCCGGCGAGGCCTCGGCGGAGGCCGCGGTCGTTCTCGGACGTGCCGAGCCCGACGAGCCCGGCCGCCCCACGCTGCCCGTGGACCTCACCGCGGCGGCGTTCTTCGACGTGGACAACACGATGATGATGGGCGCGTCGATCTTTCACTTCGCCCGGGGCATGGCCGCGCGCAAGTTCTTCACCAGCTCTGACCTGGCCAAGTTCGCCTTCCAGCAGGTGATGTTCCGGGTCGGCGGCCGCGAGACGCATGACGGGATCCGCAACGCCCGCGAGTCCGGCCTGTCCTTTGTGGCCGGTCATTCCGTCGAGGAGCTAATGGCCCACGGCGAGGAGATCTACGACGAGCTGATGGCCGACAAGATCTGGCCGGGCACGCGAGCCCTGGCCCAGATGCACCTCGATGCGGGCCAACGCGTCTGGCTGGTGACGGCCACCCCGGTGGACCTGGCCACGATCATCGCCCGGCGGCTGGGCCTCACGGGCGCGCTGGGCACGGTGCTCGAGAGCAAGGACGGCGTCTACACGGGCAGGCTTGTCGGAGAGATGCTCCACGGCCCGGCCAAGGCCCACGCGGTCCGCGCCCTGGCGGCGCGGGAAGGCCTGAACCTCCGCCGCTGCACGGCGTACTCCGACTCGGCGAACGACGTGCCGATGCTGTCGGTGGTCGGCACGGCGGTGGCGGTGAACCCGGACGGCTCACTGCGCGAGACGGCCCGCAAGCGCGGCTGGGAGATCAGGGATTTCCGCACGGGCCGCAAGGCGGCGAAGATCGGCGTGCCGAGCGTGCTGGGCGCGGGGGCGGTGGCAGGCGCGGTAGCCGCGGGCCTGGCGTACCGCAAAAGAGATCGCTTGATCTGAGGACGAGCCAAACCCCCGGCGACGCGAAGCGAGCAAGAGAAGGCGCAGACTCCGGCGCGAAGCCCAAGAGCGGGTAAGGGCTAGCGAAAGACGGACTCCCGAGCCGCGAGCATCCCGTTGAGCGTTCCCTGAATCGTCTCCCGCACCTGCTCCGCCATGTCAAGCACCAGAGAATGATCCTGATCCGTATCCGGCGCCGCGAGATCGGTCCGAACAGGCTCCCCGAAATCAATGGTCCACTTCGTCGGCAACGGCACCGCCCCGAGCGGCCCCAGCAGCGGAAACAACGGGGTGATCGGGAAATACGGCAGCCCGAGAAGCCGGGCGAGCGGCCGGATGTCGGCGATCTTCGGATGGATCTCCTCCGCGCCGACGATCGAGCACGGGATGATCGGCACCCCGGCCCGCAGCGCGGTCGTCACGAAGCCGCCGCGGCCGAAACGCTGGAGCCGGTACCGCTCGCCGAAGGGCTTGCCGATCCCCTTGAAGCCCTCGGGCCACACGCCGACCACCTCGCCCGCGCGGAGCAGGCGCTGCGCGTCCGAGCTGCACGCGAGGGTCTGGCCGGTCTTGCGCGCGATGCTGCCGAGCACCGGCACCTTGAACACCAGATCCGCGCCCAGCATCCGCAGGTGCTTGCGCTCGGGATGGTTGTCGTGCACGGCGACCGCGGTCATCACGGCGTCCCACGGCAGCGTGCCCGAGTGGTTGGCCACCACCAGGGCGCCGGTGCCGGCGGGCAGGTTGGCGGCGCCCGTGACGGTGACGCGGAACCACTTCTCGTAGATGGCCCGCAGCAGGGGCATCAGCACGGCGTCGGTGAGCTCCGGGTCGAAGCCGAAGTCGTCGACCGGGTACTCGCCGGTCAGCCGGTGACGGAGAAATCGCGCGGCGCCGGCCAGCAGGCCCGGCTCACGCGCGGGCCGTGGGTGCAGCTCGGTCACCGGCGCCGGTGGGCCGGTGACGGTTGCCGGGCGGACGTGCACCGTCCCGTTGAGCGCCCGGCGCGGAAGGGGGATCACCTCGGCCGTACGACCGTTCACCTGGGTCAGCTCCTAGTGCGCGGTGCGCACGTAGTCATCGAATGCGTCGGCCGTGGACCACGTCGGCGTGAACCCGAACGTGGTCTTCAGCCGGGTCGTGTCGATCACCCGGCCGTAGTTGAGCAGCCGCGCGAGGTCCGGCGAGAAATGCACCGGGGCGGCGCCGCGCACCAGCTTGGTGGCGGCGGGAATCGCCGCTCGCAGCATCGGCAGCGCGACCCGGCCGGCCCGGCGCACGGCCTGGGACAGCAGGATCACCCCGTCGCCGCCGACGTTGAACACCCCGGGCAGGTCGTGCAGGGTGGCCCGCTCCAGCGCGGCGACCGCGTCCTGCGGGTGCAGGAGCTGCACGCGCGCGTCGAAGCCGAGCACCGTCGGCACCACCGGCAGCCGGAAGTACCGGGCCAGCGCGGTGTCCACGCCCGGCCCGATCAGCTCGGCCAGCCGCATCGTCGTGAGCGTGACGTCGGGACGGCGCCGCGCGAAGCCGCGTGCGTACGCCTCGATCTCGGCGGGCTCGCGGTCCCGCCCGCCCGCCGGCGGGTCCTTCTCGGTGAACACCGCGGGTGAGGTGGCGCTGGCGCCGTACACCTCGGCGGTGGACTTGACCACGAGCTTGCGCACACCCGCTGACCGCTGGCAGGCGGCCAGGAGCTGCATCGTGCCGATGACGTTGCGTTCCTTGATGGCCGACCGCGCGGGCCCGACGCTGGCCCGCGGCGCGGCGTGCACCACGGTGTCGACCTCGGCCGAGCTGATGACCTTGGCGATGCGCGGGTCGCGGATGTCCGCGGCCACGAACTCGACCCCCGCGGGCACGCCCGCGTCGGGTGGTCGGGCGTCCACGCCGAGCACTCGGTCGATGGAGGGGTTGGTTGCCAGTCTGGCAGCCAGCCTGCCGCCGAGCTGATCGGCGACTCCGGTCACGAGGACGACGTTGGGCGCCATACGACTCCGATGAATCGATCACTTGTGGAGGACGGCCCGACTATCACGGTGGCGGACCACCGGCGACTGTACAACCAGATTGTGATCAATTTGTCGCTGGCAACGCGTAATTAACGCAGGTCACACGCTGTGATCCCGGATGTCACTCGTATGGCGGCATCCGGGACAAGCGCCCTACTTCTTGAGCTTGCGACGCTGCACTCGCGTCTTGCGCAGCAGCTTGCGGTGCTTCTTCTTCGACATGCGCTTGCGGCGCTTCTTGATGACCGAGCCCATGTGGGTCCCTTGCTGTAGTCGGTGGTCGATCTTGCCTGGGCGGCTACGACCACTTCGACCGGCAGGTCACGGACGTGCTCGAAATAGCCAGGCGCAACGGTCATCCAGGTTACCCGGACGTCATCCTCCTCCGGTCACCGGCTCTAGCCAGCGTCGAAATAGGCGCTGCGCAGGTAGTCGTTGACCGCCTTCTCGGGCACGCGGAAGGACTTGCCCACGCGGACCGCGGGCAGCTCTCCGTTGTGCACCAAGCGGTACACCGTCATCTTCGAAACCCGCATCACTGTGGCGACCTCGGCGACGGTCAGGAACTGCACCTGCGCGAGACCTGGATGCTCCGGATCGTTCTTGTTAGCCGGCATGCTCACCGAGCCCTTCGACACGCATCGCGCCGTCGGCTTCCCCACCGACGGGTTCGACACGCACGTGCTTCACCCGAGAGTAGCGGGACTGGTGTGACTCATGCGACGCCGTGGACGAAATTTACGCCGAGCGGCGGGTGGGACGGGCGCGTCCGGGGTTCGTCAGACGTGCCCTGGTTGGCTGGTGTTTCGGGTTCGACACCAGCCAGCTAGTTTTCGTCGTGCGCGCGGCCGAGCTCCTGCGAGCGGTCGCGGGCGGCCTCGATGGCGGCCAGCAGCGCGGCCCGGACGCCGTGTTTCTCCAGCTCCCGGATGGCCATGATGGTGGTGCCGGCCGGCGAGGTGACCGCCTCGCGCAGGATCACCGGGTGCTCGCCGGTCTTCGCGAGCATCGTGGCCGCGCCGACCGCGGACTGGATGATCAGCTTCTCCGACACCGCCCGCGGCAGCCCGAGCAGGATGCCGGCGTCGATCATGGCCTCGACGAGGAAGAAGAAGTAGGCCGGGCCGGAGCCGGACAGGGCCGTGACGGCGTCCTGCTGCGACTCGGGCACCCGGATCACCATGCCGACCGTCGAGAGCACCTGCTCGACGGTAGCCAGGTGCTCGGCGGTGGCGTGGCGGCCCGGCGAGATGGCGCTCATCGCCTCGCCGACGACCATCGGCGTGTTGGGCATGACGCGCACGACCGGGACGCCCTCGGGCAGCCGCCGCTCGTAGAGGGCGGTCGGCAGCCCGGCGCACAGCGAGACGATCAGCGTGCTGGTGTCGACGGCGGGCCCGAGCTCGTCGAGCAGCGGCTCGATGTCCTGCGGCTTGACGGCGACGACGAGGACCCCCGCCTCCTTGGCGGCGGTGGCCACGTCGACGCCGCGGATGCCGTAACGGGTGGTCAGCTCGGTCGCGCGGTCCGGGTGGCGCTCGGTGAACATGAGCTCGTCCGCGCGCCGGCCGCCGGTGAGCAGGCCGGAGAGGAGCGCCTCGCCGATCTTGCCGGCCCCGAGGACCGCGATGGCGGGCTTGTCCGCGTCAGTCATGCACATCAGCCTGCCACGGACCGCTACCGTCCACGGTCATGCCCGTCGCTCTGCAGATCGTCCTCGGGATCGGCATCGCGCTGCTGATCGCGGCCTTCGTCCTGCGCCGCGGGCGGCCCGCGCCGCCACCCCCGCCGGCGGTGCCGGTGACCGAGGAGCTGGTCGTCCGGCTGCGGGCCCTGCTGGCAGAGAACAAGAAGATCCACGCGATCAAGGAGCTGCGCCAGCGCACCGGCCTGAGCCTGGTGGACGCGAAGAACTACGTGGAGCGCCTGCCTCCGTCCGGCCCGGTCCCGCCGCCGCCGGACCTGGCGGCCGGGGTGAGCGAGGAGGCGCTCGCGCGGGCGAGCGGGCTGGTGGCGAACGGCAAGATCGTCGCCGCGGTGAAGGTGGTCCGGGACGACACCGGCTGGCCGCTCAAGCAGGCCAAGGACGTGGTGGACCGGCTGCGCGCGAACCAGCCCAGGCGCCGCGACGACGGCATCGGCTACTTCGGCGGCTTCGGCCCCTCCTGACGGCCGGGCGCTGAGCGGCCAGGGGCGGACCGATCAGGGCTTCGGACCGGTCAGGGCTTCGCGGACAGGGCCAGCTGGCGGGACTGGCACACGAGCCGGCCCGTCGAGTCGACCACCGTGGCGTCGGCGTCGAACCAGGGGCCGTGCACGGCCCTGGAGTCGACCTGGACGCGCAGCCAGCCCGGGGCCGGGCGGGAGCGCAGCAACGCCGTCAGCTGGACCGTGGGGGTCCAGCCGAACCGGCCCAGGTTGAACGTCACCGGCATCGAGATGTCGCCCGCCAGCAACGCGAACAGCGGGTCCACCTGCTCACCCCGCGGCCGCACCCACAGCCGCAGCCGCGGCGGGTCACCGGTGTGGCCGTGGAGGAAGCCCGCGCCGTTGGGGTCCAGGCGGACGTCGCAGCTCGAGGTGAGGCGGAACACCGAGGCCATCGGCAGCGCGGCCAGGTCCACGGCGTTGCCGGGGGGCTCCGCGGGCTGGTTCGGTAAGTCCGACCAGGCCGCGCGCTCGCGCGGCAGCCGGCCGGTGGTGACCACCCCCTCGACGCAGGAATGGCCCCTCTGTTCCAAGTAGACACTCACGACGGTGGCCTGCCGGCCGGACTTGCGCACGTCCGTCCGCAGCAGGACCGGGCCCACCTCGGGTGGGCGGAGGAACTGGGCGCTGACCGCCAGCGGGTCGGCCATCGGCGTGCCGGAGCTGGCCGTCGCCACCGCGGCCCGGGCGAGCAGCGACAGCAGAAACCCCCCGTGCGGCTTGCCACCCACCGTCCACGCGCTGCCGAGCTCAGCGGTGAACGTGCCGTCACCGAGCGAGCGCACCCGCGACGCCGCCGCGAACGGACCGACGGCCGCGCCCCGGGCATCGCCCTGCCCCGCAAGACTGCTCATGATTATTACCCTGCCACGTTGGGTGGAGCTTGATCGGACCGCGTCGGAGAAGGCCGCGCTACGTGCGGGAAGTCAACGCACGCAAGAAGAACGCGGTGTTCGCGGGCCGCTCGGCGAGTCGCCGCATGAGGTAGCCGTACCACTGCACGCCGTAAGGAACGTAGACCCGGACCGTGTGCCCGAGCGCCGCCAGCCTGCGCTGTTCCTCCGGCCGGATCCCGTACAGCATCTGGTACTCGAAGCTGCCGGGCTTGCGGCCGTGGTACTCCGCGCGCGCCTCCGCGATCGGCACGAGGCGCGGGTCGTGTGTGGCGAACATGGGAAAGCCGTCGCCGGCGAGCAGCGCGTTGACACACCGCACGTAGCTCAGGTCGACGTCGTGCATGTCCTGGAACGCCACCGAGGCCGGCTCGGCGTAGGCACCCTTGCACAGCCGCACCCGCGAGCCCGAGCCGGCGAGCCGGACGCAGTCCTCCTCGGTGCGGTGCAGGTAGGCCTGCAGGACCGCGCCCACCCACGGCCACGTCCGGCGCAGCTCGTCGAGCACGCGCAGGGTGGAGTCGGTGGTCGTGTGGTCCTCCATGTCGAGGGTCACCGTGGTGCCGCACTGCTCGGCCGCGGCGCAGATGCGCGACGCGTTGGACAGCGCGAGGCCCTCGTCGAGCAGCTGTCCGACCGCGGACAGCTTCACGCTGACCTCGGCGCTGTGCGCCAGGCCCTCGGCGTGCAGCGCGTCGAGGACCTCGAGGTAGGCACGCACGGTCTGCTCGGCGAGCTGGGCGTCGGTGGTGTCCTCGCCGAGGTAGTCGAGGGTGACCGTGAGGCCGGCGTCGGCCAGGGTCCGGGTGACCTCGATGGCGTCGGCGGTGGTCTCACCGGCCACGAACCGGCGCACCACGTCCCTGCTCACCGGAGCGGTCGCGACGACCCGACGGATCACGTCGTTGCCGGCCGCGGCCAGGATCAAGCTACGTAGCGGGTTCACAAAAGCTCCCATTCCACGCAAATGGGCGCCCCGCCCCATCCGACGGGTGCCTCGGAGCGAGACTTTACGGTGCGCCCGGCTCAGGCGTCTCCTGTCGGGCCTTGATTGGACAAGACCCGAACAGCACCACGGTCGTGTACCGGTCGAGCCCGGCTCGGCGTTACTGGCCGAGGTGCAGCCGGGCGAACAGCAACGCCTCGGCGAGGTCCTTCGCGCGGTCGGCCTGGCCCTTCGCGCGGCGGGTGTTGATCTCCACCACGACCTGGCCCTCGAAGCCGCTCGTGGCCAGCCACTCGCATACCTCGGCACACGGCTGGCCGCCCCGGCCGGGCACCAGGTGCTCGTCGCGGGGCGCGCCCGTGCCGTCGGCGAGGTGCAGGTGGCCCAGCGCCCGGCCCATCCGCTTGGCCAGCGCGAACGCGTCGACGCCGGCGGCGGCCGTGTGGGACAGGTCGAGCGTGTAGCTGGCGTAGCCGACGTCGGTGGGGTCGATCGACGGGTGGAACGCCGACATCTCGCTGCCGAAGCGCCGGACGGGGAACATGTTCTCCACCGCGATCGCCACCCCGCTCTCCGCGGACAACGCGTGCACCAGGTCGGCGAAGCCGTCGGCGTACTTGCGCTGCCAGCGGAACGGCGGGTGGATCACGACCGTCGGCGCGTCCAGGTCGACCGCGGCCTGCACCGACCGGCGCAGCCGCTCCTCGGGCCGGGGCGACCAGACCCGCTGGGTGATGAGCAGGCAGGGCGCGTGCACAGCCAGGACCGGCACCCCGGTCTGCCGGGACCGCCGGCGCAGCGCCATGGGGTCCTGGCTGATGGGGTCGGCCCAGACCATCACCTCGACGCCGTCGTAGCCCAGCTCGGCCGCGAGCTCGAACGCCGAGGTCGCGGTCTGCGGCCACACGGACGCCGTGGACGTACCGATCCGGATGCCGGGCACGGCCGGGTCAGCGATTCACCAGCAGCAGGACCACCGGCGAGACCGTGGCGAGCAGCCCGACCAGCACGGCGAACACCATGGTCTGCAGGTCCTCGGCGCGGCGGATCTTCCGCACGATCAGCACCATGCCGGCGATGACCAGCAGCGCGAGCACGAGCGCGGCCTGCGGCAGCGTGCCCCACAGCCAGTTGAAGCCCAGCCACACCGCACCGCCGGCGACGACGCCGAGGGCGAGCTGGCCGGCCATGATCAGCCACTCGCGCAGCGGCGAGGTCTCGGTCAGCTCGTCATCGTCGTCGAGGTCTCGGTCCAGGTCTCGGTCGCGGTCACGATCTCGGTCACGGTCACGGTCGAGGTCGTCGCGGTCGAGGTCGTCGTCGAGCTCCCCGTAGTCGTCGGCCCGGTCGTACCGGTCGTCGCGGTCGTACCGGTCGTCGCGGTCGAAGTCCCGCTCCTGGTAGCCGCCGAGGTAGTCGTCCTCCGGCTCCGGGGGCGCGCCGCGCGGCGGGAACACGGCGGGCTGCATGCGCGTGCGGCTGTCCGGCCCTCCCCGGCGGGGATCCACGTCGGGTCCGGGCCGGCGCAGCTCGCCGCTGTCCGGGCCGGGGCGGCGCGGGTCGCTGTCCGGGCCCTGGCGCCGGGGGTCGGCCACCGGCTCCATCGACGGGTACGTCGGGACCCGCGGCAGCTCCTCGGTCATCGGCTCGCGCGGCGGGGCCTGCGGCGGAGGCGGCGCCTCGCCGCCGTCCAGCCGCGAGCGCAGCGACGGCTGCACCCCGCTGCGCTGGCCCGGCGGCATGCCGTTCGGTGGTACCCGCGGCGGCGGCTTGGGCAGCTGCCCGGACTGCTGCGGGAGCTGGCCCGACGGCTGGGGCAGCGGCTGCGAGGACTGCTGGCGCGGCGGCTGGGAGGACTGCGGGGGCGGCTGGCCCATGCGGTTGCCGCGCACCGGCCGGGTGGACTCCGGCGGCTGCTGGATGGCCGGCATCCGCGGCATCGACGGCGGCCCGACCGGACCACCCTGCGGCGGGCCGAGCGGCAGCCCCGGCTGGGGGCCGGACTGGCCCGGCTGCGGCCGGGGCACCGGCGGCCGCTGCTGCGTCGGCTGCTGGGCCTGCGGCGGCGGCTGCTGAGGCGGCGGCCGGCGGCGCGGCGGGGGCTCGACCGGGCGGTTGAAGCCGGTGTCGCCCCTGCGGTGCGAGGTGCGCGTGGGCGGCGGGGTGTCGTCGCGGATGACCGGCATCTCGCCGCTCTCCGCGTTGACCCTGTCGATGATGGCCTGAGCGCCGGTGTCGTCGTCGTCGGCACGCCGTCGACGACGGCGCGGGGCACGCTCTCCCGCGTCCGCGCCGTACTTGGCGAGCAGCTCAGCAACCGTGCGCTGAGTCGGCTCAGGTCCGCCTTCGTGACTCATTGACTCCACCGTGCCCGGCGTCGGGCGAATCGTCCAGCGCCGGTGCGCTCCTTACGCGACCCGCGGGCACGGGCCACCGATCGAACAGCTGACATTATGGATGCTCCCCCGGCGCGGCCGTCGGCAAGCATCACGAATCCTCACCGTCGGTCTGATCCAACCGCCGCAGGATCACTCCTTCGCGCAGCGCCCAGGGGCAAATCTCCAGCTCGGGGCGGCCCAGCGCACGCATCGTGGCCTGCGCCACCAGAGCCCCCGCCACCAGCTGGTGGGCCCGGTTGGCGCTCACCCCCTCGAGCTCGCCGAGGTCGGCCGTGGACATGCGCGAGATGAACGCGATGAGCTGGCGCAGCCCCGGCTCGGTGAGCACCCGGCGCACCCGGGGGCCGGCCGAGGACGGCGCCGCGCCGGTCAGCCGGGCGAGCGAGCGGAACGTCTTCGAGGTGGCCACCACCCGGTCCGGCTCGCCCTCCTTGGCGATCTTCTTCGCGACCGAGGACAGCTCGTCGGCGAGCCACTCGGCGGTCTTGGTGACCTCCGCGCGACTCGGCGGGTCGCTGGTGAACCGCTCCCGGGTGAGCCTGCCCGCGCCCAGCGGCACCGACCGCGCGTAGTCGGGCTCCTCGTCGACGCCCATCGCGATCTCCAGCGAGCCGCCGCCGATGTCGAGCACCAGGAGCTTGCCCGCGGACCAGCCGTACCAGCGGCGGGCGGCGAGGAAGGTGAGCCGGGCCTCGTCGGTGCCGGTGAGCACCTTCAGCTCCACCCCGGTCTCGTCGGCGACGCGTTGCAGCACCTCGGCGGCGTTGTGCGCGTCGCGGACGGCGGAGGTGGCGAAGGCCATCAGGTCCGCACAACCCAGCTTGCTGGCGGCCTTCTTGGCCTCGGCGACCGTGTAGACGAGGTCGTCGGCGCCCTCGTCGGACAGCGCCCCGGAGGCGGTGATCCGCTCGGCGAGGCGCAGCAGGGTCTTCTCGGACCGGGCCGGCATCGGGTGCGCGCCGCGATGCGCATCCACGACGAGAAGGTGGACGGTGTTGGAACCGACGTCTAACACCCCTAGGCGCACGGAGGGCTAGGTTACCGGTCGGTCGCGGTTCGGGAAGGCTTTCTTCACGATTCGAACTTGTACCCCAGCCCCCGCACGGTCACCAGGTGCCGCGGCGAGGCCGGGTCCGGCTCGATCTTCGAGCGCAGCCGCTTCACGTGCACGTCGAGGGTCTTGGTGTCGCCGACGTAGTCCGCGCCCCACACCCGGTCGATCAGCTGGCCGCGGGTGAGCACCCGGCCGACGTTGCGCAGCAGGTACTCGAGCAGGTCGAACTCCTTGAGCGGCAACGGGATCTCGCCGCCGTCGACGGTGACCACGTGCCGCTCGACGTCCATCCGCACCGGGCCGGCGGCCAGCACCTGCGGCAGCAGCTCGCCGTCGCCGGTCTCGCCGCCGCGGCGCAGCACCGCGCGCACCCGGGCGATCAGCTCCCGCGCCGAGTACGGCTTGGTGACGTAGTCGTCGGCGCCGATCTCCAGGCCGACGACCTTGTCGATCTCGCTGTCCCGGGCGGTCACCATGATCACCGGGACGGTGGAGCGCTGGCGCAGCGCCTTGCACACGTCGGTGCCGCTCATCCCGGGCAGCATCAGGTCGAGCAGCACGATGTCGGCGCCGTTGCGGTCGAACTCCTCGAGCGCCTGCTGGCCGGTGTTGGCCACCGCGGCGGTGAACCCCTCCTTGCGGAGCAGGAACGCGAGCGGGTCGGCGAACGACTCCTCGTCCTCGACGATCAACACCCTGGTCACGGCAGTCCTCCATGGTTGGAACCGTTGTTGGAACCGTTGTGTGCGGGAATGCGCAACGTGAACGTGGAGCCGGTGCCCGGCCGGCTCCAGAGCTTGACCTCGCCGCCGTGGTTGGCCGCGACGTGCTTGACGATGGCGAGCCCGAGCCCGGTGCCGCCGGTGGCCCGCGAGCGCGCCTTGTCCAGCCGGTAGAACCGCTCGAACACCCGCTGCTGTTCCTCCTCCGGGATGCCGATGCCGCGGTCGGTGACCGCGATCTCGACGAACCGGCCGACCTGCCGGCGGCTGATCGACACGGGGCTGCCGGGCGGGGAGTACGCGACGGCGTTCTCCAGGAGGTTGGCCAGCGCGGTCACCAGCAGCGGCCGGTCGCCCTCGACGAGCAGGCAGCTGTCCGGGTCGGTGGCGATGTCGATGCCGGTCGACTCCTGGGCGAGCTGGGAGCGGCCGAGCGCGTCGCGCACGACGGCGTCGACCTCGACGGCGTTCATCGAGGGCAGCCGCTCGGCGCCCTGCAGCCGGGACAGCGCGATCAGCTCGGTCACCAGCGTGCCGAGCCGGGTGGCCTCGTGGAGGATCTTGCCGGTGAACCGGCGGACCGCGGTGGGGTCGTCGGCGGCGTCGAGGACGGCCTCGGCGAGCAGGGCCATCGCGCCGACGGGGGTCTTCAGCTCGTGGCTCACGTTGGCCACGAAGTCACGCCGGGTGGCCTCGAGGCGGACGGCGTCGGACTCGTCGGCCGCGTCGACCGCGAGGAAGCCGTCGCCGAGCGGGCGGATCTCGCCGCGCACCGCCTCCGGGCCGCGGCCGAACGGGACCCCGCGTTCGGCGGGGGTCAGCTCGATCTCGACCGGCTCGCCCGTCTCGAGGACGAGCTCGGCGGCCCTCTTGGTCCGGGTGTCCACCCGCCGGTTGCGCACCACGCCGAGCTCGACCGCGCGGGCGTTGTACTGCACGGTGTCGCCGAACTCGTTGAGGATCACGATCGCGTTGTGCGAGGACTGCACGAGCCGCTGGACCAGTACCGAGATGCTCGGGCCGGCCGGCGACTCTGTCGGCGGCCGGCTACGAGCCCTGGCGATCCCGAAGCCGGCCACGAGGCCGACCAGCAGCGCGCCGGCTGTCGGGAGGATCCAGACCAAGTCGGTCACGGGCGAATCGTAAGCAGGTCATGGGTGGTGTGGACCAGTCCGGCACGGCCCGGAGTGACGGTCACGACATCAAATGAGATGTTGTTCGTTCGGCCGTCAGCCCTTGTTCACCCGATCGTGTCCAATCGGGCCAGGTCATCCTGGGTGAGCCGGAGCGCGCCCGCGGCGACGTTCTCCGCCACGTGATCCGGGTTGCCGGTGCCCGGGATCGCCAGCACGTTCGGGCTCTTGTGCAGCGTCCAGGCCAGCCGGACCTGCGCGGGCGTCACGTCGTGAGTCTTCGCGACCTCCTCGACGACCGCGGCCGCGGCTGCCTCGACGGCGGTCTGCGCCTGGCTCCTCGGCGCGCCGCTCACCGACCCGCCGCTCGCGATGGCGAAGAACGGCACGAACGCCACGCCGTGCTGGGCACAGAGCTCGATGAGCGCGTCGTCCTCGCGGGCGGTGGTCAGCGAGTACTGGTTCTGCACGCACACGACCGGTGCGACGCTCAGCGCCTCGGTGAGGTGCTCGGCGGTGACGTTGGAGATGCCGAGGTTGCGGATCAGGCCCTCGTCACGCAGCTCGGCCAGCGCGCCGAACCGGTCGGCGAGCGAGCCCTGGCCGCGCTCGAGTGCCTCGCCGATGCGCAGGTTCACCACGTCCACGTGGTCGCGGCCGAGCTGGCGCAGGTTCTCCTCGACCTGGCCGCGCAGCTGCTCGGGCCGGGCCTGCGGCAGCCACTCGCCGGACGGGCCGCGGCCGGGCCCGACCTTCGTGGTGATCACGAGGTCGTCCGGGTAGGGCGCGAGCGCGGTGTTGATCAGCTCGTTGGCCGAGCGCAGCGCGGAGAAGTAGAACGCGGCCGTGTCGATGTGGTTCACGCCGAGCTCGATCGCCCGGCGCAGCACGGTGACCGCGGTGTCCCGGTCGCTCGGCGAGCCGTCGGCCTTCGACATGAGCCGCATGGCCCCGAAGCCGAGCCGGTTGACGGTGCGATCGCCGAGCCGCCAGGTCCCCGAGTCGGCCGCCGTGATGGTGTCTGTGGTCATGTCCCCAGCTTGTCCCCGGCACGTTTCGCCTGCTCGCTTTGGCAACTTGTTGCCGATCCGTGCGGCAGGGATGCGGCGAAGGCAGACTTCGAGGTATGGAGAGCGCCCAGGTCGCGATCGTGCGCGACGAGGAGGAGCTGTTCGCCCGTACCGCGCACCTGTTCGCGGCCGCCGCGGACGTCGCGTGTGCGGCCAACGACCTCAACACGTGGCAGGCCAACCGGACCGCCGCCGACGGTGTCGTCCCGCAGCACCGGACGAGTGTGCGGGTGCGCAAGCTGTACCGGCCCGGCGTGCTGCTGAACCCGTCGACCGCGCAGCACCTGGCGTCGCTGCGGCAGGCGGGCGCGGAGATCCGGATCACCCAGGACGAGGTCAACGAGACGATCATCCTCGACCGCAGGGTGGCGATCCTGGCCGGTGACCTCTCCGGCGGCCGGCGCTCCTACAGCGTGATCTCCCAGGCCGAGGTCGTGCAGGGCGTCGCGTCGCTGTTCGAGGCCGCCTGGCGGAGCTCGGTCGAGCTCGCCGTGTACGACGCGCAGCTCGCCGAGCTGCGCTCGCTGGCGCCGCGGGTGCTGGAGCTGCTCGCCACCGGCGGCAAGGACGAGTCCGCCGCGCGGGCGCTCGGGCTCGGCGTGCGGACCTACCGGCGCCGGGTGGCCGAGCTGATGGCCGCGCTGGGTGCCGAGTCCCGGTTCCAGGCGGGGGTGCGGGCGAGGGAGCTCGGCCTGGTCTGAGGTTCGTCACTCAACGGCCAACCACCCGCCAGCCACGTTCCCAACCTCTCGGGTCAGTACCCCTAACGCCCCTGGTTCGCGACGGCCGCGGCGGCCTTCTCGGCCTCCTCCGGGTCGAGGTAGGTGCCGCCCGGGTTCAGCGGCTGCAGGTCGTCGGACAGGTCGTAGCGCAGCGGGATGCCGGTCGGGATGTTGAGGCCCGCGATCGCGTCGTCGGAGATGCGGTCGAGGTACTTCACCAGCGCGCGCAGCGAGTTGCCGTGCGCGGCGACCAGCACCGTCTTGCCCGCGCGCAGGTCCGGCACGATCGCCGACTCCCAGTACGGCAGCATCCGCTCGACCACGTCCTTGAGGCACTCGGTCAGCACCTTGTCGGCGCCGACCCGGATGTAGCGGATGTCCCGGTCCTGGCTGAACTCGCTGCCGGGCTCGATCGGCGGCGGCGGGGTCGCGTACGACCGGCGCCAGATCATGAACTGCTCCTCGCCGAACTCCTCCATGGTCTGCTTCTTGTTCTTGCCCTGCAGCGCGCCGTAGTGCCGCTCGTTGAGCCGCCAGTCCCGGCGCACATCGATCCAGTGCCGGTCGGCCACGTCGAGCGCGATGTTCGCGGTGTTGATCGCGCGGCGCAGCAGCGAGGTGTGCACGACGTCGGGCAGCAGCTCGTTCTCGACGAGCAGCTCCCCGGCGCGGCGGGCCTCGGCCTCACCCTTCGCGGACAGGGCGACGTCGACCCAGCCGGTGAACAGGTTCAGCGCGTTCCACACGCTCTCGCCGTGCCGGAGCAGAATGAGGGGCCCCAGCGTGGAGCCGTTCTGGTGCATCGATCCAGCCATGACCCGAAGCGTGCCAGATCACGGGTCCTCGTGTCTCACCACCCGTTTGGGGGGACGAGAGAGGGCCGAAACCACGGTTAGTTGACTTTTCAGATTGCTTCGTGACCGAATAGTTACCTACGGAACGTTATTATCCCCGCTAGTGGTATCCGGTGGCCTTGTGTAACCGCCCGACTTCTGACAGGTTGACACCGCCCTACCGGATCAGCTCCCACGCACTCCCTGATCCGAGAGGGCAGCAGTGCGGCTCGTCTCCCCTGCCGAGCCGCACCCCGCCCGGAATCCCAGGGTGCCCCCCGCTCAGGGCTCCGACGCGGCGGGAACCCACGCGGAGCGGCTCGAGATCGCGACTCCCCCCTCGCTCGAGCCGCTCCGCGAGCCCCGCCTCGATCCCGGACTCACGGCTCGCGGCGAGTCGGGCTGAGCAGGTGCTCGAACGCCTTCAGGTTCGCCAGGGACTCGCCGCGCGACACCCGCCAGTCGTACTCGCGCCGGATCGAGGTGGCGAAGCCGATCTCCAGCAGCGTGTTGAAGTCGCCGTCCGCGGCCTCGACCACCTGCCCGAGGATCCGGTCCAGCTCGTCGGCGGTCACCGCGTCCAGGCCCACCCGGCCGACGAGGTAGATGTCGCCGACCTTGTCGATCGTGTAGTGCACGCCGTAGAGCTTCGCGTTGCGCCGCAACAGGAACCGGTACACCGCCTCGTGCGCCTCGGCCGGCTTGCGGCAGACGAACGCCTCCACGACCAGCGCGTGCCGGCCGACCTGCAGCCAGCAGTTGGTCTGCAGCTTCTTGGTGCCCGGCAGCGTGACGAAGAACCGGCCGGCCGACGGGTGGTCGTAGGTGAGCTCCCGCTCGTCGAGCGCGTCGGTGATGACCTTGTCGAGACCGGTCACACGGCCACCCCCGTGTCGAACACGGCGCGGCGGAACGCGCCGGCGGCCTCGACGTAGCCGGCGACCAGCGCGTCGGTGGTGCGGTCCCAGGAGAACTCGCTGGCGTGCGCGACCGCACCCGCGGCGAGCCGGGCGCGAACCCCGGGGTCGAGCGCGACCCGGCACAGCGCCTCGGCCCAGGTGCCCGGGTCGTGCCCGCGCACCAGCAAACCGGACGACCGGTCCGCGACGGCCACCGGCAGCCCGCCGACCGCGGCGGCCACCACCGGCGTGCCACACGCCTGGGCCTCCAGCGCGACCAGGCCGAAGGACTCGTTGTGACTGGGCACGGCGACCACGTCGGCGGCCCGGTAGACGTCGACGAGCGCGGCGCCCCGGCGCGGCGGCAGGAAGCGCATGACGTCGGCGATGCCGAGCTGGGCGGCCAGCTCGTGCAGCGCGGTGGGCGCCTCGAGGCCGGTGCCCGACGGCCCGCCGGCGACCACGACGGTGAGCTTGTCGCGCGGCACGGCGCCGCGGGCGAGCAGCTCCGCGGCGGCCCGCAGCAGCACGTCGGGTGCCTTGAGCGGCTGGATCCGGCCCACGAACGCGAGCACGACGGCGTCCGGGCGGATGCCGAGCGCGGCGCGGGCGGCGGCCCGGTCACCCGGGCGGAACAGGTCGAGGTCGACGCCCGGCGCGACGGTGTTGACCTTGTCCGGCGCGGCTTCGTAGAGGTCGACCAGCTGGTGGGCCTCGACCGCGGTGTTGGCGATGAGCTGGTCGGCCTGGTCGACCACCTGCTGCTCGCCGATCTCGCGGGTGCGCGGCTCGGGGGTGTCCCCGGCGGCGAGCGCGGCGTTCTTGACCTTGGCCAGCGTGTGCGCGGAGTGCACGAGCGGCACGCCCCAGCGGTCCCGGGCGAGCCAGCCGACCTGGCCGGAGAGCCAGTAGTGGGAGTGCACGAGGTCGTAGTAGCCGGGCTCGTGGCGTGCCTCGGCCCGCAGCACGCCGGCGGTGAACGCGCACAGCTGCGCGGGCAGCTCGTCCTTGCCGAGGCCCTCGAACGGGCCGGCGTGCACGTGCCGGACCAGCACGCCCGGCGCGAGCTCGGCGACCGGTGGCAGGTCGGAGGACGTGGCCCGGGTGAACACCTCGACGGCGATGCCGCGGCGGGCCATCCGGGTGGCGGTCTGGGTGATGTAGACGTTCATGCCGCCGGCGTCGCCGGTGCCCGGCTGCTCGAGCGGCGAGGTGTGCACGGAGAGCACGGCGACCCGGTTTGGCGGCCGGTGCAGCCGGATGACGGCACCGTCGTTGGCACTGCTGGCTACCCGCACATCCACTCCCGACTAGTGGCTGGTGGTCGATCCCGCGAACGCACGCAGGACCGCGTTGAACTCGTCGGCCTCTTCCGCGAACGGCAGGTGGCCCACGTTCGTAAACCAACGCAGGGAGGCGCCGGGAATCTTCCCCGCCGCGTACTCGGCCGCCCGCGGGCTGATCACCCGGTCCCGCTCGCCGTGCACGACCAGCGCCGGCACGGACACCGCGGCCAGCACGTCCGCGCTGCCGAGCCGCCGCCGGAACAGCGCCTTGCGTACGGCCGGCGGCACCCGCAGCATGTCGGCGAGCCGCCGCTGCACGTCCGGGCCGGGCGCGGGGGTGGCGGTCAGGTCGGCGGCCAGCGTGGCGAGCGCGGGGACCGCGACCGCCGGGTCGGCCGACAGCGCCGGGCGCATGATGCCGTCCCAGGCCGGGCCGACCTCGCCGCCGGGGTGGTCGCCGATCTCGGTGAGCGCGCCCACCAGCACGACGCCGTTGAGCTTGGCCGAGCCGTGCACGCGCAGGTAGTCGGTGATGACCAGGCCGCCGTAGGACCAGCCGACGAGCACCGCCGGACCGGTGCGCTCGAGCACCGCGGCGACGTCGCCGGCCCAGGTGGCCGGGTCGTCGTAGCCCCCGTCGGGGGTGCCGGACTCGCCGTGCCCGCGCAGGTCGAGCGCCACGAGCCGGTGGTCCGCGGCGAGCGCGAGCTGGTTCACCCAGGCGAGACTGCTCGAGCCCCAGCCGTGCAGCAGGACGATCGGCGGGCCGGCCGGATCGCCGGCCTCACGCACGGCGAGCCGGGTGCCGCCGGCACCGGTGAGGTACCGCAGCTCCGGCGTCACAACGCGGACATCGTCTGCCACTGGCTCCACGGGATCAACCAGTCGTACACGTCCGACGTGGCCGGGAAGTTGGCCTTTGAGCCGGTGATCTCGACCGGGTCGCCGACGAGCGCGCTGTCGAAGTACCTCTTGGCGTCGGGCTCGAGGAGGTTCACGCAGCCGTGCGAGCTGTTGCGGTTGCCGATGTTGGCGTGGTTCTCCTCGTTCTCGTGGATGAACTCGCCGTGGTTGGAGATGCGGACGGCCCACTTCTTCTTGACGTTGGTGTAGCCGTAGCGCGGGTTGGAGAAGTCGCCGACCGGCTCCTTCGACATCACGATCACGGTGCCGTTGGGGGTGTTGAGGTTGGGGTCGGCGTCCTTGCCGTTGCTGGACGGGTAGCTCGCGAACAGCGCGCCGCCGCGGTACACGTTCATCTTGTGGTCCGGCGTGTTGATCTTGACGACCTGGTTGCGGCCGACGGTGAACGCGGTGGACAGGTCGGCCTTGCCGAACGCGCCGCCGCCGAAGCTGAGGCCGTACAGCTTGGCGGTCACGGTGACCTTGGTGTTGGCCGGCCAGTACACCTTGGGCCGCCAGTCGACCTGCTGGTCGTTGAGCCAGCCCCACGCGCCCTCGACGGGCTGGGAGGTCTCGACCTTGAGCGCCTTCTCCACGGCCGCGCGGTCGGGGACCGGGCCCTCGGGGAACTTGACGCTGACCGGCATGGCGACGCCGACCGTGGCGTTGTCGCCGGGGTTGATCGTGGCGCGCGGGGTGGAGGCGGGGGCGAGCGTGGTGAAGCTGCCCTCCTGCGTCGACTCGTCGCCGCTCTTGTTCTTGGCGGTGGCCGTGTACTTGTAGGTCTTGCCGTAGCCGAGAACCTCGCCGCTGCTCCAGCTGAGCTTGTCGGCGGCGAGCTGGCCGGTGATCGGCTTGCCCTCGGGGTTGGTCACGGTGGCGGCGGTGAGCTCGCCGCCGTCGACGGTGATCTTGATCGGGTTGAGGACCGAGACGTCCTTGGCGCCGTCGGCCGGGGCGAAGATGATCTTTGCGGCCAAGGCCTTCTGCGCCTTGGGGCCCTGGCCGAAGCCACCACCGCCGCCGCCGGAGCCGGAGGTGCACGCCGCGAGCAGCACGAGGCCCGCGAGCAGAGCGGCGACCGAGCCGAACAACCGCTGTGATCTCACCGTGATAAACCTCCGCCTGAGTCTGGCCCTCGTGTTGTGAGGACGCCCGGGAGCGGGACGAGGTGCGCGTGGAAGAGTGTGACAGTGGTCATACTCGCCTTCACACTCGGCTGGATACCCCCGAGAGAAAGATCCCTAACGTGAACAACCGCGGCACCGCCATCATTACCGGAGCGAGCTCGGGAATCGGCGCGGCCACCGCCCGCCGGCTCGCGGCGGAGGGCTTCGATGTGGTGCTCGGTGCCCGCCGCATGGACCGCCTCTCCGACCTTGCCTCGGAGATCGGCGGCGTGGCGCTCCCACTGGATGTGACGTCGCCCTCGTCGGTCGCCTCGTTCGTCGCGTCGGTGCAGGCCTGCCGGGTGCTGGTGAACAATGCCGGCGGCGCCCGCGGCCTCGAGCCGGTCGCGTCGGCGGACGAGGACCACTGGCGCTGGATGTGGGAGACGAACGTCCTCGGCACCCTGCGGATGACCAAGGCGCTGCTGCCGTCGCTGATCGAGTCCGGCGACGGCCACGTGGTCACCGTCACATCGATCGCGGCGGTCGAGGTCTACGACAACGGCGCCGGCTACACCAGCGCGAAACACGCGCAGTCCGCATTGCACCGGACATTGCGGGGCGAACACCTCGGCGAGCCCATTCGGTTCACCGAGATCCTTCCCGGCATGGTCGAGACGGAGTTCTCCGTGACCCGCTTCGAGGGCGACGCCACCCGCGCCGACGGCGTGTACGCGGGCCTGACCCCGCTCACCGCCGACGACGTGGCCGACACGATCGCGTTCGCGGTCACCCGCCCGGCACACGTGGACATCGACGAGATCGTGCTCAAGCCCCGCGCCCAGGCCTCGGCCACCCGCGCCCACCGCGACGCTGTAAGGGATTAGAGCTCGCAGCCCACCAGCACCGGCTCCGGGTGCAGGTCCACGCCGAACGCCACCCGGACGCCGTCGCGGATCTCGCGGGCCAGCGCGAGCAGGTCGCCGGTGGTGGCCTCGCCGCGGTTGGCCAGGGCCAGCGTGTGCTTGCCGGACAACGTGACCCGGCCGCCCGGCCCCGGGTAGCCCTTCGAGAACCCGGCCCGCTCGATGAGCCACGCGGCCGACAGCTTCGACGCGCCGACACCCGCCGGGTACTGCGGCACCGGCACGTCCGCGCCCACCCGCGCGCCGATCCGGGACAGCACGGCACCGAGGTCACGCTGGAGCACGATCGGGTTGGTGAAGAACGAGCCGACGCTCCACGTGTCGTGGTCGTCCTCGTCGAGCACCATGCCCTTGCCGCGGCGCAGCTCCAGCACCGCCTGCCGGGCCTGCTCCACGGGGACCTGGCGGCCCTGGCGCACCCCGAGGACCCGGGCCAGCTCGGTGTAGCGGATCGGCGCGGACAGGCCGCCGTCGGCGAGCTCGAAGCGGACCCGCAGGACCACCGCGCGCTCGGTGCCCTTCAGCACGCTGGTGCGGTAGCCGAGGCCCAGCTCGTCCGTGCCGAGCGTGCGGACCTCGCCGGCCGCGCGGTCGAGCAGGTCGACCGACATCAGCAGCTGCGCGACCTCGACGCCGTACGCGCCGACGTTCTGCACGGGCGTCGCGCCGACCGAGCCCGGGATGCCGGACAGGCACTCGAGCCCGCCGAGCCCGGCCTCGACGGTCCGGCAGACCACCGCGTCCCAGTCCTCGCCGGCCTCGACGGTCAGCGCGACCCGGCCGTCGCCGAGCGAGTCGATCTTGCTGCCCTGGTTGGCGACGTGCACGACCGTGCCGTCGAACCCCTCGTCGGCGATCACCAGGTTGGACCCGCCGCCGAGCACCAGCACGGGCTCGCCCCGGCCGTCGGCGGATCTGACCGCGGCGGCGACGTCCTCGGCCGTGCCGGCGGCCACGAACCGGGCGGCGGGGCCGCCGAGCCGCAGCGTGGTGTACCCGGACAGGGGGACCGCGGAGCGGGCCACGACCCCGTCCGCACCGAGGGGGAGGCTGGTCATGGGCTCCAACGGTAACCTCCGTCGCATGGCAACCAGCCTCGAGCACCGGTCCACCTACCCCGCACCGCCCACAGTGGTCTACTCCACCCTCGTTGACGAGGCGTTCCTCGCCGCGCGTCTGCGGGGCATCGGCGGCAAGGGCGCGGCGCTGCTCGAGCACTCGCTCTCCGACTCCCGCGCGGCGTTCCGGATGCGGCAGGGCGTCGACGCGTCCCGGCTGCCGGGCGCGGTCCGGTCGATCCTCAACGGCGACCTCGTGGTCGAGCGCGAGGAGCGCTGGGAGCCCGCGGACGGCGGGTACGCGGGCACCAGCCGGGTGACGATCTCGGGGGTGCCGGGCGAGATCCGCGGGCGGTCCCGCATCGAGGCCGCGTCCACCGGCACGGCGCTGGTGGTCACCGCGCAGGTGAAGGTCAGCATCCCGCTGGTCGGCGGCAAGCTGGAGAAGGTCGTCGCCGAGCAGGTCGGCAAGCTGCTGGCCACCGAGGCCGAGTTCGCCGAGAAGTGGCTGGCCGAGCGCGCCTAGGTGGCCCGCAGGGGTCGCCGACGCGGGGCACGACCAACCCGAACCGGCTGCGCCGGGCGGACCGGTGGATGGCCGGCTCGCGGCTCGTCCGCGCGGCGCTGCGCGGCGCCACGGACCCGCTCGTCGTCGACGTCGGGTACGGCGCCTCGCCGGTGACCACCGTCGAGCTCGCGGCCCGGCTCGCGACCGTGCGGGCGGACGTCCGGGTGCTGGGGCTGGAGCTGGATCCCGAGCGGGTCGCGGCCGCCGTGCCCGCCGCCGACCCGCCGCGGCTGACGTTCGGCCGGGGTGGCTTCGAGCTGGCGGGCACCCGGCCGGTGCTGGTGCGGGCGTTCAACGTGCTGCGCCAGTACACCGAGGCGGAGGTCGCGGCCGCGTGGTCGACGATGCTCGGCCGGCTCTCGCCGGGCGGGCTCCTCGTCGAGGGCACGTGCGACGAGCTGGGCCGGCGCTGCTGCTGGGTGACCCTGTCGGCGGCGGGGCCGGCGCTGTTCACGCTGGCGTGCCGGCCGGCGGACCTGGCGCAGCCGTCGGACCTGGCGGAGCGGCTGCCGAAGGCGCTGATCCACCGCAACGTGCCCGGCGAGCCGGTGCACGCCCTGTTCGCGGCGCTGGACCGGTGCTGGGCGACCGCGGCCCCGTTCACCGCGTTCGGCCCGCGCGCCCGCTGGGTGGAGACCGCACGGCTGCTGGCGGCCGACGGCTGGCCGGTCCGCGACGACCGCAAGCGGTGGCGGCTCGGCGAGCTGACCCTCGACTGGGCCGCCGTCACCCCCGGCGGCTGACCCCGCTGCTCAGCGCGGCGGCAGCACCCACGACGGCAGCGGCTCGCACGCCTGGCGCCACTGCGCCGGAATCCCCGCCGAGCCGACCCGGCCGGCCACGATCCCACCCACGATCGCGCACACCGTGTCCACGTCCTCGGCCACCGGCGCGGCGGTCCAGACCGCCTCGGGGTAGTCGTCGAGGTGCCGGATCGCGACCCACAGCGCGAGCGGCACGGTGTCCGGCGCGCTGAGCCGCCGGCCGTTGCCGAGCGCCGACGCGGCGTCGGCCGGGTCGGCGTCCTGGATGGTCGTCGCGAGCCGGATGCCGTCGTGGACCTGGCCGGGCGGGGTGTGCTCGAGCACGGCGGCGACGAGCTCGCCGACCGGCGCCCCGCTGGCCGCGAGCGCCGCGGCCACCGCGGTGGCGACGGCACCGGCCACGCCCTCCGGGTGGGTGTGCGTCACCTGCGCCGCCACCGCCGCCTCGCGGGCCGCCGTGGCCGGGTCGCCGGCGAACCAGGCGCCGAGCGGCGCGATCCGCATGGCCGCGCCGTTGCCCCACGAGCCCGCGCCGCCGAAGGTCTCGGTCGCCAGCTCGCGCAGCGAGACCCGCCGGAGGCCGACCTCGCGGATCATCGCGTCGATGCCGGGGCCGTAGTGGCGGTCGACGTCGTAGTGCGCGACGAAGCTCTCGGCGAGCGCGTCGGCGTCGATGCGCCCGTGCGCGGCCAGGACGTGCACCACCGAGCAGGCCATCTCGGTGTCGTCGGTCCACCGCCACGGCGCCGCGGGCAGCCGGCGCTCGACCGCGCGGGCCGGCAGCGCCAGCTGGTCGCCGAGGGCGTCGCCGACCGCGGTGCCGGCGAGGCTGGCACGCGCGCGACGCAGTCTGTCGCTCATGTCGTGGTTGGTACCACATTCGGTTTGACCTTGACGTTACGTCAACTTCTATCGTCGGTCGCGGGTCGGAAAGCCCGGCCCGGCGAGACCCGGAGAGCGGTCATGGCGTGGTCGACAGCGCAGGTCGCGCGGATGTCCAAGGTGACGTCGCGGACGCTGCGGCACTACGACGAGATCGGCCTGCTGGCGCCGGCGTGGGTCGGTGCGAACGGGTACCGGTACTACGAGCGGGAGCAGTTGCTGCGGCTGCAGCAGATCCTCGTGCTGCGTGAGCTGGGCGTCGGCCTGGACGCGATCGCCGAGATCGTGCACCAGGGCCGCGACCGGACCGAGGTGCTGCGGCTGCACAGGAAGTGGCTGCTCGCCGAGCGAGACCGGTTCCAGCTGCTGGCCGACACCGTGTCGCGGACGATCGAGGAGCTGGAAGGAGGTGAGGACGCGAGTGCCAAGTCGATGGACCACTGGTTCGAGGGCTTCGACCCGGCGAAGCAGGCCGAGCTCCAGCAGGAGGCCCGGGAGCGCTGGGGCACCGAGCAGGTCGACGCCGCCAACGCGCAGGTCGAGGACAAGTCGCAGCAGTGGTGGCAGGACCAGGGCGCGCGGTGGGCGGCCCACCTGGCCGCGCGAAGTTCGACTAGGGCGTGTCCCGTGGATCTAGGTTTCGGGGTGAAGTAGAACCGGGGTTGTGCTGGAACGTCATGATCTGACTGATTCGGAGTGGGCGCGGCTGGAGCCGTTGTTGCCGGACAGGACGCCGCGTCGGGGTGGTCGGTGGATGGATCATCGGGTGGTGATCGACGCGGTGTTGTGGCGGATCCGAACGGGGACGCCGTGGCGGGATCTGCCGGA
>NZ_DASWSJ010000254.1:0-43637 GCF_036402745.1 Actinophytocola sp. | reverse complement strand
GACGGCCACCGACAGAAACGGTCACTGTGGACAGCGCCTGTGCACAGCCCGAGAACTGTCGGTCCGAGCCGGTAGCGTGGAACCGGGGGCCGGAGGCCCACCCGCCCTCAGCGGCGGTACACGCCGAACTCGTAGAGCGAGTAGCCCCACCCGGTCCCTCGCTGAGTGCCGTACACCCGCACGTACCGTCCCGACCCGGCCACGTCGAACGAGTCGACCCCACCGTTGCCCGACGTGGTCGAGTAGACCGACCGCCAGGAGGACCCGTCGTCGGAGACATCGATCGAGTAGGCGCGACCGAACGCGGCCTCCCACACCAACTGCACGTGGTCGAACGACACGACCGACCCGAGGTCGACCTGGACCCATTGCGGGTCACTCCAGTCACTGGCCCACCGCGACGTCAACGACCCATCGGTGGCCAGCGAAGCCAGGTACGGCGCCCCGTCCCCCTGCGCCTGATACGACGACGCCGTGGTCGGCCGTCCCTGCGCGATGTTGGTCCCAGGAACGGAAGGCGGCACCACCCGGAACGACCGCGACTCGATCCCGACGTTCCCGTGCCCGTCCCGCGCGTAGACGTAGACCTTCCACACGCCGAGCCGGTCCGGCGCGGTGACCGTGAACGGGTCGGACCCGCTGAACGACGCCGGCACCAGCGCACCGGAGTTGTCGATGTACTTGCTGTTCAGCCGCAAGTCATAGGAGATCGGGTCGCCGTCTGGGTCCGAAGTGGACACGTCGACGGTGAACGCGGAGCCGGCCGGCACGTCACCCAACGACGACATGGACGAGATCACCGGGGGCGTGTTCGCGGGCGGTGAGCCACCATACGTACGGGCCACCGAGTAGTACGAGAGCCGCTTCTCGTTGCCCGGCAGGAGGTTGAACCACACGCCGCCGAAGTCCTGCTCGGTGCCGTAGTGGAACAGCGTCCCCCCGAGCGCGACGCCGTGGTGGGACATCAGGCAGTTCCACGCCGCCGGGTAACCGTCCCGTTTGGCCACGTCGGACGGCTCGGCGGGCACGCCGTGCGCGTCGTCGGCCACCTCCCACTCCCCCGGCGGCCCGCCCTCGGTGAGGATGTAGGGCTTCGTGTAGCCGCCGTTGATCCACGTCTGGCGGATGTCGCACACCGCGCCGTAGGAGTTGACCGCGTACAGGTCCAGGTCCGGCGCGTACGCCTGGTAGTACGGCCACGCCCCGGTCCACGCGTCGGTCGAGGTGACCGGGTGGTTCGGGTCCGCGGCGTGGATCGCGCGGGCCACGTCGTTGACGAACCGGGTGTACGCGACCCGCTGGTTCTCCAGCTCCGTGCCGCCGAAGCAGTTCTGCATGCCCAGGATCGACTCGTTGCCGACGTTCCACAGCAACACGCCCGGGTGGTCGCGGTACTCGTTGACCCAGCGGAGGAACTCGGCCTGCACGGTCGACTTGTAGTTCGCGTCGGTGACGTAGTTGACGCAGCCGCCGCTGCCCGGGCCGCCGCCGGGCTGGAGCCAGAACCCGCTGATCACCTTGACGCCGTTGGCCGCGGCCGCGTCGAGCAGCGGCCGGGAGGTGCCGTCGGTGCCCCAGGTGCGGACGGTGTTCACGCCCATCGCGTGGACGTCCGGCATCCGCGCGGCGGCCTCGCCGACCGGCGGACCCCAGGTCAGGCCCTTGACGGTGTACGGCGCGCCGTCGACCGTGAGCTGCCAGCTGCCCTGGGACCCGGTGACCCGCACGACGCTCGGCGCGGCCGACGCCGGTCTCGCGGTGACCACCACGAAACCGAGCAGCAGGGCCAACACCGCGAGCACCGTGAGCACCGTGGTGGCGCGATGTCGGTGCGAGACAGGGGGAACGCGCGTCATTGCGGTCTCCTCAGCAGGGGTGGAGTGGGTTCGGAGAGCGCTCTCCCACTCGCCTACCGAGTGTCGTCCGTGTGTTACGGGGATGTCAAGTCAGGGCACGAGGACGATCTTGCCGAGAGTGTGCCGCCGCTCGAGCTCGGCGTAGGCCTCGCGCACCTGGTCGAGCGGGTAGGTCCGGGCGATCGGCACTTCCAGCTCCCCCACCGCGATCCATTCCGCGAGCGTCGCGAGCACCGGCGCGGTGGACGCCTCGGCGCCTCCGACCGCCCGGGTGCCGTGCTCCTTCGCGGCAGCGAAGTCGGCGATCGTGTTGATCCGGGACGGGTCGACGCCGAGCTCGGTCGCCAGCTCGACGTAGCCGCCGCCGTAGGTGTCGAGGAACGCGTCGACCCTCCCCGAGGCGGCCCGGATCCGGTCCGCGAGCTCCGGCCGGCGGTAGTCCAGCGGGACCACGCCGTGCGCGGCCAGCCAGTCGTGGTGCTCCTCGCCGGCCAGGCCGATCACCGCCGCGCCCCGGGCGTGCGCGAGCTGCACGGTGAGCGAGCCGACCCCGCCGGCCGCCCCGGAGACCACGACGACCTCACCTTCGCGCACGCCGACCGCCTCGACGCCGGCGTAGGCGGTGGTGCCGGCGACCTTGAGCGCGCCGGCCTGCTCCCACGGCACACCCGCGGGCTTGCGCACCAGCTGCGTCGCCGGGACCACGACGTGCTCGGCCTGGCTCGCCCGCGCGTCGGTGAAGCCCAGCACCTCGTCGCCGGCCGCGAACGAGTCACCGGCCACCACCACGCCGGCGAGGTCGCTGCCCTGCCCGGACGGGAACGTCGCCGGCCACCGCTCGTGCAGCTTGCCCTCGCGGATCGCCGCCTCGCCGGGGTTGATGCCGGCCGCGCGGACCTCGACGAGCACCTCGCCGGGCCCGGGCTCGGGCGGGTCGACGTCCACGACGTCCAGGACGTCGATGCCGCCGTACCGCTCGAATCGCACCGCTCTCGACATGCCGGGCGCGTACCCGGCCGCGGGGCCGGCGAAACACCCGGCCTTGACAGCACCCGGCACCGTTCGCCACTCTCATGGGAGAGCGCTCTCCCTCGATCCCTGCCGAGGAGGAGTCACCCGTGAAACGACATCTGGCGGTGGCGTGCGGCGTTGCCGTCACCGCACTGCTCACCGTCGCCCCGACCAGCCAGGCCGCGGACGACGTCACCCACCACGAGTTCCAGGTCAACTGCTCGGTGGCGCACCGGCTGCCGGACGACCCGATCGTCTTCCCCAACCTGCCCGGCGCGTCGCACGAGCACAGCTTCGCCGGCAACACCACCACCAACGCGTACACGACGCTGGCGTCGCTCCAAGGCGCGGGCGTCGGCGCGACGTCGTGCCTCGCGCCCGACGACCTGTCCGCGTACTGGTTCCCCACGATGTTCAACGGCGACACGCCGGTGATCCCGAACGGGCGCCAGGTCATCTACTACAAGTCCGGCATCATCGACTACGCGGCCGTGCGGCCGTTCCCGCCCGGACTCCGTTACGTGGCCGGCAGTCCGGCCGCCACCCTCGACGACTTCCGCACGGCGCCGGGGCACATCGAGGGCTGGGAGTGCGGGAACAGCTTCTTCAACTGGGACTTCCCGACGCACTGTGACGTGGGCACCCAGCTGAACATCCGTTACCAGGCCCCGAGTTGCTGGGACGGCGTGCACCTGGACTCGGCCGACCACAAGAGCCATATGGCCTACCCGGTCGACGGCTACTGCCCGGCCTCGCATCCCAAGCCGGTGCCGATGCTGGAGTTCAAGATCGCGTTCCCGGTCGACGGCGACACCTCACGGGTGCGGCTGGCGAGCGGGCGGGGCTACTCCTGGCACTACGACTTCTTCAACGCGTGGGACGAGCCGACCCTCGCCGCCATGGTGAGCCACTGCATCAACGGCGGCCTGCAGTGCGACCCCCGCGGGTACGACCAGTACAAGCCGAACCGCGGCACCGTACTGGGCGCGAACTACCGGCTCCCCGGCCGGCCGTGAGCCCGTCCCGGGCGTCGCGTCCGCGTCCCTGACGCGACGCCCGGGATCGCCCAGCCGCGGTGCCTCTACTGTGGCGCGGTGATGACTCGGGTGATCGTCCTCAATGGTGGCTCCAGCTCGGGGAAGTCCGGGATCGCCCGGTGCCTGCAGGCGGTTCTGCCCGATCCGTGGCTGGTCCTCGGGGTCGACACGCTGATCCAGGCGATGCCCGCGTCGATGCGCGCGTCGGAGGCGGGGATCGAGTTCGCGCCGGACGGCGGGGTGGTCGTCGGACCGGAGTTCCGGACCCTGGAGCTGGCGTGGATCGAGGGGGTCGCCACGATGGCGCGGGCGGGTGCGCGGGTCATCGTCGATGAGGTCTTCCTCGGTGGTGCGGCGTCCCAGCAGCGGTGGCGGAGGGCGTTGGAGGGGGTGGCGGTGTTGTGGGTCGGTGTTCGGTGTGCGAGCGCGGTCGCCACGGGCCGTGAGCTCGCCCGGGGCGATCGGGTCACCGGGATGGCCGCGTCCCAGGCGGACGTGGTCCACCGGGGCGTGGCCTACGACCTGGAGGTGGACACGACCCATGCCGAGTCGCTCGACTGTGCGCGGGCTGTCGCCGCCCGTGCCGAGTGACCGACCTCGTTGGCTGGGATATGCCAACAAAGCTGCACAAGCCAACACATCCGACGATTACGCCGGCCTGGGTCAGCTGTTGGGCACGTGCAGGAGGCCCGCCATGACCTCGAGTGCGAGCCGCGCGGCGCCCAGCGCGACGAACTCGGCGCCCAGCGTCGAGATGATCACCTCGACGGGGAACAGCGTCAGCCGCTCGAGCTCGCGGCGGAACGGCTCCGCGATCACCGCACCGCCGCGGGACATGCTAGTCCGCCTCCCCGGGATTTAAAGTGTGCGTTGCGTCCCAGCGAATGGTGCGGGTATTGAGGTGGATGGTGGCTGGGTGCCGTCACTAGTCCGCCTCCCCGGGATTAAAGTGTGCGTTGCGTTCCAGCGAATGGTGCGGGTATCGAGGTGGATGGTGGCTGGGTGCCGTCACGGTCCCCTGAGGTTCCGGTGGTCGGCGCAGACTTTCACACGATGATCTACGAGACAGGCTTAGTCCGCCTCCCCGGGATTCAAAGTGTGCGTTGCGTTCCGGCGAATAGTGCGGGTATCGAGGTGGACGGTGGCTGGGTGCCGTCACGGTCCCCTGAGGTTCCGGTGGTCGGCGCAGTCGGCGCAGTCGGCGCAGTCGGCGCAGGACCTCACACGATGATCTACGAGACAGGCCTTAGGCGGCATCGGCGAGCGAGCGCCGCGAAGCGGACGGCGTGCCGTCCGCGGGCGTCACGCCGTTCTCGGGCAGCACGGAGAACCCGCGCAGCCGCAAGCTGTTCGTCACCACGAAGACCGAGCTGAACGCCATCACCGCGCCCGCGAGCATCGGGTTCAGCAGCCCGGCCGCGGCCAGCGGGATGGTGGCCACGTTGTACGCGAACGCCCAGAACAGGTTGCCCCGGATGGTGTTCAGCGTCCGCCGGGACAGCCGGATCGCGTCCGCCGCGGCCCGCAGGTCGCCGCGCACGAGCGTGAGGTCGCTCGACTCGATCGCCACGTCCGTGCCGGTGCCCATCGCCAGCCCGAGGTCGGCCTGGGCGAGTGCCGCCGCGTCGTTGACGCCGTCGCCGACCATCGCGACCACGCGGCCGGAGGCCTGCAGCCGGCGCACCTCGTCGACCTTGCCGGCCGGCAGCACACCCGCGACGACCTCGTCGATGCCCACCTCCGCCGCCACCGCCCGCGCGACCGCCTCGTGGTCACCGGTGAGCATCACCGGCGTGAGGCCCAGCGCCCGCAGCTGGCGCACCGCGGCCGCGCTGGTCGGCTTGACCGCGTCGGCCACCACCAGCAGGCCCCGCACCTCACCGTCCCAGGCGACGGTGACCGCCGTCCGGCCCAGCTCCTCTGCGGCTGCCTTCGCCGCGACGAGCGACGGCGGCAGCTCCGGCAGCCAGTCGTGGTCGGCGACGACCCGGCCGGCCGCGACGGCATGCCCCTCGACCTCGCCGCGCACACCGAGCCCGTCGACCGAGGCGAACCCCGAGACCGGCGGCAACGACCCGACCCACTCCCGCGCCGCGTTGGCGACCGCCTGGGCGATGGGGTGCTCGGAGGCGTCCTCCAGCGCTCCCGCCAGCACCAGCAGCTCCGACTCGGACACCCCGCCGGCGGGCACGACGTCCACGACGGACATCCGGCCGGTCGTCAGCGTGCCGGTCTTGTCCAGCACGATCGTGTCCACCCGCCGGGTCGACTCGAGCACCTCCGGGCCCTTGATCAGGATGCCCAGCTGCGCGCCCCGCCCGGTGCCGACCAGCAGCGCCGTCGGCGTCGCCAGCCCCAGCGCACACGGGCACGCGATGATCAGCACGGCCACCGCCGCGGTGAACGACGCCGACACGGACGCACCCGTGCCGAGCCAGAAACCCAGCGCCGCCAACGCGAGCACGATGACCACCGGCACGAACACCGCCGACACCCGATCAGCCAGCCGCTGCACCTTGGCCTTGCCGGTCTGCGCCTGCTCGACCAGCTTCGCCATCTGCGCGAGCTGCGTGTCCGACCCGATCCGGGTGGCCCGCACGACGAGCCGCCCGCCGGCGTTGACCGTGGCGCCGGCCACCCGCGAGCCCGGCTCGACCTCGACCGGCACCGACTCGCCGGTGAGCATGCTCTCGTCCACCGCGGACGAGCCGTCCTCGACCACGCCGTCGGTGGCGATCTTCTCCCCCGGCCGCACCACGAACCGGTCGCCGACGGCCAGCCGCTCGATCGGCACCCGCGTCTCGGCCCCGCCGCGCAGCACCGCGACATCCTTGGCGCCCAACGACAGCAGCGCGCGCAGCGCCGCCCCGGCCCGGGTCTTGGCCCGCGCCTCGAAGTACCGGCCGGCGAGGATGAACGTGGTGACGCCCGCGGCGACCTCGAGGTAGATGTTGCCGTCGCCGGCGCCGCGCTCGATCGTGAGCCGGAACGGGTGCTCCATGCCGGGCACGCCCGCGGTGCCCAGGAACAGCGCGTACAGCGACCACGCGAACGCGGCGAGCGTGCCCATCGAGATCAGCGTGTCCATGGTGGCCGCGCCGTGCCGCAGGTTGAGCCATGCGGCCCGGTGGAACGGCAGCGCGCCCCACACGACGACCGGCGCGGCAAGCACCAGCGACGCCCACTGCCAGTACTCGAACTGCAGCCACGACGACATCGCCATGGCCACCACAGGCACCGAGAGCGCGAGGCTCACCAGCAGCCGGGTGCGCAGCGCGCGCACCTCCCGGTCCTCCGGCGCGTCCTCGGCGGGCGCCGGCTCTGGGGTGGGCGGCGCGGCCGTGTAGCCCATCTTCTCCACGACGGCCACGAGGACGTCCGCGGTGACCGAGGCCGGCGCGGACACGACGGCCTTCTCGGTGGCGTAGTTGACGCTGGCCTCGACGCCGTCCAGCTTGTTCAGCCGCTTCTCGATCCGGGCCGCACACGACGCACAGGTCATGCCGCCGATGACCAGCTCCGTCTGTTCCCTCACGACATCCCCTCGCAGGTTCGGTGATGCCGCTCGCGGTCCCCCTGCATTGAATGGTTCGCTCGCAAGCTCGCTCCCGACATCCCCTCGCAGGCTCGGTGATGCCGCTCGCGGTCGCCCTGTATTGAATGGTTCGCTCGCAGGCTCGCTCACTTACTTCTCCCCGTGTGGTTCGGACCCACCGGGTGCCGCGACCGCGGTGAACTCGGCGGTGCGCACCACGCCGCCGTGCTTGAAGTCGAGGTAGAGCCGGTAGGTGCCGGCGGTGGGCACCTCGGCGAAGAACGTGATCGCGGGCCCGGGCCGGGTCTTGCCGTCGCCCGGCTCGCCGTCCGGGTGGACGTGCAGGTAGGCGAGGTCACCTTGGCGCAGCGCGATCAGGTGGCCGTAGGCGGCGAGGTAGGGCTGCAGGTCGGTGACCGGCACGCCGCCCTTGTCCACCGACAGGGTGAGCTTGCTGGTGGTGCCCGGCGTGAGCGTGCCGGCGAGGGTGATCCGGTAGCCGTCGACGGTGGCGGTGAGCGCGGGAGCGGGCAGCGGCACCGGCTGGTAGGTGCCGGCGACGGGGACGTCCGCGCCGAGCGTCACGCCCTCCTTGTGCCCGCCGGGCAGGAAGTCCGCGAACACCCGGTAGTCGCCCGCGGCCGGGAAGGCCAGTGGGATGCGCCAGGTGCCGTCGGCTGCCATGGTCGGGTGCACGTGCCGGAAGCCGGACAGGTCGCGCCGGGCCACGACGAGATGCATCAGCTTGTCGTGGGTGGGGGCGAACGTGGTGACCGGTGCGCCGTGGTCGTCGAGGATGCGGAACGCGAAGTCCTGCTGGACGCCGGCACGCAGGCCGCCGGTGAGCACGTCCAGGGTGACGCCGTCGGCGGAGACCAGCAGACCCTTGGGGACGGCCGGGGCCGCGCCGCCGTGCGTGTCGCCGTGGCCGCCCATGCCGGCGTCGGCGCCGCCCATGCCGTCGTGCGCCGCGGCGGCCTCCGGCTCGGCCGCGACCGGCCCGACCGCCTGGCCGATGCCGTACGCGGCGGCGAAGGCCACCACCAGGGCCAGGCCGAACCCGCCGAGCTTGCGTGTCGTGCCGGAGATCGCCATGTCAGCTGGCCAGCTCGTAGCCGGCCTCGTCGACCATGGCGCGGACGACGTCGGCGTCGACGGGCTGGTCACTGGTGACGGTGACCTGGCCGGTGGACAGGTCGACGGTGACGCCGGTGACGCCCGGGATGCGGCCGACCTCCTCCTTCACCGCGCCGACGCAGTGCGCGCAGGTCATTCCGGTCACCGTGTACGTAGAGGTGGACACCGTGGTCTCCCGTTGCTCCGTGGGTCAGCTTCCCGATGACCGTACCATACCCCCGCACGGTATTGGCCAAGCAGTGTGTTTCCCAACGGGCGGGCGGGAAATCTCAGAAAAGCGTGGGCGGGCTGGCGGCCTCGAAGGGGTCCATCGTGTTCAGCTCGCTGGTGGGCAGGCTGGTGAAGGTGACCGAGAGCGCGGAGTGGTCCGAGAGCCGGGTGCTGCGCGGCTCGTGCACGTACTCGCACTCGGAGATCTCCGCGGCCAGCTTCTTGCTGCAGTGCGCGTGGTCGTAGCGGTACCCGTCCCCGGTCCGGCCGATCCAGCTGTGCTCGACCCGCTCCGGCTCCATGTGCCGGAACGCGTCGACGAGGCCGTGCTTGTCGGTGAGGCCGCGGTAGAAGTCGTACTCGAACCAGCGGAACGTGGTGTAGCTCGGCTCGTGGTCGGGCTCGATGACGTTGAGGTCGCCGAGCACGACGGTCTCCGCACCCGAGTCGGTGAGGCCGCCGGCGCCCAGGGCCGCGGAGAACTCGGACAGCCAGCGGCGCTTGCGCTCGGTGCGCTCGGCGGTGGCGTCGCGGGTCGGCGCGTAGGCGCCCAGCACGCGGACCAGGCCCATCGCGGTGGAGACCAGCACGCCGGCCACCCGCTCGGGAAGGAACGACAGGTGCTCGGCGATCGGGTCGACCCGCACCGGCAGCCTGCTGACGATCATCACGCCGTACTCGGTCGGGCCCGGCTTGGGGTAGACCACGGCGTAGCCGGCCGTGCGGAACGCGTCGGCCAGGTGGCGGCAGCCGTCGGACGCCCTGGTCTCGGTGAGCACGAAGACGTCCTCGTGCCGGGTGGCGAGCCACGCCAGCTGGCGGTGGGCCCGCTCCTCCGAGGGGCTGCCGATGTTGAAGGTCATCAAGCTGAGACCGGACATGTGGCCAGATCGTACGGGTGGTCCCCGGTGGCCCGCATGACCGGTCGGCCACTCAGCGCATCGGAGCGGACACTCAGCGCTCCGGGTTCTCGCCGGGCATATCCGTCGACACGGCGCCGCGCCCCGGGCACCATGGCGCGGTGGACCTTCCCGGCGGGCACACCGCTCGAGCACCCCGGCTCGACGACGTCGCGGCGATCGCCGGGCTCGTGCGGGACTACACGCGCGCGGCCGCGGGGATCGCCGACTACACGGTCGACGACGCGCGGGACGAGCTGACCGAGCCAGGCTTCGACCCCGAGCTCGGCGCCCGGCTCGTGTTCGACCCCGCCGGGCGCGCCGTCGGCTACGCGACCACGTCCGGCAAGGGCGACGGGGACCTCGTCGACCTCGACGTCGTCGCGCCCGACGCGGCGGTCGCCGGCTGGCTGTTCGCCTGGGCGCTCGCGCGGGCCGGGGACATCGGGCGCGAGCGGGGCCTGCCGCGCGTGCGGGTCGACCACGGCGCCTACCGCGTCGACGAGGCATTGCGGGACCGGCTCGCGGCCCACGGGTTCGGCCTGGCCACCACGTTCCACCGGATGCGCGTGGACCACGTCCGGCCGGTGCCGACGCCGACCCCGCCCGCCGGCGTGGTCCTGCGGCGCGCCACCGAGGGCGACACGGTCCGCCGGGTGGCGCACGAGGTCCTGCACACGGCGTTCGCGGACCACTTCGGCTTCGCGTGGGACCCGTACGAGACGTGGCACGCGAACCTCGACCGCAAGTCGACGTTCGACTGGTCGCAGCTGTGGGTCGCCGAGCTCGACGGGCGCGCGGTCGGCGTCCTGGAGTGCACCGACCAGTTCGTGGACGAGGAGAACTGCGGCTACATCGCCGACGTCGGCATCCTCGCCGAGGCACGCGGTCGCGGCATCGCGAAGTACCTGCTCCGGCACGCCTTCGCCGCCGACGCGGCCGCGGGCCGGACCGGCACGATCCTGCACGTGGACTCCAACAACACCACGCCCGCGCTGGGTCTCTACGAGTCGGTCGGCATGCGCCCGGTGCTCGTGATCGACGTCTGGCGCCGCACCGTGGACGCCGGCTGAGCGCCGGCTGAGCGCCGGGTCAGGCCTCGGTCATCGTCAGGAGCTTGGTGACCGTGTTCCAGTTGCGGACGGTGGCCACCTCGCCCTTCCTCGTGGGGAAGGCGGCCAGCACCTTGGAGTTCTGGATGCCGTCCGGGACCCAGAAGTACACCTCGTTCGGTCCCACGTGGAACAGCTCCGGGGCGAACGCGTCCGGGGCGAAGGCCGGCGCGACGGCGGCCCTGTCGAGGAACGACACCAGGTAGCGGGAACCGTTGTCGGCCACCGAGCCCAGCGGATCGGCGTCGACCACGGCACGCAGCTCGTCGGCCGTGCGGACCACACAGTCGATGCTGAAGCCCGCGCCCACGGCGAGCCGGGCCTCGACCTCGCGGCGGACCGCGGCGGGGCGCTTCGCCGTGCGGAACACCGCGTTGCCGCTCTGCAGCAAGGTCCGCACGTCCGCGTAGCCCAGCTCGGCCAGCCACGCGCGCAGGTCCGCCATCGCCACCCGGCGCTTCGCGGCCAGGTTGATCCCGCGCAGCAACGCGACATAGGTCGGCACGAAAGGAAGATTAGTCCGCCTCCCCGGGATTAAAAGTGTGCGTTGCGTCCCGGCGAATGGTGCGGGTATCGGGGTGGATGGTGGTTAGGTGCCGTCACGGTCCCCTGAGGTTCCGGTGGTTGGAGTGGCGGGGGAAATTTCCTGGGTGGAAAGTGTCGAAGCAGCGTGCCGTCGTCCGACGCCGAGGTGACCTGGTCATCCCGTCCGGGACGACCGGACCCCAGCCCCAGACAACGAGGAGCAGCAATGCGGTTTCTGATGATGCACCGGCTCGACGAGCGGGTCCCGGAGGCGTGGAACCCCAGCCAGGAGTTCATCGAGAAGATGGGCGCGTTCATCCAGGACTCGATCGACAAGGACATCCTGATCATGGGCGAGGGCGTCGTCCCGTCCGAGAAGGGCTCGCTGGTCCGCAAGGCGAAGAGGGCGGGGATCACCGTGACCGACGGGCCGTTCACCGAGGCCAAGGAGGTCATCGGCGGCTTCGCGCTGATCAACGCCAAAGACCTGGCGGAGGCCGTCGAGTTCGCCCAGCGGTATGCCGACCTGTTCCAGGAGGTCGAGGTCGAGGTCCGGCAGATCGCCGAGTTCGAGGACTTCGAGGTTCAGGCCTGACACCGACCCCGAATCCGGCCGCAGGCGGGCTGGTCCGCTCGTCGTCGCGAGCGGACCAGCCACGTCGCCCGGCAGCTCCTCCCGTGACGAGATCGCGCCGATTGTCGACGGCTGGGCGACGAGGTCGCCGTGACTCAGGCGTGTGCCACGTCGGTGTTCTCCAGCTTGCCCCAGCCGTGCCACCGCTCGACGGTGATCCAGGCACTGACCCGCTTGCGGTCGCGCTTGGGGTACGCCTGACCGGTGTAGTGCCTGGAGATCCGGTCGATGTCGGTCAGGTCGGGGTCGTCGCGCAGTTCGGCGTGGCCCTGCAGGCTCACGTGGGTGTACCAGTCATCGCCGTCGAGCACGGTCAGCGACACTCGCGGGTTCGCGCGGAGGTAGCCGAGACGCTTGCGGCCCTCATCCATGTTGACCAGGATGCGCCCGTTGTCCCACACGTACCAGGTGGCTACCGAGACTGGCTGCCCGTCCGGACGGACGGTGGCGATCACCGCCGGGTTCGGCTTGGCCAGGAACTCGCTGATCTCCGGGGGCACCGGTGGCTTCGGCACGACACTGTCCCTTCTCTCACGTTCTGTGATGACACGGCGAACCCGAAGTTACCCGTGGCACCAACGACCGCCACTCGACGGCCGGCGGCGGGTGAACCCGGCGGATCACGCCCCCCGGGGCATATCCAGCCACCGGCTCCTCAACCACGGCGAGCCCGCCGAAAGTCGCGACGTCCGGGACACCGACGGGGTCAGACCGCGGCGTCCAGGCGCTCGCGCTGCTCGGCGGTCAGCTCCAGGGACACCCCCGCCACCGCCTCGTCCACCTGCTCGACCGTGCTGACGCCGACGATCGGCGTGGCGGCCGGGCTCAGCCACGCCAGCACCACCCGGTTGCGGTTCGTGCCGGTCTCGGCGGCGATCTCGTCGAGCACCGCGAGGCGGCGGGTGGTGCCCGGGTGGTCGTACATCGCCGGCAGCGGCTTGTCCGCGCGGGTGTAGCCGCCGCTCAGCAGCGGCGTGTACGCCCACAGCGTCAGGTCCGGGTGGTGTTCCAGGTAATGGCGCACCTCGTCGGTGACCGCACCGAACCGGGCCGCTTCCTGGAGTCTGGTCCCTGGGCGTGGTCGCAGGTAGGTGAGGTGCTGCTGCACCGCGGTGAAGCCCACGCTGCCGTGGGCCCGCGCGATCTGCCGGGCCCGCTCGACCTGCCAGACCGGGTAGTTGGAGCAGCCGATGCGGCCGACCGTGCCCGCGGACACCAGCTCGTCGAAGGCGGCGACCGACTCCTCCAGCGGGGTGGCCGGATCGGGCACGTGGGCCCAGTACAGCTCGACGTGGTCCGTGCCGAGCCGGCGGAGGCTGTCCTCGATCCCGCGCTTGACGACCCCGGCCGAGAGGCCCTCGGCCGTCTCCGGGAACCGCCCGGCCACGGTCGGCTCAGCGCCCACCTTGGTGCTGATCCTGACGCGGTCGCGGACGCCGGGACGATTCGCCAGCCAACGCCCGAGCACCGTCTCGCTCTGGCCGCCGAAGCCGGTCGGGTCCACCCAGAACGCGTAGGAGTTGGAGGTGTCGATCCAGACGCCTCCCGCGTCCACGAAGCGGTCGAGGATCTCGAACGATCGGCGTTCGTCGGCGAGCGTGCCGAACCACATGGCACCGAGAACCAGGTTGTCCATCATGTCCGTCACGGTAGGTGGATTCGGATCGGCGGTACGCTCCAATCTCGTGGCGGTTTCCCAGACCAATCTCGCGTGGGCGACGCTGCTGGATGTCGGCCCTGCGGCGCGGGGCCGGCGCCGCCTGCACGACCGCCTGGCGCACGCGCTGCGCACCGCGATCCGGGACGGCCGGCTGGCGGAGGGCGCCGCCGTGCCACCGAGCCGAGCGCTCGCCGAGGAGCTCGGCTGTTCCCGGTGGGTGGTGACGGAGGCGTACGGGCAGCTCGTCGCGGAGGGTTTCCTTGCCGCCCGGGTGGGTTCCGCCACGCGTGTCTCGTGGTCACCGGACACCGCGCCGTCGCCGCGCATACCGCGTACCCGCACGCCGCCACCGGTCCGGTACGACCTCGCGCCCGGTCTGCCCGACCTGCGGGCGTTTCCGCGCCGCCGCTGGGCCGACGCGGTCCGGGCGGTCACCGGCTCGGCCGTCGACTACGACCTCGGCCTGCCCGACCCCGCCGGGCACGCGGTGCTGCGGACCACCGTCGCGCAGTACCTGCGGCGCTCGCGCGGCGCGGACGCGCACGCCGCGTCCGTGTTCGTGTGCGCGGGCGTCACCGACGGTCTGGTCCGCACGTGCCGAGCGCTGCGCGCCGAGGGGATCGCCGACGTGGCCGTGGAAGACCCGGGGTGGGGGCGGCTGCGGGACGCCGCGACGAGCGCCGGCCTGCGCGTGCACCCGGTGCCCGTGGACGACGACGGCCTCCGCGTCGACGACCTCGCGCGGACGCCGGCCCGGGCCGTCATCGTCGGTGCGGCACACCAGTTTCCCACCGGCACGGTGCTTTCCCCGGCGCGCCGCGCGCGGCTGGTGCGCTGGGCCCGCGAGGTGGCCGGCTTCGTCATCGAGGACGACTACGACGCCGAGTTCCGCTACGACCACCACCCGGTCGCCGTGATGCAGGGGATGGATCCGGGCCGGGTCGTCCTCCTCGGCTCGGTCAGCAAGACGCTGTCGCCGGCGCTGGGCCTGGGCTGGCTGGTGGCGCCTGCCGTGCTGACCCCGGCGCTGCGGGCGGCGAACCTCGTCGCCGCCGCGCCACCGGTGCTGGACCAGCTCGCGCTCGCCACCTTCATCGACCGCGGGTGGTACGACGCCCACCTGCGCGCGGCGCGGCGGCGGTTCCGCTCCCGCCGCGACCTCCTGGTCGCGACGCTCGGCGCCCGGGTGCCGGAGGGCCGGGTCGCCGGCACCGCGGCGGGGCTGCACATCGTGTTGCACCTACCGGACGGCACCGCCACCCGCGCGGCGGTCCGGGCCGCGGCCGCCGCCGGCCTGCGCCTGGCGGACCTCGACGACTACCGCGCTCCGCCGGCGCGGTCGGCGGGGCGCGCGCTCGTCCTCGGGTACGGCAACATCAGCGACCCGGAGATCGCGCCGGCCGTCGCACTCCTCCGCGACGCGTTGCGTTCTGGAAGCGCGGAGACACCCTGAAAACCGTGTCCAGGGGACCGGGGCGTCTGCCGGTGGATCCAGGCCGCGGAGAAACGTGCCGAGACCTCTTGGACGCGCTCATAATCTCACGTTCTCGATTTCACCGGACCAGAACAAGCCCTGCTCGGGGTCGAATTGCCGGTGGGTAGGCTGGAGAGAGTGACCCGCACACACAAGGAAATCTTCGAGCGTTATCTGTACGCCGGCTCGATCACCCGGAACCCGGACGCGATCGCGGAGATGTTCACCGAGGACGGCGTATTCGAGGCGCCGCTGGTGCCCGAGGGTCATCCGCTGCCACGTCGCCTGGTCGGTCGGGACGCCATCCGCGCCGGAATCGGGGCGTATCACCAGGAGCCGGCCTTCCACGGCACGGTGAACGTCGAGGAGACCGCCTACGTACTGCACGACACCGTGGCACCCGACGTGTTCGTCGCCGAGATCGACCCGGTGTTCGACGGCCCGGACGGGCAGCGCACGACGATGTCACTCGCGCAGATCTTCCGCGTCCGCGACGGGCGGATCGCCATGGTTCGCGACTACTTCGCCGTTCCGTCGGCCGCCCGGGACTGATCGAAGGTCCACACGGCACGGATGCCCGGGCCGGCGACGAGGGTCGACCGGCCGATCCGTTCCTCGTGCCGGTACGCCACGAGGCAGTTGAGCGACAGCTCGACCTGGCGCAGGCCCGCCTGGTCGGGCGAAACGGCGTCGAACCGGATCGTGGTGCCGCCGCGGTCGGCAACGACGCCTCCGTCCGCGACGGGCCGGACGACGAACCCGCCGGCCCGCAGCAGCGGCACCGTGTTGGCGAGGTCGCGTGCGGAGACCGCGAGGCGGATGCTGGTCACGTCACGCAGGAGATGGTCGCGGTAGCCGTCGGACAGGTAGCGCTCCCGGCCGACGTCGCCGGGGTAGCCGGCCGGCTCGGTGTTGCTGCGCGGGTCGGCGAGGTACTCCGGCAGGTATTCCATCGCCCAGGGCCCGAAGCGGTCGTACTGGCCGGTGGTGAAGACGGCGTCGAACCACGGCACCGGGACGCCGTCGCCGAAGTCACGCGTCTGGCGGAACTCGATCGGGTTGGCGATCCCCTGCTCCCGCAGCCGCTCGGTCACTGTGGCCAGGTCGCCGGCCCGCTCGGTCGAGACGCCCATCCCGGTGCTGCCGAAGGCGCCGTCCTGGCCGGGCAGATCGCCGACCCCGAACAGTTCGAGGTAGGTCTCGCGGCCGTACACGTAGCGACCGGTCCAGGTCTGCCCGCCGGCGCCGGTCGTGGTGCGGACCTGGAAGTCGGCGAAGTCACGCAGATAGCCGGAGTGCTCGATGGCATCGGCCGTCTCCCGGTCGAGCACTCCGTAGGCATGGTTGAAGAACAGCAACTGCCGAACGTGCGGCGGCCGGTGCTCCTCGGCCCGCGCCGTCCGCGCGCCGCCCTCGGCCGCCCCGGCGAGGGCGACGGTGAGGACCGCGACGAGGACCATGATCATCCGCACCGTCCGGCGAAGCAGCATGCGAACGATCGTAGGGCGAAGACAATCGCCTTGCCGTTGGTTCGAGGAAACCGGGGCCACCGGCGACGGCCGCGGCGCCGGAATGGCGGCGTGCGCCACCGTGGCACGAGTGGTCCGCGGGCCGGTGGGACGCGACCATCGAAAAGCACCGGTTCGACCAGTTCTGCGACCTGATCCAAGTTCACAAGGGTCATTGGTCGAGAACCGGTCGAGCAACTGAAATTCACCGCCCGGAAATGGGCGCATAGCCCGGTAGCCGGGCAATTTTGGCGCAGATTTCGTTTGACAGAGCCAGATCGCGCTACTACGGTCCCTGCACACTGTCAGTGACAGGTGGGGAGCGCATCGTCAATGTTTCGGGCCACCTTTGGTATGCCCCGCCGGCGCGGATCCACCAGAACGCACGGCCCCCGAAGTCCGCGCCCGACCGGCCGCGGTCCTCTTCACCCCGCCCACCGGCCACCCCGGACCTGGGTGGCGCCGGCCCGAGGAGCCCGACCATGAACCAGATCGCGGGAACGGCGATCGTCTCCCTCGACGACGACGCCGCCCTGGACACCGCCCGCGCCGGCGCGAAAGCCGCCGTGCTGGCGCGGATGCGGCGAGCCGGTTTCCGGGTGCCCGACGGGGTTGTGGTGCTCGCCGACGTGCTGGGGGCTCAGCTCGGCGGTTCGGCGCCTACCGCGGAGGAGCTACTCGCCGCGCCCCTGGATCCGGACCTGCGGCAGGCGATCGTGACCGCGGGGTCCGGGCTTCCCGGCCCGCTGGCGGTGCGTTCCTCCGGTGTCGACGAGGACGGCGCTCAGGCCTCGCACGCCGGCCAGTACGACACGGTGCTCGACGTCCGCGGCGGCGACGAACTGGTGGACGCGGTACGCACGTGCTGGGCGTCCGGACTGACGACCACCGTGCGCGGCTACCGGACCAGCGTGGGCCGCGAGGGTGACTCGCCGCTGGCGGTGCTGGTGCAGAGCATGGTGCAGGCCGATGCCGCGGGAGTCGCCTTCACCGCGAACCCGGTCACCGGGGCACGGGACGAGATCCTGGTCAGCGCGGTACCCGGCCTCGGCGAGAAGCTGGTCGCCGGCGAGGTCACCCCGGACGAATGGGTGGTCCGCGGCGAGGAGGTCGACAACACCGCCGATCACCACGGCGCGCTGACCGTCGAGCAGGTCAGGCGGATCGCCGGGCTCGCCGAACGGGTCGCCGCCGAGTTCGGCGGGCCGAGCGACCTGGAATGGGCCATCGCCGGCGACCGGCTCTTCCTGTTGCAGGTACGGCCGATCACCGCGCTGGCGGATCCGGAGCCCGAGCCGGTGCCGATCCCGGTCGAGCCGCCAGAGGGGTTCTGGGTCAAGGAGTCCACCCACTCCCCCACGCCGCTGCTGCCGATGACCCGCGAGTTGGTGCGGGACAACAACGACGCGCTGCGGGCCGCCTTCACCGAGTTCGGGGTGCTGCTGGAGGGCCTGCGGCTGGAGATCGTCGGCGGTTGGCAGTACCGGGGCATCGTGGCGCTGGGCGGGAAGGAACCGATGCGGGCGCGGATCGAGAGGTGCGTCACCGCCGCGCGTGCCGACCACGTCGGCGCCGTGCTCGCGCAGTGGTACGACGGGCTGCGCGACTCGTTCATCCGGCGCATCGAGCGGCTGCGGTCGGCCGACCTGCCCGCACTGTCCACAGAGGACCTGGTGGGCCGGCTCACGGACACGCGGGAACTGCACCGCGACGCCAGCGGCGTGCACTTCCGTCTCGTCGGCGCGGTCTCGATCGCACTCGGTGAGCTGGCGCTGCTGCTCACCGAGGAGCTGAAGTGGTCGGGCGACCAGGTCTTCGAGCTGTTCGCCGGGCTGTCACCGGAAAGCACGAAACCCGCCGACGATATTCGGCACCTCGCGGAGCTCGCGGCGACGCGGCTGGCCGGTGCGCACGACCTCACCTCGGTGCGGGCCCTGCGCGAGAACGATCCCGAGTTCGCCGCGGCCGTCGAAACCTACCGGCGGGAGTACGGGTGCCGGGCGCTGCACTACGAGCTGGCCACCCCGGCCCTCGGCGAACGGCCCGACCTGATCCTCTCCCTGGTGCGCGACCAGCTCGCCCGCGCGGCCGCACTCGCCCCGACGGCGCCCGCGGTCGACCCGGTGGCGGTTCGCGAGGCCGCCGCCGCGCGGGCCAGGGCGGCCATCGACGACCCCACCGAGCTGCGGCGCTTCGAGCACCTGCTGGCCCGCGCGCAGAAGGCGTACCCGGTGCGGGAGGACAACGAGTACCCGACGGTGAGTGCGCCCTACGCGCTGCTGCGCTGGGCCGCGCTGGAGGCGGGCCGGCGCCTGGTCGGGCTCGGCCGGCTGGACGAGCCGGACCACGTGTTCTTCGTCGAGGTCGAGGAGGTGCTCGCGGCGCTCGTGGACGGCACGGACCTGCGCGGGCGGGTCGAGCGCCGCCGCGGGGAGCATCGGTGGGCGCTGCGGAACCCGGGACCCCCGAGCTACGGCCGGCCACCGGGGCCGCCGCCCTCCATGGACGGCCTGCCCGTCGAGGTGCGGACGGTCATGGGCGCGTTCCAGTGGTCGATGGCGAACGTCTCGGGCGCGCCGGTGAGCGGCAACGAGTCGGGGAAGTCCACCGTGCGCGGGCTTCCCGGCGCGGCGGGCAGCTACACCGGAACCGTCCGGGTGGTGCGCGACGAGCAGGAGTTCGACCGGATCCAGGTCGGGGACGTGCTGGTCTGCCCGTCCACGTCGCCGGTCTGGTCGGTGGTGTTCCCCAGGATCGGGGCGCTGGTCACCGACACCGGCGGGCCGCTGTCGCACGCCGCGATCATCGCCCGGGAGTACGGCATCCCGGCGACGCTGGCCACCGGGAACGCCACCGAGACGCTGGTCGACGGCTCGACCGTGACCGTGGACGGCACGGCGGGCACCGTCGAGATCCACCCGGCACCGTGACGGCGGGCGCTGAGCAGGGGCCGGCGATGACCGAAGGCCGCCAGGCCGTGCGGGCCAGCACGCCCGGCCGCGACCGCCGGTGGTGGGGCCTGGTGACGCTGGCTTCGGCGCAGCTGATGGCCACGCTGGACTCGACGATCATGGTGATCGCGCTGCCGTCCGCGCAGCACGACGTCGGGCTCGCCGACGCCAGCAGGCACTGGGTCCTCACCGCCTACGCGCTCACGCTCGGCGGGTTGCTGCTGCTCGGCGGCCGGCTCGGGGACCTCATCGGGCGGCGCCGCACGCTGCTGATCGGGGTTGTCGGGTTCGCCGCCGCGTCGGCGCTCGGCGGCGCGGCGGGGAACGCGACGACGCTGATCGCCGCGCGGGCGCTCCAGGGCGCGTTCGCGGCCGTCCTCTCACCGTCCACTTTGTCCTTGGTCAGCATCATGTTCACGGAGGCGAGGGCACGCGCCCGCGCGTTCGCGTTCTTCAGCGTCACCCTGCTCTCGGGCGGGGCCGTCGGCCTGATCCTCGGCGGCATCCTGACCAGCGATCTGGGTTGGCGCTGGTGCATGTACATCAACGTGCCGATCGCGGCCGCGGTCGTCGTCGCGGCGCGCAAACTGGTACCGCACACCCGGCCGGCTCCTGGCGGGCGGCTGGATCTGGTGGGCGTGGTCCTGGTCGGGGCCGGCCTGACCGCGCTCGTCTACGCGCTCGGCGACGCGGAGCGGCACGGCTGGGGCTCCCCGCTCATCCTCGGGCTGCTGGCGGCATCGGTCGTGCTGCTCACCGTGTTCGGGTTCTGGCAGACCCGGACCTCCCACCCGCTGCTGCCGCCGCGGGTCCTGGCCGACCGGGTACGGGTCGGGGCCAACCTGGCCGTCGTGGCCTCGCAGTTCGCCATGCTCGGCATGTTCCTGTTCATGACCTACCAGCTGCAGTCGGTCATGCGGTTCCCGGCGCTGGAGACCGGGCTGGCCTTCCTGCCCTACGTCGCGGTGAGCTTCCTGGTCTCCACCCAGCTCACCGCCCGCCTGCTGCCCCGCGTCGCGCCCCGGTTGCTGATCGCCGGCGGCCTGCTGACGATCGGCATCGCACAGGTGCTGCTCACCCGGCTGACCCCGGACAGCTCCTACCTCGGCCTGCTGCTGCCCGTGCTGCTGGTGTTCGGCGTGGGCAGCGGCCTGCTGATGGCCCCGGTGATGAGCAGCGGCACGCGCGCGGAGAACCCGTCCGACGCCAGCGCCGCCGCCGCGCTGATCCGCACCACCCAGCAGGTCGGCGGCGCGCTCGGCGCGGCGCTGCTGAACACCGTCGCGGTCGGCTACGCGGCCGCCCACCTGTGGGAGGACGCCCGGTCCGCGGCCGTGCACGGCTACATCGCGGCCAGCGCACTGTCCGCGGCCGTGGTGGTCACCGGCGCGGTCTGCGTCGTGTTGCTCCGCCCTCGGCGGCCGAGCGTGCGGCAGGACCTGGTCCGGTAGCCGCCGAGGGCACGGTCGTGAACGTCGGTCAGCCGGTCCCGAGGGTTTCGATCTGTTCCCGGAGCCGGCGGGACAGCTCGATCCGCTGCACCTTCAACGTGGCGGTCCGGGGCAGCTCGGCCTGCGGGATCTGGATCGGGTCGGCCAGCTGGGGGAACTGGGCGACGGCCGAGCGCCAGCGCGCCCGGTCCAGCGGCTGGTCCTCGTTGGTGCAGATCACCGGGATCGGCTCGGACTTCGGACCCAGCACCAGGACGAGCTCGCTCAGCTCGGCCAGCTTGCTCAACACGACATCCTCGATCTCGAGGCTGCTGCGCACCCCGGTGATCATGTCGACCTCCCGGTCGAGCATGTGCAGGCAGCCGAACTTGGTGCGGTAACCGACGTCCCCGGTCCGCCACCAGCCGTCGTGCATGTTGGCGTCGTAGCGCTCCTGCTCGGCGAAATAGGCCTTCGCCAGGCCCGCCCACCGGACCTCGATGAAACCGGGACTCGTCTCGGACGGCCGCTTGCCGTCCCGGCTCACCACGCGAACCTTCGCGCAGCCCGGCAGTGGGTAACCGACGCAGCGCCCGTCCGCGCGGTGGATGGACTTGGGAAAGTAGGGCCGCCCGACGGCCGGCCCGACCTCGCTCTGCCCGTAGATCTGGAAGAACAGCGGCGCCCGCCGCTCGGACGACTCGAGCAGCCGGCTGATCGTCCTGGGGTGGATCGCGTCGAACGTGCTGCTGAAGTACCTCACCGACGCGAACGGCTTTCGTGGGTCGTCGGTGAGCCCCTCCCACTCCATGAACGAGTTGGGCAGCGCCTCGATCAGGCCCGGCCGGTGCTCGAGGAAGAACTCGGCGACGTCGTTCGGACCAGGCTTGTTCACGAGCAGCACCGGCATCGCCTTGAACAGCGCCAGAGCCATCGCCGCGAACATCCGCGAATGCACGAAGGAGATGTGGATCGCGACGGTCTCCTGTCTCCTCATCAACGCCAGGAGCCACCGCTGCGGCCGAAGCCGCATGCGCATCGTCCGCGGCGTGTGCACGACGAGCTTGGGCAGCCCGGTGGTGCCGGAGGTGTGCGTGATCATCGCGGGCTCGTCCAGCCCTCGAAACACCGGCGCGACCCGCGGGCTCCCGGCGAGATCGGCGAGCGACCCCGCCCCCGGCCTGCTACCGGCCACGATGATCACCCGTGTGGTGCGGTCCGCCAGCGGCACGTCGGCCAACGCGTCGAGCTTGTGCGTGTCGGTGAGCAGGTGTGGCCGGCCCAGCCGGCCGAGCAGGGCGCCGACGGTCGCGCCGTCCAGGGCGGGCGACAGCATCACGGGAACCGCCCCGATGCGCTCCGCCGCGGTGGCGAGCACCCAGACATCGAAGTTGGCGGTCTTGTGGATCGCGATGTGCTCTCCGGGCCGAACCCCCGCCGCCCACAGCCGGCCCGCCAGGTCGTCCACGTGGCCGGCGAGCTCGGCCACCGTCAGGCGCCGTCCCGCATCGGGGAGGATGTCCAGGTCGTGGTCGAAAGTAAGCGGCGTCGAACCGTTCCTGGCCGCGGCCGTCTCCGGCACGATGCCGAGATAAAGACCGCGCTTCCGCACCGAACTGCGGCTCAAGAACCCCTTCATCCAGACCAGCTCCTTTACGGTGTCCGATGGAAACTCCGGCCGTCGCCGGCTCAGTTCTCGCTGGCCCGGAACTCGGCCAGCACGCCGTCCCACAGGCCGATGCGGGCGTGGATCGCGGCGACGCTCACCCGCGCCGCCTCCGCCTCCCGGACGGGGTCGCCGGCGCACAGCGCCGCGAGCAGCCGCAGTGCCAGCGGGCCGTGCTCGTCGTGGTCCAGCGCGATGTGCCGGTCGAGGTAGTGGCGGAACACCGGGGCGTTCGCCAGCACACCGTCCACATTGGCGCGAACCGCGGAGAACACGTCCGGCAGCAGGTTCTCCCGGCCGTGGCAGAACGAGGACGCCACCTCGTGCGGCGCACCCCCCAGCGCCACCTCGAGCGTGTGGCCGACGAACTGGCGCACGCTGTCGGGGATGCGCGGGTCGTCCAGCGCCGTCCTCGGGTCGAACCCGCTGTCGAGCGCGGCGAGGAAGGCGTCGATCGGTCCGGTGTCGGCGCCGAGCTCGGTCATCGCGCGGCGGTACAGCTCGAAGTGGCTGACGTAACCGCCGCCGATGTCCTCGTCGGTCTCCTCGGCGAGGACGATCTCCATGATGAACCGGCCGTGCTCGGCCTGACCCTTCGGCCGCCACGGAAGCGTCACCGTGGTCACCTCGATCTGCAGGCGCTTCAACAGCGTGAAGAAGTCCCACACGGCGAACACGTGGTGCTTCATGAAGGTCCGCAGCCGGTCCTCGGTGTCGATCTGCGTGTAGAGCGGGTGGTCGATCAGCTCGGCGCGGATGGTGTCGAAATCGGCTAGTGCGGTCATCTTTCTCCTTCGGTGGTCGGGACTCGGCCGACGTGACGCATGGCCGTCCCCGCTGCTCGATGCTCCTAGCATCGGCACGGGACTTGGCTGGGACTGTTCAGCGACTTGGCGGCGGCGTCGTTTCGGTGGCAGTGCCACGCGAACGGACACCAAGCGGACACCAAGTCGACGGCAAGCACGATGCGCGACGGTAGGTGGACGTATAGCCGCCGTGGGGGCTGTCGCACAGGCGATACAGCTGACCTTGTAAACCCTACAGAAGGTCGACTCCAGACATGCCAACGTTATGCAAGCCATCGGTGAGTGTGCCGGAATATGTCATCACAATGGAAGAGACCCTGGAATTTGCCGAACAGGTCCACGCCGGAAAGCCGCAGCTCCCGTTGGCGCTGCGACTGATTCAGAACACCGGAGTGCTGACGCGACATGTCGTCCAGCCTCTCGAGGAGACGCTCCGCCATCCGGGTTTCGAGGAACGCAACCGCGTCTACGAGGTCGAATCCAAGAAGCTGTGCCCCGAGGTCGTCGAACAGGCTCTGGCGAATGCCGGCATAACGGCACAGGACGTCGACGCGGTCATCTACGTGTCGTGCACCGGGTTCCTGATGCCGTCGCTGACCGCATGGCTGATCAACACGATGGGTTTCCGGTCCGACACCCGCCAGATTCCCATCGCGCAGCTCGGTTGCGCGGCCGGTGGCGCGGCGATCAACCGGGCGCACGACTTCTGCACGGCCTACCCCGGCAGCAATGTTCTGATCGTCTCCTGCGAGTTCTGCTCGCTGTGCTACCAGCCCGGCGACGACGGTGTCGGGTCGCTGCTGTCGGACGGGTTGTTCGGCGACGCGGTCGCGGCCGCCGTGGTCCGGGGCAGCGGTGGCACCGGCGTGGCGCTGGAGCGCAACGCCTCGTATCTCATTCCGAACACCGAGGAATGGATTTCCTACGCCGTGCGTGCCACCGGCTTCCATTTCCAGCTGGATCGCCGCGTGCCCGGGACGATGGAACCGCTCGCGCCGGTGCTGCGCGAGCTCGCCCTGAGCCACGGCTGGGACATCGGCAAACTCGACTTCTACATCATCCACGCCGGCGGGCCGCGGATTCTGGACGATCTGAGCAAGTTCCTCGATGTCGACTACCAAGCGTTCCGCCACAGCAGGGCGACGTTGGCCGAATACGGCAATATCGCCAGCGCGGTCGTACTCGACGCGTTGCGCAGGCTCTTCGACGAGGGCATGCCGACCCCGGGCGCCAGCGGCGTGATCGCGGGTTTCGGCCCGGGCATCACCGCCGAGATGGCCGTGGGCAGCTGGACCGGTGCCCCACCGCGCAACGGCGCCCGGATCCCGCACGACGGCTCGGCGTCCTATCTGGAGCGGGACTTCGCACGGACGACGACGAGGGGAATCGCATGGACGGCCTGATCGTCCCACCCGGTCAGGGTCGGAAGCTGATCACCAAGGCGCAGGAGGTCACCTTCAAGGTCACGGGGGCGGACGGCTCCTCCGCGTCCTGTTTCGAGGTGATCGTGCCACCCGGTTTCGACGTCGGCGCGCACACCCACGCCCGCTCGGAGGAGTTCTTCTACGTCCTGGAAGGAGAGCTCGACATCCTGGCGTTCGAGCCCGTGGACCGGACGCAGGAACGCTGGCAGGACTGGGAGTCCGCGCACGGCGACCGAGCCGTCCGGGCCGGCGCGGGCAGCTGCATGTTCGTGCCACCCGGATGTCCGCACGGGTTCACGAACCCCACCGACCGGCCGGCGCGCATGCTGTTCACGAGCTCCCCGGCGCCCGACCACGAACTGTACTTCGACGAGTTGTGCGAGATCTTCTCGGCCGGCGGGACGGTGGATCCCGGCGCCGTGCAGCGGCTGCGCGACCGTTATGACGTCAACCAGATCACGCCGCTCCGGTACGGACCGGCCGCTTTCTCGACGAGCGGGAGGTGACCACAGTGGACGCGATCCCCCTGGTGCGCGCGAGTGTGGGCGAGCAGGAGCTGGCGGCCGTCGCGGAGGTGTTCGCCTCGGGCTGGCCCGCCGGTCAGGGCCCGCGGGGCAAGGCGCTGGAGGCGGAGCTGGCCACGCGGTACGGGGTCGGTGGCGCGGTCGCGCTGAGCAACTGCGGCGCCGCGCTCCACCTGGCCCTGCTCGCACTCGGCGTCGAGCCGGGCGACGAGGTGATCGTCGCCGACTACACGTTCCCGGCACCGGCGCACGCTGTGCGCTACGTCGGCGCGGTCCCGGTCTTCGCCGACGTGCGTGCCGATACCGGCACCGTGGACCCGCGGGCGGTGGCGGACCTGATCGGTCCGCGCACGGTGGGGGTGATCGCCGTGGACACGGTCGGGCTGCCCGCCGACTACGCGGACCTGAAGTCGATCACCGACCGGCACGGGCTGTTCCTCGTCGAGGACGCCGCCTGTGCCATCGGCGCGACGTACCAGGGCCGCCCGGCCGGCGCGCTGGCGCCGGTGGCCTGCCTGTCCTTCCACGGCCGCAAGGGAATCACCAGCGGCGAGGGCGGCGCGTTGCTGACCGCGGATCCGGCGCTCGCGGTGAGCGCGCGGCTGCGGGCTTCCTTCGGCATCGAGAGCATCTTCGACCAGGCGCGGGTCGTCGGCCTGCCGATCTCCGTGTTCACCGAGATCGGGTACAACTACAAGCTGTCCGACATCGCCGCCGCGATCCTGCAGGTGCAGCTGGGCCGGGTCGACGAGCTGCTGGAGCGCCGGCGCGCGGTCGCGGCGCACTACGCCGAGCTGCTCGCCGGCGACGAGCTCCTCACGCTGCCGCACGTGCCACCGGACCGCACCCACGCCTGGCAGTCCTACCTGGTGAAGCTGGCCCCGGGCGTGGACCGGGCCGGCGTCGCGGCCGACCTCCGGGCGCAGGGCATCGGCTGCGGGCACGGCACGTGGGCGTGCCACCTGCAGCCGGTGTACGAGACGACGCGGACCTGCCCGGTCTCGGCGGACCTCTTCGCGCACCAGCTCGCCATCCCGATGCACGCCGAGCTCAGCACGAGCCAGGTCGAACGGGTCGCGGACGCCCTGCGCGGCGCGCTGCGGGCCAACGCGGGGCCACGAACGCGACCGGCGGAGAACCCCCTCGTCGACGCACCGGGAGGAGCGGCATGAGCGGCACCCAACCGACGTCGGACCGGATCATGCTGCTGGCCACCGGCTACTGGGCCACCGGCATCCTCGGCGCGGCGGCGAGCCACTCGCTGTTCACCCACCTCGACGCGGGCGCGGACACCACCGACCAGCTGGCCGCCCGGGCCGAGATCTCCGAGCGGGGCGCGCAAACCCTGCTCGACGGACTCGTCAGCCTGGGCCTGGTCGAGGTGCACGCCGGCAGGTACCGCAACAGCGCCGACGCGGCCACCTACCTGGTCGAGGGCAAACCCACCTGCCTGAGCGACTTCGCCCAGCTCAAGATGGCCCACATGGGCGCGCTGGCGGACCTGCCCGAGGTGGTCCGCGCCGGGCGGCCGCTGACCGACGCCGTGGTGGAGGTGGCCGACAACCCGCACTGGGAGCGGCTGGTCACCGCCATCGCCGCGCAGTCGGTCCCGGTGGCCGCCATCGCCGCCGACACGCTGCGGCTGGCGGAGGCCGGCGAGATCTCGATCCTCGACGTCGGCGGCGGCTCGGGCATCTACTCGGCAACCTGGCTCAGGCTCAACCCCGCCGCCCGCGCGACCCAGCTCGACTGGCGACCGATCAACGCGATCGCCGGCCGGCTCGTGGCCGAGGAAGGCATGGCCGAACGGTTCACCTGTGTCAACGGTGACTTCCACACCACCGACTTCGGCACCGCCGCCTACGACGTCGCGGTCTTCTCCCACATCGCCCACCAGGAGGGACCGGAGGACAACATCGCGATCTTCGCCAAGCTCCGCGGCGCCCTCAAGCCCGGCGGCACGCTGGTCATCAGCGACTACGTCGTCGACGACGACCGGAGCGGCCCGCCCTTCCCACTGATCTTCGGCTCGGAGATGCTGCTCAAGAGCAAGCAGGGCGGAACCTGGCGACGGGCCGACTACCAGAGCTGGCTCGCCAAGGCCGGCTTCGACGACGTCACCTTCCAGCCCACCCCGTCGCCCGCCACGTTGGTCTTCGCCCGGTAACGAACTTGGAGAACGAATGTCCGAGAACACTGATGTGGCAAGCCTTTACTCAGCCATCGAGGAGTCGGCGCGGCTGCTGGACGTGACCTGCTCGCGCGACAGGGTCTGGCCCATCCTGACCGCGTACGGGGATGCGATCGCGCAGGCCGTGGTCGCTTTCCGGGTGGCCACCGGCGCACGCCACAAGGGAGAGCTCGACTGCCGCTTCACGACGCGCCCGGACGTCGACCCCTATGCCCTCGCTCTGTCGAACGGCTTCACCGCGGCGACGGACCATCCCGTCGGCGCCCTGCTCTCGGGCATCGACGCACGATGCCCCGTCGACTCCTACGGCATCGACTTCGGCGTCGTCGGCGGGTTCAAGAAGATCTGGGCGTTCTTCCCTCCGGATGACCTGCAGGGGCTGGCAACGCTTGCCGACATCCCGGCCATGCCGAGCGGTCTGGCGGAGAACGTCGGTTTCTTCGCCCGGCACGGCCTGGACGACAGAGCCAATCTGATCGGGATCGACTACCACCACCGAACGGTGAACGTGTACGTCGGCGAGCCACCCGCCGAATGCCTGACGCCGGAGGCCGTCAGCTCGATGCTTCGCGACCTGGGAATGCCGGATCCGAGCGAGCAGCTGCTGACGCTCAGCCAGCGGGCGTTCGGCGTCTATGCCACCCTGAGCTGGGATTCCGCGACGATCGAGCGGATCACGTTCGCCGTGATGACCCCGGATCCGACGACACTTCCCGTTCGAATCGAACCAAAGATCGAGCGGTTCGTGAAAAGCGCTCCGTACGCCGTCGATCCCGCCGACGCCGCCGACCGCAAGTTCGTCTACGCCGTCTCGTCGGCGCCCGACGGGGAATACTACAAACTCCAGTCCTACTATCAATGGCGGCCTCGGATTCTGAGCCGGATGCGGTTGGCCAACCCCGCCGCGGAACTCGTCTAGCCTTAGTCACGGGAGGATGGTGACCCGCCATGGTCGCTCGGGAATCGCAGCTTGTCGAACTCGTTGACGCGGACGGTGCCGCCACCGGTTCCTGCACGGTCGCCGAGGCGCACACCGCGCCCGGCCGGCTGCACCGGGCGTTCTCGGTGATGCTGGTGGACGAGCTGGACCGCGTCCTGGTCCAGCAGCGGGCCGCGGTGAAGACCCGGTTCGCGCTGCGCTGGGCCAATGCCTGCTGTGGTCACCCGGCCCCCGGGCAGACCGTGTTCGACGCCGCCGCCCAGCGGCTGATCGAGGAGATCGGGGTGCGGGGGGTGGCGCTGCACGAGGCCGGCGTGTACCTGTACCGGGCCGAGGACCCGCGAACCGGCCGGGTCGAGCACGAGTACGACCACGTCCTGGTCGGGCGGGTGCCGGCGGACCAGCGCTGGCAACTGGACCCGGCCGAGGTGGCCGAGGTCCGCTGGCTGGCGCCGGACCGGCTGCGCGTGGACGTGGCCGACCACCCGGACCGCTACTCCCCCTGGCTGGGCGGCGTGCTCGCGGTGGCCACCGAGGCCGTCGGCCGGTAACCCTTACCCACACGCGAAAGAAGGGGACCGCGGCCGGTCCCCTTCTTTCGGGTGTCCGTCAGTCCTGCTGGCTGGCCTTGATCTCGAGGGTGATCGTGATCTTGGCGCCGACCACGGCACCCGACACCCCACCGGTCACGCCGAAGTCCTTGCGGTCGATCTCGGTGGAGGCCGTGAACCCGGCCAGCGGCTTGTCGTCGGCGCCGAAACCGTTGGGCACCACGGTGAGCGTCACCTGCTTCGTGACCGTGCGGATGGTCAGGTCACCGTCGAGGAGGAAGGTCTCCCCGTCGACCCGCACCCCCGTCGAGGTGAAGGTCATCGTGGGGTACTGCTCGACGCTCAGGAAGTCGTCCGTGCGGAGGTGCTTGTCACGGCGGCGGTTCCTGGTGTTCACGGACGCGGTCTTGATGACCGCGGTCACCGACGAGTCCAGCGGGTTCTCCGCGGTCACGATCGTGCCCTCGAAGTCGTCGAAGGTCCCGTGGGCCTTGCCGATGCCGAACTGGCGGGCCTGGAAGGACACGCCGGAGTGGGCGGTGTCGATCACCCAGGTGCCGGCGGCATAACCGGGAATGTTGACCTCCGTGGACGTGGACATGCGATGTGCGCTCCCTTCGTGGAATGAACATGAACAGCGGGTACACGAGGTGCCGCCGGATCGCACGGACCCCTGACAGGACAGCCTCGCGACGTCGGCATCACCCGGCACACGTCAGGCGCACCCCGTCCTGGTCGGCGGCGGACAGCCTGCTCAACTCCGCGCGCCTGCCCGCACTCAGCTCTGCCATGGAACCCGCGCACCGGCAGATGGCCTCGCGCACCTTGGCCAGCCACGGCTCGGCGCCCATCCGCTGGGCCGTGTCGGAAGCGATGACGAGATCCACCACGGCGGCGTCCTGGTCACCCAGGGCCAGGGCGGCCTCGGCCGTGAAGTAGGCCACCGGCCCGCTGATCACGAGATCCAGCACCGAACAGGTCAGCCGGCGGTAGGGCAGCAGCTCGGCGCGCAGCTGGGTCACCAACTCGGTCTCGCCCAGACGTGCCGCGGCGAGCAGCGCCCAGCAGCGGGTGTGCAGCCACAGGTAATCCTTGTGCCCACGGGGAATCCGGCGCAGGGCTACCCGGGCATCGGGCACCTGCCCGGCCTCGGTCAGCGCCATCGCCAGGATGCCGTGCGGCGCGGGCGCGCCGGAGGACTCCGCGACCGCGCGCAGCTCGTCGACGAGGTCCGGGCCGGCGCCGGTGAGATACGCGGCTTCCCAGCGCTGGACCATTCGGTCGCACCGCGCGGCGCCGGACCAGGCAGGCTGCGCGCGAAGGGGGGCGCGGTGCGCGTCCACCAGCTGGGCCGCGAGGTCCAGTTCGGCGGAGGCCTCGGAAACGCGGCCCACGGTGAGAAGCACCTGGGCCCGAACCTGCCGGGCGCGGACCACCATCGGCGGCGGCACGCCCGGCAGCGCCAGCAGTTCGGTGACCGCTTGCAGGCGCTGGTCGAGATGGTCGGGGCCGGTGAGGGCCGCGGCCCGAAGGTGCAGGACGTGGGCCAGCGCCATGGTGTCGGTCGTGTGGCGGGCGAGGGCCATCGCCTCGTCCGACAGCGCGGCGCGGCGCACCGGGTCACCGTCGTGGTAGCGGGCGACGGCCAGGCACGACAGGACCAGCGCGCGCTGCACGGGGCCGGTCACCTGCGACAGTGCGCGCTCCAGGACGTCGACGAGCCGGGTGCCGACGTCACCGTGGTCGACGGGGTACCAGTTCAGCTCGCCGACGGCCGCGACCGCCGCGGTGACCAGCCGGGAGGAGTCCGGGTCGCTGCGAACGTCAGGCGCGGCAAGGGCTTCCTCCATGGCCTGGACGAGGACGGGGAGCCCGTCGCGGTGGTTCCCGGCCCGGTACAAGGAGGTTCCCAGGCCGATCAGCAGCGGATGCCGGTCCAGCTCTTCCTTCTCGGCCAGGTCGGCGGCCGTGAGGGCTTGCCGCCACAGGGTGACGGCGTCCTCGGTGGCGAGTCGGGCGTCGGCGACCCGGGCCGCGGCGGCGGCGTGGGTCGCTGCGTGGACGGCGGCGGTGGGGTCCAGCTCCGCGGCCAGCAACCAGTGCCGGGCGATCTCGGCGGCCCTCGCCGTGTTCCCCGCCCACGCTCTGGCCGCCGCCGCACCGATCCGTCGATGCAGCCGGGCCCGGCGCAGCCGCCCGGTGGTCTCGTACAGCGCCTCGGCGGTCAGCGCGTGGGTGAAGCGGAACCAGCCCAGTCGCTGTTGGTCCTCCACCGCCAGGCCCGCCGCGACCGCGGTGTCGAGAACCTCCAGTGCCGCCTCGATCTCGACCGACGCGGCCTCGGCGACGACCTCGAGGTCGAAGTGCCGGCCGGCGATGGCGGCCACCGTCATCACCTCGGCCGCGGTTCGAGGCAGCCGGGCGACGCGGCGTAGCACCACGTCGCGCACGGGCACCGGCACCGGTGCCGTGTGGGGTTGCTCGAGGCGCTGTTCACTGGTCAACAGCTTGATCAGCTCCCGCAGGAAGAACGTGTTTCCCTCGGTGCGGGCCCACAGTCCTTCCGCCGTGGTTTGACTGACCTCCGTGTGGAGGAGGGCGCTCGCCAGGGTGTGCGTCTCCTGGGCATTCAGTCCATTGAGCTCTATCCGCGTCATCCCCGCGCGGGCCAGCGCGGCCAGCGTCTCGGCCAGGTTCTCCTCCTCGCCCGACCGGTAGGACACGGCAAGCAGCAGCCGGCTCGCCGGCACCGACTCGGCGAGGTGGGCCAGCAGCCGCAGTGAGGTCGGGTCCGCCCGATGCAGGTGATCGAGCAGCACCACCAGCGGTGCGGCGGGGGACGCGTCGGTCAGGTAATGGACGATCGCCTCGAACTGCCGCAAGGTGGCACCGGCCAGGTCCACGCCATCCACGAGCCGGCGGGTGTCCCCGGCCAGTAGCTCGGCCACCTGCCCCGGTACCGGACGCTGCGGGAAGCGGCTGCCCGCCGCACGCAGCACCTGCTCCCAGAGCCACAGCGGTGGCGCGGAGACGTGCTCGGGGCAGGTACCCCAGAGCACCGGAACCCCTGCCAGCTTGGCGAACCGCCGCAGCAAGCTGGTCTTGCCGATCCCCGGCTCCCCGGACACCGTCACCACCCGCCCCCGGCCGGCCGACGCCGCGGCCAACGCCTCGACCAGTTGCCGCAGCGCCGGCTCACGGCCGACGAAGACCTCCCCGTCCTCCTCCCCGTCCGTGGCCGGCGAGGTCGCCGGCTCCGCCGGGCGGGACTGCGGTGGCGTCGTGGGACTGGTGGGCACCGTCAAGGTGGGGACGGCCGGGGTCGGGTGCCAGTCCAGCGCCGGCGCCTGGTTGAGGATCTCGCGCTCGAGGTGTTGCAGCGCCGGCCTCGGGTCGATGCCCAGCTCCTCTGCCAGTCGCTTGTGGACGGTCCGCAGCACTCCCAGTGCGTCGGCCTGCCGTCCGGCCCGGTACAACGCCAGGCTCAACAGCTCATAGCTGTACTCGCGCAGCGGATGGGCCTGGATGAAGGCCTCCAGCTCGGCCACGGCCACCCCATGGGCCCCCACGGCCAGCAGCGCCGCGCAGCGTGCTTCGACAACGGATAATCGCAGCTCGTCCAGCCGCGCTATCTCCGGCCCCACGCACGTGGCGTCGGCGACCTCCGCGTAGGCCTGCCCCCGCCACAACGCCAACCCCGCCTCGAACTCCTTCAGCGCCTGCTGTGGATCGCCCCGGTCCCCCGCCTGCCACCCCGCCTTGGCGCGCTCACCGAACCGGTGGACGTCGATGTCCACAACGCGGCTGTCCAGCAAATAGCCCCCGGCGCACGTGCGCAACACCGTCGCCGGTGTCCGTGGCGCCCGATCCGGTTCCAACGCCCTGCGCAAATTGGCCACGTACGCCTGCAGCGAGGTAATCGCCGACGGCGGCGGATGCCCTGCCCACAACGCTTCCAGCAGCACATCCACCGCCACCGGCTGACCCACCCGACTCACCAGCAACGAAAGCAACGCACGCTGCTTGGGCGCTCCCAGATCCACCAGCCGGCCGGCGGCCACCGCCTCTATCGGACCCAACGCACGGAACTCCACCATGACCTGGCGGGCAACCGTCAACGCCGGCGGCCGCGCCTCGGTCCTTCGGATGGTGCTCGGTAACGTGCGATGAGCGGTCCCCACGACTACTGCGTTGGTCATGTCTTCGTTCCTCCGAGTCCAACGGCAGGAACGATGTAGCGACAGGCCGTGCCGACGATCGGGCTGCGGGTCCCACGTGGCACCACCAAATCGCTTCCACGTCCCTACAGAACGGTTTGTGTGTTCATTTTTCGAAGCCCCGGAAAAAATTGGTTGGAATATTCCCCGGATTCGGGATGCGTCCGAACATAGCAATGGGAAGTCAAGGACCATTCAAGGGCAGCTAAATACCGGGGCCGGCGCTGGCGGGCGCCGAAATCTTCGCGATCAGCCAAATGGACCCCGGGACTCGAGTCACGGGCACCGAAGGACTCGCGACCCACCCTTGAGGGTCCCCGGGTAGTTTCTGGCCACGGGGCGGGTCGACGACGCCAAAGCGGGCTCCCGACTAAAGCAAACACTCCAGATACCTGAATGGTTCCAAGATGACGGAAACAGTAATTCGCGCCGACAACGTCACCGACATCACCGATGCCGTCGACGCGGCGATCGGGGACTTCCTCGCCGACCGCCGGGCGGAGGCCGACGCGATCGGCCCCGGCCTGGCGGCCACGGTCGCCGACCTGGCGAGCTACGTGTCACGCGGCGGCAAGCGCGTGCGGCCCACGTTCGCCTGGCTCGGCTGGCTCGGCGCGGGCGGCGCCGAGTCCGACCCCGACGCGCCCGCGGTGCTGCGCACCTGCGCGGCGCTCGAGCTGCTGCACGCGTCGGCGCTGATCCACGACGACATCATCGACGAGTCCCCGACGCGCCGCGGGCTGCCGGCCGCGCACGTGCTGTTCGCCGACCGGCACCGGGCGCGGCGGTGGTCCGGCGCTCCGAACGCCTTCGGCCAGGGCATGGCGATCCTGGCCGGAGACCTGACCCTGGCGTGGGCCGACGACCTGGTCCGCACGTCCGGGCTGCGGGCGGACGCGCAGGCCAGGGTCGGGCCGGTGTGGTCCGCGATGCGCACGGAGGTCCTGTACGGGCAGCTGCTCGACCTGACCGCGCAGGCCGCCGGGGCCGAGGACGTCGACTCGGCGCTGCGGGTCGACCGGTACAAGACGGCGTCGTACACGGTGGAACGCCCGCTGCACGTCGGCGCCGCGATCGCCGGCGCCGGCACCGGGCTCGTCGCGGCCTACCGCGCGTTCGGCACCGACATCGGCATCGCGTTCCAGCTGCGCGACGACGTGCTCGGCATGTTCGGCGACCCGCTGGTGACGGGCAAGCCCTCCGGCGACGACCTCCGCGAGGGCAAGCGCACCGTGCTGCTCGCGACGGCGCTCGAGCTGGCCGACGACAACGATCCTGGCGCGGCGCGGTTCCTCCGGTCGGCGATCGGCACCGACATCTCCGCCGCCCAGCTCGACTCGGTACGCGCCATCCTCACCGAGACCGGCGCCGTGGACCGCGTGGAGCGGGACATCGTGCGCCGCACCGACCGGGCCGTCGCCGCGCTGGAGGCGAGCGGCGCGACGGCCCCCGCCAGGGACCGGCTCGCCGCCATGGCGGTCGCCGCGACACAGCGGGCCTGGTGACCACACCGGACACAGAAGACGACACCGAGGAGTTGGGCCCCGTGAGCCTGCCACCTTCGACACACAAGGCGCCCGCCCGGCGCGGGAGCCGCCAGCTCGCCGCGCCGGACCCGGGCACCGCACGCAACCCCGTCGGCATCGGAAGCGCCCACGGCAAGGCGATCCTGCTCGGCGAGCACGCGGTCGTGTACGGCGCTCCGGCGCTCGCCATCCCGGTTCCACAGCTGACGGCCACGGCGAGCGCCGCGCTGCTCGAGCACCCACCGTCCGATGTGGACGAGATCGCCTTCACGCTGACGGGGCCGGGGTCCGCGCCGGTGGTGACGCAGGCGACGAACGGCCTGCGGCAGCTGGTGGCGGAGTTCAAGGAGCTGACCGGCGTCGACGGCCACCCCGCCATCGACGTGCTCGTCGACTGCATGATCCCGCCCGGCCGCGGTCTGGGCTCGAGCGCGGCGTGCGCCAGGGCCGTCGTGCTCGCGCTCGCCAACCTCTTCAACCGCCGGCTCGACGCCGCGACGGTGTTCGATCTCGTGCAGACCTCGGAGAAGGTGGCGCACGGCAGGGCGAGCGGCGTGGACGCGGCCGCCACGGGCCTGCCGTACTCCATCCTGTTCTCCAACGGCACCGCCCGGCAGCTGCGCATCTGCTTCGACGGCCTGTTCGTCATCGCGGACAGCGGTACCGCCGGCCGGACGAAGGACGCGGTCGAGTCGCTGCGCCGGCGGTTCGAGCGCAACCCTGGCGCGCGGGAGGACTTCGTGCGCCGGGTGTCGTCGCTGGCCGAGGCCGCGGTCCGCGACCTCGGGGACAGCCGGGCGAGCGACTTCGGCGCGCGGCTGACCGCCAACCACGAGCTGCTCGCCGACGCGGGCCTCAGCACGAACCTGATCGACACCCTGGTCGAGACCGCGCTCGCGGCAGGCGCGCTCGGCGCCAAGATCAGCGGCGGCGGGCTCGGCGGCTGCATGATCGCGCTGGCCCGCGAGCCGCACCGCGCGCAGGCGGTCGCGCGGCGGCTGCGTGCCGCCGGCGCGGTCCGCACCTGGGTCGTGCCGGTGGGGAAGGTCGCCGACCATGCCTGCTGACCACCGGAGCGAGCCGGTCGGGCTGCGCGAGCGGGGCCACCACGCCGCGACCGGCAGCACGACCGGCGCCGCGACCGCCTTCGCCCAGCCCAACATCGCCCTGGTCAAGTACTGGGGCAAGCGCGACGAGCGGCTCGTCCTCCCCCATTCCAGCAGCCTCTCCCTGACCCTGGACATCTTCCCGACCACCACCACCGTCCGGCTGGACCCCGCCGCGGGCACGGACGCCGTCACGCTCGGCGGCGAACCGGCGGCCGGCGAGCCCCGGCGGCGCGTCGTCGCGTTCCTCGACCTGGTGCGGGACCTGGCCGGACGCACCGAGCCGGCGGTCGTGGACACCCGCAACACCGTCCCCACCGGCGCGGGCCTGGCGTCCTCGGCGAGCGGGTTCGCCGCGCTGGCCGTGGCGAGCGCCGCCGCGTACGGGCTCGACCTCGACGCCACCGCGCTGTCGCGCCTGGCGCGGCGCGGGTCCGGGTCGGCCGCGCGGTCGATCCTCGGCGGTTTCGCGGTGTGGCACGCCGGCGAGGGCACCGGCGCGGCCGGGGACCTCGCCTCGTACGCGGAGCCGGTGCCCGTCTCCGGACTCGACCCGGCGCTGGTGATCGCGCTGGTCGACGCCGGTCCCAAGGCCGTGTCCAGCCGGGCGGCCATGCGGCGCACCGTCGACACGTCGCCGCTGTACCGGGCGTGGGCGGACTCGAGCGGGGCCGACCTGCCCGACATGCTGGCGGCGCTGCGCCGCGGCGACCTCGACGCGGTCGGGGAGATCGCCGAGCGGAACGCGCTCGGCATGCACGCGACGATGCTGGCGGCCCGGCCCGCGGTGCGTTACCTGTCACCGGCCACGCTCGAGGTGCTCGACGGCGTGCTCCAGCTGCGGCGCGACGGCGTGCCGGCCTACGCGACCATGGACGCCGGACCGAACGTCAAGGTGCTCTGCCACCGCACGGACGCCGGCCGGGTGGCCGAGGTGGTGGGCGCCGCGGGCCGGTGCCCGGCCGTCGTCGCCCGGCCGGGACCGGGCGCTCGCCTGTGGACCGGGGACGAGCCGTGACGCGGGCGAGCACCCCGGCGACCCCGGCGCGGACCCGGGCGGTCACCCGGCACGCGCCGGGCAAGCTGTTCATCGCCGGCGAGTACGCGGTGGTGGAGCCGGGCCAGCCGGCGATCCTGGTGGCGGTCGACCGGACGGTGAGCGTCACCGTGTCCGACGCCGTGTCCGACACCGGGTCCGGCACCGGGTCCGGCACAGGCGAGGCCGACGTCGTGATCGTGTCCGACCTGTGCCCGCGGGGCGCGCGGCTGCGGCGGCACGGCGGCGAGCTCGCCGGATGCGACCCGGACGACGAGCGGCTCGCGCGCGGCGGCCTGGCACACGTCGTGTCGGCGGTCGACGTGCTGACCGAGCTGATGGCCGAGCAGGGACGCGCGGTCCCCGCGATGCACGTCTCGGTCACCAGCCGCCTGCACGAGGGCGGCACCAAGCTCGGGCTGGGCTCCAGCGGCGCGGTGACCGTGGCCACCGTCGCGGCCGTCGCGGCGCGGGCCGGCCTGCCCCTCTCCGCCGAGGCCCGGTTCCGCCTGGCCTTGCTGGCGACCGCGCGGCTCGACCCCAACACCTCCGGCGGGGACCTCGCCGCCAGCACGTGGGGCGGCTGGCTCGCGTACCGGGCGCCCGACCGGGCCGCCGTGCTGGAGCTGGCGCGGCGCCGGGGCGTCGCCGAGACCATCCGCGCGCCGTGGCCGGGTCTCGCGCTGCGGCGGCTGCCCCCACCCAGCCGGCTCGTCCTGGAGGTCGGCTGGACCGGAACGCCGGCCAGCACCGGCTCGCTGGTGTCCAAACTGGACACATGGCGGGGCGGCGCGGCGCACCAGGAGTTCCTCGTCCGCTCCGCCGAGTGCGTGCGCGCCTGCGAGCACGCGCTCGAGCGGGGCGACCACCACACGCTGCTGCACGGGATCCGCGCCGCACGGCGGCTGCTCGCCGGGCTCGACCGCGAGACGCGGCTCGGCATCTTCACCGACCGGCTCACCACGCTGTGCGACGCCGCCGAGGAGGCCGGCGGCGCGGCCAAGCCGTCCGGTGCCGGGGGCGGTGACTGCGGCATCGCGCTGCTCGACGCCGCGGCGCCGCCGCGGATCGCCCGGCTGCGGAAACGGTGGGCCGCCGCCGGGGTGCGGCCACTGCCCGTGCACGTCCCGCCGACGAAGGGAAGTGGGAGATGATCGAGAAAACCATGAGCGGCGAGCACGCGATAGCCGGGGTCCCGATGAGGTGGGTGGGACCGCTGCGGATCTCGGGAAACACCGCGACGACCGAGACCGAGGTCCCGCTCGCCACCTACGAGACACCGCTGTGGCCATCGGTGGGTCGCGGCGCGAAGATCTCGATGCTGGCCGAGCACGGCATCGTCGCCACCCTCGTGGACGAGCGGATGACCCGCTCGGTGCTCGTCGAGGCCGAGGACGCGCACACCGCCTACACGGCCGCGCTGCAGATCGACGCGCGGTTCGCCGAGCTGCGGGAGATCGTGCGGGGCTGCAGCAGGTTCGCCGAGCTGGTCGGCTTCCGCCACGAGATCACGGCCAACCTGCTGTTCCTCCGGTTCGAGTTCACCACCGGCGACGCGTCCGGGCACAACATGGCGACGCTGGCGGCCGACGCGCTGCTGCGGCACATCCTGGGGACCATCCCGGGGATCTCGTACGGGTCGATCTCCGGCAACTACTGCACCGACAAGAAGGCCACCGCCATCAACGGAATCCTCGGCCGCGGCAAGAACGTGGTCACCGAGCTGCTGGTGCCCCGAACCGTGGTCGTCGACCTGCTGCACACCACGGCGGCGAAGATCGCCGTGCTGAACGTGCGCAAGAACATGCTCGGCACCCTGCTGGCCGGCGGGATCCGCTCGGCGAACGCGCACTACGCGAACATGCTGCTGGCCTTCTACCTGGCGACCGGCCAGGACGCGGCCAACATCGTCGAGGGGTCGCAGGGCGTGACCGTCGCCGAGGACCGGGACGGCGACCTCTACTTCTCCTGCACGCTGCCGAACCTGATCGTCGGCACGGTCGGCAACGGCAAGGGACTCGGCTTCGTCGAGACCAACCTGACCCGGCTCGGCTGCCGCGACGAGCGCGAGCCGGGTGCGAACGCGCGCCGGCTCGCCGTGATCGCGGCGGCGGCGGTGCTGTGCGGTGAGCTCTCGCTCCTCGCGGCGCAGACGAACCCGGGCGAGCTCATGCGCGCCCACGTGAACCTGGAACGGAACAACGAGCCCAAGAAGATCGGGGTTTAGCCATGGCCGCAGATCTCGCCATCGGAATCCACGACCTGTCGTTCGCCACGACGGAGTTCGTCCTGCCGCACACGACGCTCGCGGCCCACAACGGCACCGACATCGGTAAGTACCACGTGGGCATCGGCCTGCGCTCGATGAGCGTGCCCGCCGCCGACGAGGACATCGTGACGATGGGCGCCGCGGCCGCCGCCCCCATCGTCGCCCGGCACGGCAGCGACCAGATCCGCACGGTCGTGCTCGCCACGGAGTCGTCCGTCGACCAGTCGAAGTCGGCCGGCGTCTACGTCCACTCGCTGCTCGGGATGCCCTCGTCCACCCGGGTCGTCGAGCTGAAGCAGGCCTGTTACGGCGCGACGGCGGGCCTGCAGTTCGCCGCCGGCCTCGTCCACCGGGACCGCACGCAACGCGTCCTGGTGATCGCGAGCGACGTGTCGAAGTACGAGCTGGACAGTCCGGGCGAGCCGACCCAGGGCGCGGCCGCGGCCGCCATGCTCGTGAGCGCGGACCCCGCGCTGGTGCGCATCGAGGAGCCGTCGGGCCTGTTCACCGCGGACATCATGGACTTCTGGCGGCCGAACTACCTGCCCACCGCGCTGGTCGACGGGCAGGACTCGATCGCGGCGTACCTGCAGGCGCTGGAGGGCGCCTGGAAGGACTACACCGAGCAGGGCGGCCGCGCGCTCGAGGAGTTCCGCGCGTTCTGCTACCACCAGCCGTTCCCGAAGATGGCCACCAAGGCGCACCGCCAGCTGCTGCGCTCCAGCGGGCACGACAGCGACGACAGCCGGGTCCTGCGCGACATCGGGCACACGACGGACTACAACGCCGCCGTCGGGAACAGCTACACCGCGTCGATGTACCTCGGCCTGGCCTCGTTGCTCGAGAGCGCGGACGACCTGACCGGTCAGCCGATCGGGTTGTTCAGCTACGGGTCCGGCAGCGTCGCGGAGTTCTTCGCCGGGACCGTCGTGCCCGGCTACCGCGCGCACCTCCGCGCCGCGGCACACCAGGAGGCGATCGCCCGCCGCCGCCCGGTCGACTACGCCCGCTACCGCGAGCTCCACGGCCTGTCCCTACCCGAGGACGGCGGCGACCACGCCGTGCCGCCGCAGACCGGCGGGCCCTACCGGCTGGCCGCGCTGTCCGGTCACAAACGCATCTACCAGCCGCGGTAGGACCGTTACCGGCCGGCGTCGTCGACGCGGATCGTGGCCACGAACCGCTCGAAGTCCTGGATCAGGGCCTTGAGCTGCTCGGGGGTCGCGGTGAGCGCGGCCTCCACCACCACCTGCCGGGAGCCCGCACCGGCGTCCCCGGCGTCCCCGGTGTCCTCAAAGGACATCAGGACCTGGCACTGGACGAGCTCGCCGGTGGCGGTGGTGGTGAACCGCACGACCTGGGTGAACCCGGGCGCCTCGGGCGAGCCGACGGCGGACCGGTGCTCGACCTTGACGCCGTCCACCGCCACGCTCTCCAGCCGGTGCAGCGCCTCGTCGGCGATCTCGGGGAGGGTGGCGGCGTCGGTGCGGTCCTGTTCGGACAGTGTGATGTTGGCGGTGAACCCGTTGGCGGACTCGGGATGCACGGCGACGAACATGGCGCCGCCCGCCTGCTCGGCGGGTCGCCAGCCCTCGGGCAGCTCGAAGCTCAGCGGCAGCGGTACCGACTGGGGGATGGTCATCTGCTCCTCGTTCCCGTCAGAGTGCGTCGGCCACGGTGTGCAGCACGCCGCTGACGCCGTCGGCCACGGCGTGCGCCGGCTGGCCGCCGACCGCGTCGGCGATCGCGCGCGCACCGGCGGATGCCGTGTCGGCCACCTGGCCGGGATCGACCGCGACGGTGACGCCCACCTTGCCACCGCCCTCGACGGCCGCGCCGCCGGAGATGCCGAAGTGGTACTTCCCGTCGTCGCCCTTCTCGGCGACGATCCCGCCGCTGGCACCGGCGCCCTGCCACGCCTCGCCCTGCACCCCGACGGTGACACCGCCGAGGTCGGCGTGCACCTCGCCGGACTCCTTGACGCCGACGAACGCCTCGCCGCCGACGTCGATGCCGCTCGTCCCGACGTTCGCGTGCCCGCTCGCGTCGGCGCCGGCGGAGACCATGCCACTCGCGCCGAGGGCGACGTCGCCGTACCGGGCCTCGCCCTCGGCCTGGGCGCTGACCCCGACGAACCCGCTGGCCTCCGCGGCGAGCCCACTCTGGTCGAGCGTGGCACTGGCGCTGCCCGTCGCGCCGACGAGCCCGCTGACCTTGCCGGACACCGAGGCGTCGCCGTAGGTCGCGCTGCCGGAGGCCTCGCCGAACGCGCCCGCGCGGCCCTCCGCCTCGGCGACCAGCCCGTCCGCGCCGATGTGCGCACCGGCCGAGCCCTCGGCCCCGATGGCGCCCGACGCCTTGCCCTCCAGCGTGAGCCCGTTCGCGGACACCGAGCCCTCCGCGGTCCCGGACGCGAGCAGCGCGCTGCCCTCCGCGGTGCCGAGGCTGAGCACGCCGTCCTTGAACTCCGGCCCGGTCGCGCTGCCCTCCACGGTGAGGCCGGAGCCGGACGCGGTCCCGCTCACCGACACGTCGCCGCCCATCGCCCGGGTGAGCCCCGCGGCCGCCTCCTGCGCCGCCTGCTCGTGCTTCTGGAGCAGCGCCCGGCCCTGCTGGCGGATGCCGTCGAGCGCCCCCTGCGCGGCCGCCATCTCACCGTTGGCCGCCTGGTACTGCTGCTGCGCGGCCTGCGCCGACGCCTGGTCGGTGAACTTCCGCCCGGTGAGCCCGAGCGCCGGGTCGCCCTGCGCGCTCTGCAGACGCTGCATCGCCTGTGCCGCCTGGGCCTCGAGCTGGTCGGCGGCGGACTGCATCGACGACAGCTCGCCGACCCACCGGCCGAGTAGCCCGCCGGCCGTCACCATGATCGCGTGCATGTCACCCACCCGCGTCCCCAGCCGGCCGGCGCTGCCCTGGAACCCTTCCGCGGCAAGGCCTTCCCAGGCGCCCCCGGCGCCCATCGAGCCGAGTGAGCCGTGCGCGTCGCCGAGCTTGCCGGCGTGGGAGTCGAGCATCTCGCCGAGCTGGGTGACCGCGGCGAGGTCGCCCGGCGCCGGGTCGAACCCCAGCGCGGGGAAGCTTCGTGTCCCGCCCATCCTCGTGTTCCCTTCCCCTCTACTGGCTGATGATCGGCCCGACGGTGCCGTCCTCCTGGACGGTCACCCCCGTTCCCGCGTAGGGCAGTGTCACGTTCGGCTCGGACTGGGTCGGCCCGTCCAGCACCTGCCGCACGAGCCCCTCGGCCGGGTCCGGCCCGCTGCTCACCGGGCCGGCCGGGATGATCGGCACCGCGGAGATCTCCGGATCCGCCTGCCCGCCGGCGCCGGTCGACGGCCCGCCGTAGTACGGCTGCTTCGTCTGCGCCGGCTCGCCGTAGTAGGGCTGCTTGGTCTTCGTCGGTTCGCCGTAGTAGGGCTGCTTGGTGACCTCGGGCTCCCCGCCGGCCGGCGGGGGGAGGATCGGCGGCGGGTCGTGCAGGCCAGCGAACACCCCGGCGCTCGTCGCGTCGGCACCGCCGTAGGTCTGCTGCGCGGCCAGCAGCGACTGGCCGAGGCCTTGCGCCTCGATACCGAGCGCGCCGAACCGGCCGCCCAACCCGGTCATGAGCTGCCCGGCCGCCGCGTTGAGCGCGGCGTGCCCGAGGTCGCCGCCCGACGCGGCGCCGAGCGCCTGCGCCGCCGCGGTCAGCGTCCCGCCGACGTCGTCCATGTGCCCGGCCATCACACCGAGGTGCCCCGGCTCGACCTGGAACCCCTCCATCAGTGCCCTCCCATGAGTTCGTCCCCGGCCCGGGCGGTCGCCCGGCCCTGCGAAAGCTGAGTGCGTCGTTGCCAGCGTTTGCGCACCGCGTCGCTGAGCTGCGCGGCCCGCTCCTCGGCCTCGGTGCAGCGCTGGAGGTGCTCGTCGACCACCGCCCGCGACCGGGCCACGGCCTCGCGCAGCCCTAGTCGGTCGGCTTCGTCACGCACCGCAGCTCACCGTCCTCCCCGAGCTCCCAGAACGTGTCGACCTTGTCCGCGGGCGCGGGCTCGGGCTCGGGTGGTGGCTCAGCGGGCTCGACCGGCTCGTCGTCGTCCACCGCGCCGAGGAGGTCGGGGATCGAGGCAGGGGCGAGGTCGGCCGGGAGGATCTCGCCGGTGATGGTGACCTTCCGCTGGTGGTCGCGGTCGCCGCCGCCTCCGCCGTGCGCGCCGAAGCCGCCGAGGGGAAAGAACTGCTGGTAGCCGGGCCCCACCGGCCCGCCACGCCCCACCCCCGGAACGGCGGCGGGCGCGGCGGCGGCCGGCGGGGCGGCTCCCATCGCCATCATGTCGGTCTCCTCCGCCCCGACCCGGGCACCGGGCCCGACCTGACCACCGGGGCCCGGCTGGACACCGGGCGCGATCTCACCGCCGGCGCCTGG
>NZ_DASWSJ010000253.1:0-17661 GCF_036402745.1 Actinophytocola sp. | reverse complement strand
CGCCCTCGAGCGCGCCGGGGGATGCCCCGCCCTCGGTCCTGTCGGCCAGCGCCACGGCCACACCTCCTCCGGAGACAGGTGGCGGTCCCAGAGCGGCTACCCGGGGTCGGCACGTCCAACCGGGGAACGACGTTTTCTTTTCGCCGCGCCGCCGGCCCGACCAGGGCCGCCGCGCTTCTCCACAGTGGACCTGGTCCGCCTCCCCGGGATTGAAAGTGTGCGTTGCGTTCCGGCGAATGGTGCGGGTGTCGAGGTGGATGGTGGCTGGGTGCCGTCACGGTCCCCTGAGGTTCCGGTGGTCGGTCGCCGAGCACCGCAGACCCGCGTTGCCGTCGGTGAAGTCGTCCTCGTCGAACGTGCGTGCCCGGCGCTGGGGCATCGCGTGGCGCTCGATGCTGATCATCATGTCCGTGGCGATCATGTGGGCCGCGCCCGACAGGGAGATCACATCCGCCGGCTCGCTCGTGCCCACGATGTCCACAGCTGCGGGCCGGTTCACGACCTGCCGCACCCGCTCGTCCAACGCCGCGGATGTGGCGCTGGGGTGTCGACGCAACCGGCCAGGTTCGACACAATGATGTGTTGAATAACTGAGCGCGACATCTTGTTCCCGCAGTCGTTCACGCCAACCGGGCCGACGATGCCGGAACCGATGCCGGAACCACTGTCGGCAATGCCACCATCATTACGACGATATGTCGTTCCCGCCCTCTTTCGGCCGCGAGAGGAAACAGGTTCGTAGTCCGGTGGAAATCGAACAGACATTTTTCAATCGTTGAATAATGTCATTCACTGGCCCGCAGGACCCTGTTGACAATTCAGCCTCAAGGAGAACAATGCCTGGAACGACCATTCCTTTCTCGCTGCACGGCATCGGGACCGGAGTCCTCAACACAGTGGCAGTCGAGGGTTCCGAGCACGACGTGACAATCGAAGGGCATCCGGCCTTCGGCGGCACCGAGAGCCACCTGAGCCCGCTCGACCTGGTGCTCTCCTCCCTTGTCGCGTGCACACAGGTAACCGGGAAGATCGTCGCCACCGGCATGAAGGCAGCCGTGCTGGGAAAATGGGACATCAAGCTCGAGTCTCATCTGGACAATTCCGTCCTGGTCTTCGGCGAGGACGGAATCTCCAACTTCAGCGATGTCTCGTTGGCAGTATCGGTGGAGTCGAACCTCTCCGGGGATGATTTCAGCCACTTCACCAGTGAGATCGAGCGGCGCTGCCCGATCACTACCCTTTTCCGCGGTTCCGGCGTTGAATACAAGATGAGCTGGACACGTCTTCCGCTGAGCGAAGACTGATACTTCACAATCGCTTGGGTGAACGATTCCGCCTCGCCCGTCTGGCCCCTCAGGCCTCGCACCACCACACGCCGGTCAACCAGTGGATCGCCGGTTGACTGGCGCGCTGCTCCGACCGAGCCCAGTCGTTCCGTCAGGACGCACCAGCTCCGGGAAGACGAAGTTGCTGCCGCAACGGCGAATCCGGCCGACGCCGACGTCGGCCGGATTCATCTCCCGGTCAGCGGCGGTAGCTCCTGCGCCGCGCACGGTGCGGACACATTTGGTCCCGGTCGGGCCGAGAAATTCTCCGCCCGGAACCTGGCCGCGGACGTGTCCTCGAGTCCGGGTCGATCTCGGGGTGATTCCCGATGGCCAGGAGCCGTCGCTCGATCTACGGTCGTCCCGAGACGGATCGGGGGAATGATCATGACCAGGATGTTCGCCGCGGTGCTGGTGTACGAGTCAGCCAGCTCACGCCGGGGGTACCAGCCGCTGTTCGAGGAGACCGTCACGCTGCTGGCGGCCGACACCGCCGAGCACGCCGCCGAGAAGGCCCGCCAGCACGCCGAGGCGCGGGAGACCAGCTACCGCAACGAGGACGGCGACACGATCACGTGGAGCTTCCGGCACCTCGTCGACCTGGTCGAGGTCGACGACGCGCTCGGGGACGGCGCCGAGGTCTACACGCGACACTTCCGCGACTACCGGGCCTACCTCGCGGTCGAGCCACTCGCGAGCTGAGCGGACGAAGCGGGGCGAGGGCGGGGCACTAGTGTCCCGCGCCGGAAATGCGGCGTGTATATCGGTGGATCCAGGTTTCTGCTGGCAAGGCGCCGATTCGGCCTCGTACTGGACCGTACTTGGCCGGATCGGCAACGCCGCCAGCAGGAAGCTGGGCCGCCGAGATACCTGCCGCATTTCCGGCGCGGGACACTAGCGGCTCTCGAGGGTCTTGCGCAGCGCGGCGGCCGCCTTGCGGGACATGTCGGCCACTGCCGCGCGCCGGGTCGCGTCGGCCTCGTACGCGGACAGGCGGTCGCGCACCACCTTCGCCGGGATGCCGGCCGCCACCGCGTAGTCCGGCACGTCGTCCTTCACCACGGCGTGCGCGCCGATCACGCTGCCCCGGCCGATCCGGGTGCCCTTCGTGACCGTGACCTTCGTGCACAGCCACGTGTCCGGCCCGATTCGCACCGGCGCCTTCACGATGCCCTGGTCCTTGATCGGCTGGTGGACGTCGGTGGTCACGTGGTCGAAGTCGCAGATGTAGACCCAGTCCGCGACCAGCGCGGCGTCGCCGAGCTCGATGTCCAGGTAGCAGTTGATCACGTTCTGCCGGCCGAACACCGCCTTGTCGCCGATGCGCAGCGAGCCCTCGTGGCACCGGATCGCGTTGCCGTCGCCGATGTGGACCCAGCGGCCGATCTCCATCCGGCCGTAGCCGGGGCGGCAGTGCACGTCGAGGTCCTTGCCGAGGAACACCATGCCGCGCAGCACGATGTGCGGGTTGGCGAGCCGGAACTTCAGCAACCGCCAGTACCGCACCAGGTACCACGGCGACCACGCCCGGTTGCGGATCACCCAGCGCAGCGAGTCGAGCGTGAGGAACCTGGCCTGGTCGGGATCCCGGCGGGATCGCCGCCACCCTCGAATCCGGTCCGCCACCGGCGCGCCCCACATCGACGTCATAGCCGCTGACCGTACCTTGCACGGCATGACCGAGCCCACCGAGTCCGCCGGGCCCGCCGACCGGCATGCCAGCTGGCTGGAGCTGTTCTTCGACCTGGTGGTCGTGGTCGCGGTGAACCAGCTGGCGCACCTGGTCCACGGTGCCGGGCACCACGGTCCGGACGGCCTGCACATCACGACGTTCTTCGCGCTGTACCTGGCCGTCTGGCTCGTGTGGACCACGTTCACCCTGTACTCCAACGTGGTCGCCGACAGCGTCCGGGTGCGCTCGATGTTCCTCGGCATGGCCGGCATCGCCACGATGGCCGCCACCATCCCGCACGGCATGGGTGACCGGGCCGACGTGTTCGCCGCCGCCTACCTGATCACCGCCGGCATCGGCGCCACGAGCTTCACCCGCTCCGGGCAGATCCTGCTGTCCTGGGGCGCGGCGACGCGCAACGCCGGGCTCCTCCCGTGGGTCGCCTCGTTCTGGGTGCACAGCCCGTGGTGGAAGCTGTCGCTGTGGCTGCTGGGCCTCGCGATGACGCTGTGGTTCAGCGTCCTGTCCGGGCGCGGGGACGGCACCGAGCTGCTCGACCGGCTGAACCAGGCGCTGGCGCGCCGCACCCACAACGAGCGGCACAGGCGGGGGCGGTGGGGGCGCGACGGCCCCGGCACGACGGACCGGCCGGCGCTGGTGCTCGCGCAGGTCGACGCGGCGCACCTGGGTGAGCGGCTCGGCCTGTTCGTGATCATCGTGCTCGGTGAGGCGATGCTGCAGCTCGTCGGCGCGTGGGCGGACATCGAGGACTGGTCGCCGGGCGGCGGTCGCGGCTGGCTGCTGCTGCTCGCGGTGGCGTCGGGGTTCGGGCTGCTGATCTGCCTGTGGGCGCTGAACGTGCGGCACGGCTTCGCCGAGGAGACGCGGTTCCCGCCGGCGCTGGTGCTGCCGGTGCACTTCGTGGCGGTCGCGGCCATCACCACGGTCGCGACCGGGCTGGGCTCGGCGGCGGCCGCGTTCGACGGGCACCTGGCGGGCTCGACGGTCTGGCTGCTGTGCGCGGGCGTGTCCGGGTACCTGCTGGTCATCACGCTGCTTACGCACTCGACCCGGCGCTGGCCGGTGAGCGCGCTGGCGGTCGCGCTGCCGCTGGTGGTCGCCGCGCTGGCCGGTCTGGTGCCGGGCGCGGTCGTGCCGGCGGTGCTGTTCGCCGCGGCCGTCGGGCAGGTGTGGAACCTTCGCGAGGCGCTACCGTCAGACGCATGACTCCGCTCATCATCGACACCGACCCGGGCGTGGACGACGCCTTCGCGATCGCGCTGGCGTGTGCCAGCCCCGAGGTCGACCTGCTGGGCGTGACGACCGTGTTCGGCAACGTCGGGCTGGCGATGACCACGCGGAACGCCTTGCGGCTGCTCGCGTTGTACGGGCGCGAGGACGTGCCGGTGGCGGCGGGCGCGGACCGGCCGCTGGTGTTCCCGCACCCGCACCGGGCGCGGTACGTGCACGGTCAGGACGGGCTGTCGGGGCTGTCGGACTCGCTGCCCGAACGCGCGACGGGCCTGGCCAACACCGACGCGGTGTCGCTGCTGGCCTCGCTGCTCGACCGCGCGGCCCAGCCGGTCACGATCGTCCCCATCGGACCGCTGACCAACATCGCGCTGCTGCTCGCCGTGCACCCGAGCCTCACCGGGAAGATCGCCCGCATCGTGATCATGGGTGGCGCGATGAACGGCGGCAACGTGACGGCCGGCGCGGAGTTCAACGTGTGGAGCGACCCGGAGGCGGCGCGGCGGGTGCTCGCCGAGGAGGAGGTGCCGACGGTCCTGGTGCCGATGGACCTCACCGTGCGGTGCGCCGTGGACACGTCGTGGCTCGACCGGCTCGCCGCCAGCGGGGAACGCGGGCGCACGCTGGTGTCGCTGACCTCGGTCTACCGGGAGCACTACCGGAAGTCGCTGGGGCGGGACGGCACCGTGCTGCACGACGCCGTGGCGATGGCCGAGGCGATCAGCCCGGGGCTGCTCAAGACGTCGCCGATGCCGCTGGACGTGGAGTGCGGTCAGGGAGCCGGCCGCGGGATGATCATCGCGGACCGGCGGAGCACCGCGGCCCGGGAGGAGTCCGGGGTCCGGCGGGGGCGGACGGTGGACGTCGCGCTGGACGCGGAGCTCGACACGGTGCGCGAGTTCATGCTGGAGCGCCTCAGCTCCTGACCGCCCGGCAGAGGAACGCCGTCGGGGTGCGGCCGATGCGGGTGAGCACGGCCGTGGCCTCGTCGGGGCCCGTCAGCTTCAGCCGGGGGCGCAACGTGTTCGGGTCGACGTCCAGGCCGCGCACCAGGATCTCGAGGCGGCCGATCGCCCTGCGGCGTAGCGTCTGGCGCAGGGCCTTCTCGCTGTAGTGGCCGTGTTCCAGCACCCGGAACGCGCGGGTCCCCGGCGGGGGCTCGTCGCCGGTCAGGTACGCGATGCGCTCGTCCAGCTGGCCCAGGCCGTGCCGGGCGGCGTACTGGCGGACCAGGCCCGCGCGCACCACCGCACCCTCCGGGTCGACGAGCCACTCCCCCGGCTCGCGCACCGGGCAGTCGTCCGGCTCGGCGTCGGTCACCGTCCACTCCGGACTTCCGGAGCGGAGCACGGTCGCCCGGCGGCCGGCCGTGGCCAGCGAGCCGGTCCAGACGCACGCCTCCCGCACGTGGCCCTCCAGCGAGACCAGCTCCACCTCACCCGGCCACGGCAGCACGCCGAAGTCCATGCCTGGCGCGCACTTCACCGCCAGGTCGGCCCCGGGCCACGCGCGCGCCAGGCCGTCCAGCGGGGGCAGGAAGTCCGCGGGGCGCCACGTGCGGCGGCCGGTCGAGTCGCGGCGGGCCGGGTCGGCGAACACCGCGGTGCCGCGGGTCACCGGGTGCAGCGCGTCCGCGCGGACCAGCGTGGCCCCGGGCACGTTGTGCCGGGCCATCGCCAGCCGGACGGGGTCGAGGTCGGAGCCGACGCACCGGTCCGCGGTCGCCACGAGGGCCGCCAGGTCGACGCCCACCGAGCAGGTCACGTCGTGCACGGCCCGGCCGGCGAAGCGGCGCGCGCGCAGCCTGGCCACGGGCGCGGGAGTGGCCTGCTGCAACGCCGAGTCGGTGAGCAGCCAGGCGCCCGGATCGTCTACTTTGGACACGGCCTTGCGGCGCAGCAGCACGGTCTCCAGGACCGGGCCGGTGCGGTCGCCGAGCAGGCGGCGGGCGGTCGCCACGTCCGCGAGGTAGCTGGCGGGGGTCAGCGGAAGCGACGCCACCGAGGCGAGCGCCGAGACCCCGGCCGGCGAGCGCAGGAACGCGACGTCGGCGGGGGTGAACGCGTAGGTCACCTAGCGCAGCTTGCGGAGCGAGCCATGGTTTCGGTGCAGCCTGCGGAGCGAGCCATGGTTACGGCTTGGTCCCGGTCACCAGCACGTTGTAGAACAGGTCCCGCGGCGCGATCCTGCTCAGCACCTTCTCGTCCAACCAGGACAGTCGCAGCCACGACTTGTAGGCGAACAGCCGCCAGCCCATGGTCAGCTTCTCCTGCGGCACCGCGGCCTCGAACGTGCGCACCGGCCAGCCGAACAGCGCGGCCGCGAGCTCCTCGGTGACCGCGCGGACCTCGGACGCGCCGGCCTCGCGGGCGACCCGCTCGAGGTCCGAGGGGTCGAACGTGTGGATGTCGACGACGGCCTCGAGGGCCGCCGCGCGGGAGGACTCGTCCAGCTCGGCCTGCGGGCGGCGCCAGCCCGAGAGCGGGGGCAGCTTGGTGACGTTCGTCGTGAGCCACCAGGTGAGCTGGCCGAGCTTGCGCGCGTACGTGTCGCCGATCTTGGTCGGCTCGCCGGCGAACACGAACCGGCCGCCGGGCTTGAGCACCCGCAGCACCTCGCGGAACGCGGCCGGCACGTCCGGGATGTGGTGCAGCACGGCGTGCCCGACGACGAGGTCGAACGTGTCGTCGTCGTACGGGATCCGCTCGGCGTCGGCGACCTGGCCGTCGACGTCGAGGCCGAGGTGCTCGGCGTTGCGCAGCGCGACCCGGACCATGCCGGGCGACAGGTCGGTGACCGAGCCCTGCTTGGCCACCCCGCCCTGCATCAGGTTCAGCAGGAAGAAGCCGGTGCCGCTGCCCAGCTCCATCGCCCGCTGGTAGGGCCAGTCCTCGTCGCCGGCCACCGCGCGGAAGCGGCCCACCGCGTAGTCGATGCAGCGCTCGTCATAGGAGATCGACCACTTCTCGTCGTAAGTGTCGGCCTCCCAGTCGTGGTAGAGCACGTTGGCCAGCTTGGGATCCGAGCGGGCGGCCTCCACCTCGGCCTGCGTCGCGTGTGGGTTCGGTGCGGGATCACTTGCCACTGAACGTCGCCTTCCCCGGGCCGTTCTCGATGAACGACCGCATGCCTGTCGTCTGGTCCTCGGTCGCGAACAACGCGGCGAACAGGTGGCTCTCGAGCTTGAGCCCGCTCGCCAGGTCGCCGTCCAGCCCGCCGTCGATCGCGGCCTTGGCGGCGGCGAGTGCCCTGGCCGGGCCGTTGACGAACTTCTCGGCCCACGTGCGGGCCGCCGCGTAGACGTCGTCGGGTGCCACGACCTCGTCCACGAGCCCGATCGCGAGCGCCTCGGTGGCGTCGACGAACCGTCCTGTGTAGACGATGTCCTTCGCCTTGCTGGGCCCGACCAGCCGGGCCAGCCGCTGGGTGCCGCCCGCGCCGGGGATGATGCCGAGCAGGATCTCCGGCTGGCCCACCTTCACGTTGTCGCCGGCCACCCGGCGGTCGCAGCACAGCGCGAGCTCGAACCCGCCGCCGAGCGCGTAGCCGGTGAGCGCGGCGACCGTCGGCTTGGGAATCTCGGCGACCGCGGTGAGCGAGGAGGACAGCGCGACTGCCCGGGCCGCCATGTCCACATAGGACATGTCGACCATCTCCTTGATGTCCGCGCCGGCCGCGAACACCTTCTCGCCGCCGTAGACGACGACCGAGTGGACGTCGTCGCGCCGGGCGGCTTCCCGCGCGGCCTCCCGGATCTCCTCCTGCACCTGCTTGTTGAGCGCGTTCATCGGCGGGCGTTCCAACCGGATGGTGCCGACACCACCGTCGACCTCGAGCCTGACGAACTCACCCACGTCGAACGCCTCCCAACCGATCGGTCAACTTCCGGACAACCTAGTCCGCACCCGCACGGCGCGCGAAGTACCGGTCGCCGATCCGGTCCAGCGCCAGCTTCTGGCCGAACGTGGCCGACAGGTTGTCGCTGGTCAGCACGTCGTCGAGCAGGCCCTGGACGACCACGCCGCCGTCGGAGACCAGCAGCAGGTGGGTGAAGCCGGGCGGGATCTCCTCGACGTGGTGGGTGACGAGGACGGTGGCCGGCGCGTCCGGGTCGCGGGCGAGCTCGGACAGGCGGGTGACGAGGTCCTCGCGGCCGCCGAGGTCGAGCCCGGCGGCCGGCTCGTCGAGCAGCAGCAGCTCCGGGTCGGTCATCAGCGCGCGGGCGATGAGCGTGCGCTTGCGCTCGCCCTCGGACAGCGTGCCGAACTCGCGGTCGGTGAGATGCGCCACGCCGAGGGACTTGCAGAGCTCCTGGGCGCGGCCGGTGTCGAGCTGGTCGTAGTCCTCGCGCCAGCGGCCGAGAACCGCGTAGCCGGCGCTGACGACGACGTCGAGCACGCGTTCCCGCGGGGGCACCCGGGCGAGGAGCGCGGCCGAGCAGAAGCCGATGCGGGTCCGGAGCTCGAAGACGTCGACCCGGCCGAGGCGCTCGCCCAGGACGTGCACCTGGCCGGTGGTGGGATGCAGCTCGGCGGCGGCCAGCCGGAGCAGGGTGGTCTTGCCCGCGCCGTTGGGGCCGAGGATGACCCACCGCTCGTCGAGCTCGACGCTCCAGCTCACGCCCGCGAGCAGGTTGCTGGTGCCGCGCCGGACCCCGACGTCGGACATGTGCACGACCAGATCGTCCAGTTCCTCACCCGTCACGAGGCCCTATTCAACAGGAGGCTTTGCCGGGCCGTGCCCTCGGTTTGCCCAGTTGCGCAGCAACCGTTTCGCCGCGCCGCATCGTCGGTTTGGCTCGGCGACCGGAACGGCTGGTGGAGGCGGCGATGCGGACATACTCGGGGCTGGGCTTCGACCCGGCCCCAGGCTCGGTGGCGGAGGTCGAGGCGGTGCTGTCCCGGCTGGCGGACGCGCTGGCGGTGCTGGACGGCTCGGCCGGCGACCTGCACCGGGCGGTCCGGCAGGGTGGGTGGACGGGTCCCGCGGCGGCCGCGTTCCGGGCGGCCGCCGGCGGGTTGCCGGCCGGGCTGGCCGGGGTGTCGGCCGCGCTGCGCGCCACGGCGCGGACGTTGTCCACGTGGCAGTCCCGCCTGGCGGCGAACCAGCGCGAGGCCGAGCTGCTCGACCTCGTCGCCCGGAGGCTGCGGGCGGAGCCGGCGAGCGGGCGGCCCGTGGTGGCGGAGGAGCTGGCCCGGCTGCTGGACCGGGCCCGCCGGCTGGAGGCGCGCCACCTGCGCCAGGCCGACGACGCCGCCCGCGCGGTGCGCTCGCTCACCGGCGCGGTGGCGACGGCCGGCTGGCCGGAGGGCTCGGCCGACCTTGCCGCCCAGTGGTCGGACCGGGTGACGACCTGGTCCGGCGGGGTGGCCCTGGGCCTGGCGACCCCGGCCTGGCCCGGCGGACCCGCTCCGGCCGGTCCCGGCGTGCCGGGCGACCCGGCACCGAACCCGCCCGGCACGCCACTTCTGGGCGAGGCCCCACGAGACGCGACGGCGAGCGCCGGCCTGCTCGACACCGGATCCGCGCCCGCCTACCGCCTGCCGCTGGACCGGCTCCCGGACCACCCGCTCACCCGCCTGCTCGACGCGGCCCCCGCGATCGGTCCGGCCGACCGGGTGGCCGTGACCGGACCGCACCACCGGTCCGGGCCGGGGCGGCGCCTCGCCCGCGACGGCGGCTCGTCCCGCCGCAGCGACCCACCCGGCCGAACCGGCGAACCGCCCCACCGAGAACGACACGTCCCGAGCGAGCTACTCGTCGGCGACACGTATCGCCGGGACGAGGCCGATCCGCGGGCCAGTCCAGCGGAGGTGGCCGGCGAGGTCCTCCCGGCGAGCCCGGTGGCACCGGAGATCCCCGCGGCCCCGGCCACCACGCCTGCTCAGCCCGCGCCCGCCGCAGCGGCGCCCGCCACGCCCGATCCGGGGCAGCCGGACCGGACCGTCGAGCAGCGGGCCGCCCCGCCGTCACCCGAGGCGCGGCAAGCGCCGGTCGTCGACCAGCCGGCGGAGCGGCCCGCGCCGCGGGCACCGGCGCCCGAGCCCGGCCGGTTCGCCATGGCCGATCCCGGCGTCCGGCCCGCACCGGTGGCGGGCCAGCCGACGGCGGGCCCGGTCAAGGAGCGGGACGACCGGGACCTCGTCGGCCTCGTGGTCGGGCCCGGCCCGGGCGGCGACCGCACGCAACCGGGGCCGCGGGGGCAGCTCCGGATCTACCTGCTGCGGCGCCCTGGCGCCCGGCCGATCGTGGCGATCTTCGGCGGGAGCAGGAGCGAACCACTGCTCGTCACCGGTTTGCCCCCCTGTGCGCGGACCTTGCCCGACTGCGCAGCACCATTACCCGCCAACGGCGGCACCACCGTCTACTGAGCACAGCACAGCTCAAGAGGAGGACCGGATGGGACAGGGCTACGTCGCCGACGAGGCCGGGCTCGCCGCGCGGGTGGGAGAGCTCAACGCGGTCGCCAGTGAGGTGGACGGCGTCATCGGGACGCTGGGGGCCGCCGGCTGCGACCTCGGGCCGGGCGAGCTCAGCGCCGCCGTCGCCGAGGTGATGGACGAGTGGTCGGCGAATTTGGGAGACCTGCGGGACAAGATCGACAAGACCGCGGCGAACGTCCGCAACGCGCTGTCGAACTACCAGACGCTGGAAGACGTCAACGAGACCCGGATGCGCGAGCTCGCCAACCGCCAGGTCGTCGACGACCAGCTGAACGTCCTGCGCGGCGCGGCCGTCGTCACGCTGGCCCAGCAGCGGGGGACCCCGTGACGCGCGCCTTCCCGGCCCTCGGGTTCGACCCGACCCCGGGCGAGCCGGCGTCCGTGCAGTCGGTCCTGCTGTCGATGTCCCGCGCCATGCGGACGATCGCGGCGACCCTCCCGCGGCTGGAGGAGGCCTGCAAGATCACCGACGACGCCGAGTGGGGCGGCAGCGCGGCCGAGGAGTTCAGCGACCACGGCGACGACCTCCCGCAGGGCCTCGGCAAGGGCGCGGAGGCGATCGGCAAGGCGGCCGAGGCCCTCGCCAAGTGGGGCGGCCAGCTGAAGGCCAACCAGGACAAGGCCGAGGACCTCGAGGACAAGGCGAAAAAGCTCAAGAAGCAGCTCGCCGAGGCCGACGACGCGGTCACGCGCACCGCGTCGGCCATCCCCCGCGACCCGAGCCACCCGAACTACGCGCGGCGCTACGACGCCTACCTCGGCGCGGTCGACGCGGCCGCCGACCTCGACGCGAGGCTCCAGCAGGTCATGGACGACGCGCACCGGCTGGAGGCCAAGCACCTCCGCGAGGCCAACGCCGCCGCCGACGGCATCCGCAGCGGCCCCGACGACGCCTTCAAGCCGGAGAACGACGCCTGGTACGTCCAGACCCTCGACGGCGTGTCGAAGGTCTCCGGCATCGTCTCCGCCGCCACCGCGGCGGCCGCCGCGGGCCTCGCGCTCACCGGCGTCGGCGCCCCCGCAGCGGCCGTCCTCGGCACGGTGTCCGCCGGGACGGCCGGGGTGAGCGCGCTCGCCGGTATCGGCCAGCGGGTCGCCGGCTCACGCAACGCGCCCAGCAACCTCTCGCTCGCGCTCACCGTGATCCCCGGCCGGACCTACACCTCCGCCGCGGTCGGCGGGGTCAAGGGCCTCAAGCCGCTCCTCGGCACGAGCCGCCTCGCCGGCGGCGCCAAGGGGGCGGCCAAGGGCGCGGCCGACGGGCTCACCACCGGCGGCCTGCCCAAGCTGGCCAAGGACGTCGCCGAGACCGGCAGGTACGCGCGGCAGACCGGCTCGCTGCGCGACGGCCTCAGGCTGAAGACCGCCACCGACGGCGTGGGCCAGGTGCTCAAGGGCGACGCCAAGCTCGCCGGCGAGGCGTTCGGCAGCTCCGTCGACGCGACCGTGCGGACCATCGAGGCCAGCGGCGGCCACCTCTCCGCGGCCGACAAGCGGGAGCTGGAGGCTCTCAAGCTCCTGACCAACCCGCGCGGCGACGCGGCGCAGAACGCCGTCGTCAACACCGTCCGGGACGAGCTGAACGAGAGAAACAAGAAGTAGGGCCCCATGCGCCTCGCCATCCCCGACACCGTCCACCGGATCCCGCTCGACGAGCCCGAGCGGGCGATCCGCGAGTTCGCCACGCTCATGGGCGAGCTGCGTGACCTGCCGGCCTCGGCCGCCGACCTGGAGCCGATCGCCACCGAGGCGGTCGAGACCGCGCTCCGCGAGGGCGCGTTCCTGATGGCCGTCGTCACCCCGCCGCAGGCCGCACCCGCGGTGCTCACCGGCGTGGTGCTCGCGGTGCCGCCGACCTGGGACCCGGACACCGCCGAGTCGCTGCGGGACGCCATGGAGGACGTCGGCGGGCCGGACGTGCGGGAGACCGTCGCGCTGGACACCGGGCTCGGGCCGGCCGTCGTCGCGCAGCGGGTGCCGGGGGTGGAGCAGGCCCGGGAGCGGCGGGCGCTGACCGTGCAGCTGCAGGCGTTCATCCCCGAGCCGGGCTCGGGCCGCATGCTGTTGCTCACGCTGGCCTGCCCGTCGACCCACGGCTGGCCGGCGCACCAGGAGCTGTTCGCCCGCCTCGTGACCTCGGCCCGCCCGGACGACGCACCCGAGCCCGGCGCGGACCCGGCACCCCGCGTGCGCCGGGCCGGGCGGGCCGAGGACGACTCCTTCGAGGAGCACACGTACCAGCTCTGAACGGGTAACGGGCAAGATGGATGAATGCCCTCTGTCCACGTGCTCCCCGGTCACCCGTTCCCCCTCGGCGCTCATCCCGAGGCCGGCGGGGTGCGTTTCGCGGTGGCCTCGTCCATCGCGGACGCCGTCGACCTGTGCCTCATCTCCGAGGACGGCACCGAGCACCGGATCGGCCTCACCGAGCGCACGTTCGGCATCTGGCACGGGCACGTTCCCGGCGTCACCCCAGGTCAGCGCTACGGCTACCGCGTGCACGGGCCCTACGACCCGGCCCGCGGGCTGCGCTGCAACCCGGCCAAGCTGCTCGTCGACCCGCACGCCCGGCGCATCACCGGCACGGTCACCGACCTCGACGCCACGCTCGGCTACCGCACCGACCCGATGACCGGCCGGGCGTCGCACACCGACTCCCTCGGGCACGTGCCGCTGTCGGTCGTCACCTCCCCCGGCGGCCCGGATACCGGGGTCAAGCCGGAGACGCCGTTCGAGGAGACGGTGATCTACGAGCTGCACGTCCGCGGGTTCACCAAGCAGCACCCGGACGTGCCGGAGCACCAGCGCGGCACCTACCTCGGCCTCACCCACCCGTCCGTCCTCGACCACCTGGTGCGGCTCGGCGTCACCGCGGTCGAGCTCATGCCGGTGCACTCCTTCGTGGACGAGCCGCCGCTGCTGCGCACGGGCCGGCACAACTACTGGGGCTACGCCACGCTCGGCTTCCTCGCCCCGCACGAGGGGTACGCCAGCGAGCCGGGCCGCGAGACCGCCGAGTTCCGCACGATGGTGGCCGCGCTGCACGCCGCCGGCATCGAGGTGATCCTCGACGTGGTGTTCAACCACACCGGCGAGGGCGGCGTGGCCGGGCCGACGCTGTCCATGCGCGGCCTCGACGCGCCCGCGTACTACCTGCTCGACCGCGACGGGACCGACCTGGACATCACCGGGTGCGGCAACACGCTCAACCCGGCCTCCCCCACCGTGGTCCGGCTGGTCGCCGACTCGATGCGCTACTTCGCCGACGAGCTCGGCGTCGACGGGTTCCGGCTCGACCTGGCCAGCGCGCTGGGCCGGCCGCACGGCGGGCCGTTCGACGCCAACTCGCCGCTGCTCACCGCCATCACCACGGACCCGGTGCTGTCCCGGTGCAAGCTCATCGCCGAGCCGTGGGACGCCACCGGCGACGGCTACCGGGTCGGCGGCTTTGCTCCACAGTGGACGGAGTGGAACGGCCGGTACCGGGACGGGGTGCGGGACTTCTGGCGCGGCACCCCCGGCGTGCGCGAGCTCGCCTACCGGCTGTCCGGCTCGGAGGACCTGTACGCGTTCAACACCCGCCGGCCGTGGGCGTCGATCAACTTCGTCACCGCGCACGACGGGTTCACCCTGCGGGACCTGGTGTCCTACAACGACAAGCACAACGAGGCCAACGGCGAGGGCAACCGGGACGGCACCAACGACAACCGCTCGTGGAACTGCGGCGTCGAGGGCGAGACCACCGACGAGGAGGTGCTCGCCCTGCGCGACCGGCAGGCCCGCAACCTGCTGGCCACGCTGCTGCTGTCCACCGGAACGCCGATGCTGTGCGCGGGCGACGAGCTGTGGCGCACCCAGGGTGGCAACAACAACCCGTACTGCCTCGACGACGAGACGTCCTGGGTGGCCTGGACGCGCACGCCGGACTCGGAGGACATGCTCGCGTTCGCCCGCAAGGTGATCGCGCTGCGGGCCGGGTCGCCGGCGCTGCGCCAGCCGGAGTTCTTCGACGGCCGGCCGTCGACCACGGGCCGCCCGGACCTGGTGTGGCTCGCGCCCGACGGCGACCGGATGACCGGCGCGGACTGGTTCGACGAGGACCGCCGCACGATCGGCATGTGGATCGACGGGTCGACGTCGCTGTCCCGCGACCGCGAGGGCGAGCTGGTGGCGGACGACTCGTGGCTGCTGCTGCTCCACGCCGGCGACGACGCGGCCGAGGTCACGCTGCCGGGCGAGGAGTTCGGCGAGAAGTTCGTGCCGGTGCTGGACACGGGCGCGCGGCGGGGCACGCCCGCGGCCGAGGCGGCGCTGCCCCCGGGGACGACGCTGACGATGCCCGCGCGGAGCCTGCTCGTGTTCCGGACGCCGCGAGCGGCGTAGCAGGGTCCGCTCGAGTTCCGCTCGGGCCGTCCCGCTGCCTGGGACGGTTGGCCCGCGGGGTGGTTCGCGTGCCACGATCCAAAGCATGTTCCGGTCGCTGCACACCTGGCGCGACCGCACGGTGGACCTGCTGCTGGTCGCCTCGTGCGGGTGTATCTCGGCGCGCTGAGTCGCGCTGTCCCGCACCCCTGGCTGACCGTCCTCCCGGAGCATTCCTGTGTCCACAGTGGCCTCTGAGCTGTATCCCGGCATCGCCCCGTCCCTCCTGTCCTCGCTCGTCCGTCCGCAGGGCCCGCAGTGGACCCCGGACGCGCTGCGCGACCTGGTCACCCGGGTCGGCACCGAGCTGGCCGGCCCGCTGCTCGACCTCGTCCGGTTCGCGAGCCCGCAGCGCTGGTGGGCGCGGCTGGCGCTGACCGAGGAGGTGGAGCTGTGGCTGCTGTCGTGGCTGCCCGGCCAGCACACGGAGCCGCACGACCACGGGGGCGCGTCCGGCGCGTTCACCGTGGTGCTGGGCTCGCTGTCGGAGACCTACCGCTACTCGCGCGGCCCGGTCGGCCACCGCACCCACGCGCCCGGCTCGGCGCTCGGGTTCGGCGCGGGGCGGGCGCACCAGGTGTGGAACACCGGGCTGGCGAAGGCGGCGAGCGTGCACGCGTACTCCCCGCCGCTGGTGCCGACCAGGGAGTATGCGAGCCTGCTGGACATTCCGGACCACCTCCCGCCGCTGCCGCCCGCCCGGTCGCTGGCCGCCCTCCGATTGGAGCCCGTGGAGCCGTGAGTCGTATCGACGAGGTGCTCGCCGAGGCGCGTGCCTCCTACCCGCGGGTCTCCCCCGCCGAGACCGCGCGCCTGCTGACCGAGGGCGCGCTGGTGGTGGACATCCGCCCGCGGCACAACCGGGCGGCGGACGGCGAGATCCCGGGCTCGGTGCCGGTCGAGCGCATCGTGCTGGAGTGGCGCCTCGACCCGCACGGCGACCACCGCCTCGACGGCGTCACCGAGGACACCGTCGTGATCGTCCTGTGCAACGAGGGCTACGCCTCGAGCCTCGCGGCCCGCGACCTGCGCGCCCTGGGCCTGCCGAGAGCCACCGACCTGACCGGCGGCTTCCGCGCCTGGCGCGAGGCGGGCCTCCCGGTCCGCGAGGGCCCGACCCCCGCGATCACCTGACGACGCGGTAGCTCAGGTGGGTGGCGGCCGGGGAGTTGACCGTTCCGGTCGGCTCGAGGGTGAGGTTATCGACGTCCTCGAAGAGGCGGGCGCCGCCGCCCAGCGTGACGGGGATCAGGCTGATCAGGAGCTCGTCGACCAGGCCCGCGCGGAGGGCCTGGCGGCTCAGGTCCGCGCCCATCAGGATCACCTTGCGCGCGCCGGCCGCCGCCTGGGCCAGCTCGACCGCCTTCGGGACGCCGTCGACGAACGTGAACGTGCCGCTCTCCTGCGGCAGCGCCGGGCGCGACTCGTGGGTGACCACGAACGACGGCACCGGGTACGGCACGTCCTTCCAGTGCGGCAGCCCGAGGTCGAACGTGCGGCGGCCGATCACCACCGCGCCGGTGTCGGCGCGGACTCTCTCGATCACCTCGAGGTCGGGCCGCGCCGTCGGTTCGGCGAACATCCACTCGTGCAGGCGCTCGCCGTCCTCCCCCATCGGGTGGGTGTCGGAGACGTTCGGGCCCGCGACGTAGCCGTCGACGGACATGCTCACGAACAGCTGGACGGTGCTCATCGGGCTTCTCCTTCGCTGGGGTACTCGACAGTTGGACCACCCGGCGCGCGGAAACTCATCGCCGGCGCCGCCACGGCACGATGATCATGACGGCTTCCTCGCCTCGAACAACACGGCCCCGCCGTCCCCCTCGGGGAGGTACTCCTCGCGCTCCACCACCAGCCCGGCCCCCGCGAGCCACGACCGGTTCGTGTCCGCGTCCGCGTGGCTCCACCACATCGGCGCGCCGAGCCAGTCGTCGTCGGTGCCCGTCCACGCCGTGTGCCCCATCGTCGCCGCGAACACGCCGCCCGGGCGCAGCCACGACCCGATCCGGCCCAGCAGCGCGGGCTGCTCGTCCAGCGGCACGTGGATGATCGAGTAGAAGGCCACGACCGCGTCCAGCGACGCCGGCGGGAACGACACGCCCGCGAGGTCGGCCCGCACGAACCTCGCACCCGGCACCAGCGACCGGGCCCGGCCGAGCTGCCCCTCGCTGAAGTCCACCCCGACGACCCGGTGCCCGGCGGCGGCGAAGGCACGCGCCACCGGCACCCCACTGCCGCAGCCGAGGTCGACCACCGTCGAGCCGGGCGGGAGCGTGGCGACCAGCGCGGCCAGCCACGGCTGGTACTTCGTCTCGGCGCCGTAGGTCTCGTCGTAGCGCTGCGACACGGCGTCGTAGCCGCGGCGGACCAGTTCTTTCCGATCATCCACGTTCCGCACGCTAGCCCGGGCTGCCCCTTTGGCTGTCCCGGCAGGCGGGGGAACCGCGGCGGGCCGGCGTAACGTCTGCTGCTCGTGAGGATCGTTCGCCTACTCGCCACGCCCGGCAGGCTCGCGGCGCTCGTGACCATCGTCGCGATCGTCGTCGTC
>NZ_DASWSJ010000252.1:0-2366 GCF_036402745.1 Actinophytocola sp. | reverse complement strand
GGGGGTTCGGCGGGAGATGACTGGCACAGCGGGGGAGGCCGGTAGCGGTTTGGCGGTGCTCGAGCCACTCGGGCACCTCGGTCCGGAGGCGACGCTCGTCGAGGCGTTCCAGGCGACCGCGGCCGAGCGCCCCGACCAGGTTGCACTGCGGACCTCCGACGGCGCCGTCAGCCTGACCTGGGCGCAGTGCGCGGAGCGGGTGCGGCGGCTGGCCGGTGGGCTGGCCGGGCTCGGCGTCGGGGCTGGGGACACGGTGGCGCTGATGGTGTCCAACCGCCCGGAGTTCAACCTGGTGGACGCCGCCGCCCTGCACCTGGGCGCGGTGCCGTGGTCGATCTACCTGACGTCCTCGCCGAGCCAGATCCAGTTCCTGCTGGGCGGCGCGGGCAGCAGGGTCGTTGTCTGTGAGCGCGAGTTCGCGGCGTCGATCCGGGCCGTGCTGGCGGGCACCGCCGTCGAGCATGTGGTGGTGCTGGACGAGCTCGACGCGCTGCCTGTGGCGCCGCCGGGCTTCGACTTCGAGGCGAGCTGGCGCGCGGTGCCCGCCGACGGGCCGCTGACCATCATCTGGACCTCCGGCACCACCGGCGAGCCGAAGCCGGTCGAGCTGAGCCACCACGGGATGCTCGAGATGATCCGGGCGTACACCTCGCTCGCGGGCCTGCCCCGGGGCGGCCGGATGACGTCGTACCTGCCGAACGCGCACGTCGCGGACCGCTGGTCGGCGCACTACTGGTGGATGGTGCTGGGTTTCGAGGTGACCTGTGTGCTCGACCCGACCCAGATCATCGCGGTGCTGCCCTCGGTGCGGCCCACCGTCTGGGGTTCGGTGCCCCGGGTGTGGGAGAAGCTGCGCGCAGCGCTGGAGGCCAAGGGTCTCACCGACCCGGCGACGCTGCCGGCGGCGGCCACCGCCGCCGTCCGGGAGAAGCTGGGGCTGGACCAGGTCCGGTTCCTGATCGTCGGCGCCGCCCCGCTGCCGGCCGAGACGCTGCGCTACTTCGCGGCGCTGGGCCTGCCGATCTCGGAGGTCTGGGGCATGTCGGAGACCTGCGGGATCCTCACCGCGAACCCTCCCGGCGACCTGCGCTACGGCACCGTCGGCCAGCCGCTGCGCGGAGTCGAGCTGCGCATCGCCGAGGACGGTGAGGTGTTGGCCAAGGGCCCGCAGGTCATGCGCGGCTACCGGGGCCGGCCCGACCTGACCGCCGAGACGATCATCGACGGCTGGCTGCACACCGGCGACATCGGCCGGATCGACGCGGACGGCTACCTGAGCATCGTCGACCGCAAGAAGGAACTGATCATCAATGCGGCCGGCAAGAACATGTCCCCGCTGGCGATCGAGCTGGCGCTGAAGACGGCTGGGCCGCTCATCGGGCAGGCCTGCGCGATCGGCGACCGGCGGCCCTACACGGTGGCGCTGCTGGTGCTCGACCCCGACGGGGCCCGCGCCTGGGCCGCCGCACACGGCCGCCCCGATACCGACTACGCCGCGCTCACCGCCGACCCGGACCTGCTGGCCGACGTCGGCGCCGAGGTGGCGCTGGCCAACACCGAGCTGTCCCGCGTCGAGCAGATCAAGTACTGGCGGCTGCTGCCCGCCGACTGGCTGCCCGACGGCGACGAACTGACCCCGACGATGAAGATGCGCCGCCGCGTCATCGGGTCCAAGTACGCGGCCACGATCGAGGAGCTGTACGCATGACCGGACGCACCGCACTGGTGACCGGCGCCAACGGCGGCATCGGCGCGGCCATCGCCGAACGGCTGCGCGCCGACGGTCTGAAGGTCATCACCCCGGACATCAGCGGGCCGTGCGACATCCAGCTGGACATCGCGACGGACCCGATGCCGGCGGTGCTGGCCGAGGTGGACGTGTGCGTGTCCAACGCCGGCATCGTGGACACCATCGCCCCGACGCAGCGGATGACCGGCGAGCAGTGGCGCCGCGACATCGACGTCAACCTCACCGGGGCGTTCCGGGTGATCCAGGCCTGCCTGGTCGGCATGCGCGAGCGCGGCTGGGGGCGCATCGTGGCGATCTCCAGCCTGGCCGGCCACGAGGGGCTGCCCGGCCAGGTCGCCTACGCGGCGTCGAAGGCCGGGCTGCACGGCATGATGCGCACGATCGCCACCGAGAACGCGAAGCGCGGCATCACCGCCAACTGCGTGCTGCCCGGCATGGTGGCCACCCCCAAGGCACTCGCCATGCCGGACGCGGTGCGGGACCGGATCCTGTCGCTGATCCCGATGGGCCGGTTCGCCGAGCCCGCCGAGATCGCCGGGCTGGTCGGCTACCTGGTGGGGGAGAGCGCCGGGTACCTGACCGCGCAGGAGATCGAGATGCACGGCGGCCTGGGGCT
>NZ_DASWSJ010000251.1:0-24215 GCF_036402745.1 Actinophytocola sp. | reverse complement strand
GGGATCGAGTCGCGGTCGTTCCGGGTGGTGCCGCCTTCCGTTCCTGGGACCAACATCGCGCAGGGACGGCCGACCACGGCGTCGTCGTATCAGGCGCAGGGGGACGGGGCGCCGTACCTGGCTTCGCTGGCCACCGACGGGTCGTTGACGTCGCGGTGGGCCAGTGACTGGAGTGACCCGCAGTGGGTCCAGGTCGACCTCGGGTCGGTCGTGTCGTTCGACCACGTGCAGTTGGTGTGGGAGGCCGCGTTCGGTCGCGCCTACTCGATCGACGTCTCCGACGACGGGTCCTCCTGGCGGTCGGTCTACTCGACCACGTCGGGCAACGGTGGGGTCGACTCGTTCGACGTGGCCGGGTCGGGACGGTACGTGCGGGTGTACGGCACTCAGCGCGGGACCGGGTGGGGCTACTCGCTCTACGAGTTCGGCGTGTACCGCCGCTGAGGGCGGGTGGCCTCCGGCCCCCGGTTCCACGCTACCGGCTCGGACCGACAGTTCTCGGGCTGTGCACAGGCGCTGTCCACAGTGACCGTTTCTGTCGGTGGCCGTCGGTAGGCTGGATCCCGGGGGCCGGAGGCCAAGCCCGTCGCTCCCCTGGGATGAGCCGCCGAAGCACGGGCGACAGAGGGTCCATTCGTGCCAGGCGAATGGACCCTCTCCCGTCAGTGGCCGCGGACCTTCTTGATCGTGTCGCGGTACCACAGGGCGCTCTGCTTCGGGGTCCGGACCTGGGTCTCGTAGTCCACGTGTACCAACCCGAAGCGCTTGGCGTAGCCGTAGGACCATTCGAAGTTGTCCATCAGCGACCAGGCGAAGTACCCGCGCACGTCCGCTCCCCGCACCCGCGCCGCCGCCACCGCGGCGATGTGCGCCGACAGGTACGCGGTCCGGTCCGCGTCGGCCACGTAGCCCGACGGATCGGCTTCGTCGTCGAAGGCAGCGCCGTTCTCCGTGATCACCATCGGCACGCCGGGGTAGTCGCGGGACAGGCGCACCAGCAGATCGGTGAAGCCTTCCGGCACGATCTCCCAGTCCATCGCGGTCACCGGGCGGCCCATGGGGATGTTGGACTGCACGGGGTTGCCGTCCGCGTCCTCCGTGCGCCCCGCGGAGTCCACACCGGACACCAGGTGGCTCGAGTAGTAGTTCACCCCGAGCACGTCGATGGGCTCGCTGATGATCTGGAGGTCCCCGTCGACCACGGGGAGCTTCACGCCGCGCACGGACAGGTCATCCATGATGTCGCCGGGATACTGCCCGCGCAGCAGCGGATCCAGGTAGATCCGCGCGCCGAGGCCGTCGGCGCGGCGGGTGGCCTCCTGGTCGGCCAGCGACTGGGTCGCCGGCATCGACGTGCCCATGTTCAGCGTGATACCCAGCTCGATGGGCTCGGTGGCGGCCGCGCGCATGCGTTGGGCGGCCAGGCCGTGGCCCAACAGGAGATGGTGCACGGCCTCCATCGCCGCCGGGAAGTCCTGACGGCCGGGCGCCTGGCGTCCCTCGTAGTAGCCGAGCATGGCCGAGCACCACGGCTCGTTCAGCGTCGTCCACGTCCGGACCCGGTCCTGGAGCTTGTCGAACACCAGCATCGCGTAGTCGGCGAAGCGGTAGGCGGTGTCCCGGGCCGGCCAGCCGCCCGCGTCCTCCAGCTCCTGGGGCAGGTCCCAGTGGTACAGCGTGACCCACGGGTCCACTCCGGACCGCAACAGCTCGTCCACCAGGCGGTCGTAGAAGCCGAGCCCCACCGCGTTGGCCGGGCCGCGACCACCCGGTTGCACCCGCGGCCACGCCACGGAGAACCGGTAGAGGTCCACGCCGAGTGACTTGATCAGCGCGACGTCCTGGGGCATCCGATGGTAGTGATCGCAGGCGATGTCACCGTTGTGGCCGCCGTCGACCATGCCCGGCGTCCGGCAATAAGTGTCCCAGATGGACGGACCGCGGCCGTCCTCGTCGTGGGCTCCTTCGATCTGGTACGCGGACGTCGCCACCCCCCACCGGAAGTCCGCGGGCAGGCCCGAGATCAGCGCCAGCTCCGCCGCGGGTTCCACCACAGCCGCAGTCGTGTCCAAGATCCATCCTCCATGTGTCGTGACTCCGGGTCAGGTCGTGACCCGCTCGGCTGTCTCGTGATCGCTGTGCAACCAGCAGGCCACGGTCCGGTCCGAGCTCCCCTCGCCGTCCGGCGCCAGGAGCAGCGGCGACCGGCTGGCGCACGGGTCGAAGGCTTTCGGGCAGCGGGGATGGAACGCGCATCCCGTCGGCATCGCGCGGAGGTCCGGTGGCGAGCCCGGGATGCCGGTCAGCTCGCGCCGGGGACCGCGCAGCGCGGGAAAGGAATGCAGGAGGCCGTCGCTGTAGGGGTGCAGCGACGAGCGGTAAAGCTCGGCGGCCGGCGCCGACTCGACGATGCGGCCGCCGTACATGATCGCGATCCGGTCGGAGAACTCCACCAGCAGCGACAGGTCGTGGGTGATGAACAGCACCGAGAACCCGATCCGCTCGCGCAGCTCGACGAGCTGGCGCAGGATCTGGCGCTGCATCACCACGTCCAGCGCGGTGGTCGGCTCGTCCATCACGACCACCCGCGGCTCGAGCGCGAGCGCCATCGCGATCATCACCCGCTGCCGCATGCCGCCGGAGAGCTGGTGGGGGTAGCTGCCCAGCCGGTCGGCGTTGATGCCGACCAGGTTCAGCAGCTCGACCGCCCGTGCCCGCCGCGCCGCCGAGGTGGTCCGCGGCTCGTGCGCGGCGATGACGTCGGCGAGCTGGGTGGCGACCGTGTGCACGGGGTTGAGCGAGTTCATCGCGCCCTGGAACACGATCGAGATCTCCGCCCAGCGGAACCGGCGCAACCGCGACCGGGACAGCGTCATCAGGTCGAACGGCTCGCCGTCGCGCGGGTGGTAGGTGACCTGCCCGCCGCGGATCACCCCGGGCGGCGGCAGCAGCCGCAGCATCCCGTAGGCCAGCGTGGACTTCCCGCTGCCGCTCTCGCCCGCGAGACCGAGCACCTCGCCGCGGTGCAGCGTGAGGTCGACGTCGCGGACCGCGTGCACGGCGTCCTCGCCGAGCCCGTAGTCGACCGACAGCCCGCGGATGTCCAGTACCGGCTCGCCCGTCACCGGCCCTCCCCTTCCCGCGCCAGGACCGGGGTGAACCCGACCCGCATCTTGACCCCGCGCACCCGCTGCGGCCCACTGCGCAGCCGCGGGTTGACGTACTCGTCGATGCCGAAGTTGAGCAGCGCGAGACCCGTGCCGAGCAACGCGATCGCGAGCCCGGCCGGTACGAACCACCACCACGCGCCCTGCGCCAGCGCCTGCTGGCTCTGCGCCCAGAACAGGATCGCGCCCCAGTTCCACTCGGACACCCCGGGGACGCCGATGAACGCCAGCGTGATCTCCGACAGCACGGCGAAGATCACCGTGGACACGAAGCTCGCCGCGATCACGGCGGTGAGGTTGGGCAGGATCTCGAAGCCGAGGATCCGCCAGGTTGACTCGCCGGTGGCGCGCGCGGCCTCCACGTAGTCGCGCCGCCGCAACGACAGCGTCTGCGCGCGCAGCACCCGCGCGCCCCACGCCCACGAGGTGAACCCGATGACCAGCGCGATGGTCAGGTCGTCGGTCTCGGGCAGGGTGAGCGTGATGATGAGGATCAGCGGCAGCGCGGGGATCACGAGGAACACGTTGGACAGCGCCGAAAGCCCCTCGCCGCCGGTGCCGCCGAAGTAGCCCGACGTGACGCCGAACAGGATCGCGAGCACCGTGGCCACGACGCCGGCGACGAGCCCCACGAGCATCACGCTGCGGGTGCCGTCGAGGATCTGGCTGAGGATGTCCTGGCCGAGGTGCGTGGTGCCGAACCAGTGCGCGGCGCTCGGCCCGACCAGCAGGTCGTCGCTGCGCTTGCCCGGGTCGTAGGGCGTGACCCACGGCCCGATGACGGCGAACACGAGCAGGATGCCGAGGATCACGAGCCCGGTGAGTGCCTTGCCGTTGCGCAGGAACGCCGAGCGGCGCCTGCGCCTGCGGGCCACTGGCGGCTCGGCGGGCACCGCCAGGACGTCCACGGTGGGGAGTGCCACGGGCTCAGCCCTCCTTCCGGGTGCGCGGGTCGAGGAGCAGGTAGATGACGTCCGCGAGCAGGTTGGCCACCAGGACCGACAGCGTGATGATCAGGAAGATCCCTTGCATCAGCGGGTAGTCCTTGGCGCCGACGGCGGCGAACAGCTGGAACCCGACGCCGGGGTAGGAGAACACGATCTCCACGAGCAGCGTGCCGCCGACGATGAGGCCGAGCGAAAGCGCGAACGCGGACACGTTGGGCAGCAGGGCGTTGCGGGCCGCGTAACTCACCATCACCCGGCGCTCGGACAGGCCCTTGGCGTGCGCGACGGTGATGTAGTCCTCACTGGACACCGTGAGCATCATGTTGCGCATCGACAGCACCCAGCCGCTCATCGAGGTCACGAGGATCGTGATCGCGGGCAGGATGCTGTGGTAGATCGCGCTGCCGACGAAGCCCCAGTCCCAGCCCGGCACGACGCCGGGGTCGAACCCGCCGGAGGAGGGGAACGCCCCGCCCTGGTCGGCGAACAGCGTGATCGCGATCAGGCCGAGCCAGAAGTACGGGATGGACGACAGGAACGTCGTCACCGGCATCACCACATCCACCCAGGACCCGCGCCACCAGCCGGCCATCATGCCGAGCGTGGTGCCGAGCAGGAAGCTGATGATCGTGGTGAACCCGACGAGCGCGAGCGTCCACGGCAGGCTGTTCGCGATCACCTCGGACACCGGGGTGGGGAAGAACGTGAACGACAGCCCCAGGTCGCCGCGCAGCAGCTGGCCCCAGTAGTCGAGGTACTGGGAGAACAGGCTCTGCTTGTCGTCGAGTCCGAAGAGGATGTACAGCGACTGGATGGCCCGGGTGTCCAGCTGCCCGTGCGCCTTGCTGATCAGCGCCAGCACCGGGTCGCCGGGGATCAGCCGCGGCAGGAAGAAGTTGATCGTGATCGCGGCCCAGGCGGTGAACGCGTAGAAGGCGAGCCGGCGCAGGAGGTAGGTCACGGCGCGGTCTCCTGAGCCGGCGCCGAGGCCGCCACGGTCTCCGCGTCGTAGAGCCAGCACGCCGCCCAGTGCCCGGTCCCGTTGCCGCCCACCGGAAGCCGCGGCGGCGCCTCGGCGCCGCACCGGGCCATCGCGTGCGGGCAGCGGGGGTGGAACCGGCAGCCGGACGGCGGGTTGATCAGGCTCGGCGGCTCGCCGCCCGCCTCGGGCTCCTCGACCTGCGCCTCGCCGGCGATCCGGTCCGGGTCGGGCGCGGAGGAGATCAGCAGCTGGGTGTACGGGTGCGCGGCGCGCTGGGTGACCGCCTCGCCGTCGCCGCCCTCGACCACCTGGCCCGCGTACATCACGAGCACCTCGTCGGCGAAGTAGCGGGCCGAGGCGATGTCGTGGGTGATGTAGAGGATCGCGAGGTCGAGCCGGTCGCGCAGGTCCCGCAGCAGGTTCAGCACGCCCAGCCGGATCGAGACGTCCAACATGGACACCGGCTCGTCGGCCAGCAGCGCCTCCGGCCCCGCGGCCAGCGCCCGCGCGATCGCGACCCGCTGGCGCTGCCCGCCGGAGAGCTCGTGCGGGTACTTCGACAGGAACCGCTCCGGCGGGGTGAGCTGCACCCGGGTGAGCAGGTCGTCGAGCCCTGCCTGGAGGTCCTCGCCGCGGCGGTGGATGCGCAGGGCCCGGGTGAGGTGGTAGCGGACGGTGTGGATCGGGTTGAGCGAGGCGAACGGGTCCTGGAAGACCATCTGGACCCGCCGGCAGTACGCGCGGAACGCGCGCCCCCGGGACGCGCGCACCACCTTGTCGTGCAGCCGGACCTCGCCCGCGGTCTGCCCGACGAGCTGGGCGAGCAGCCGGGCCACGGTGGACTTGCCCGACCCGGACTCGCCGACCATCGCGGTGACCTGACCGCGCCGCAGCACGATGCTGACGTCGTCGACCGCCCGGACGCTGCGCCGCTCGCGGGTGAGATCGCGCAGCCGCCGCCGGACGGGGAAGTGTTTGGTGAGACCCACCGCCTCCAGCACCACGTCGGTGGTGCCGGAGGCGGTGGGCGCAGGGCTCGCCGGCATTACGCGGCGGGCTTCAGGTGCAGGACCACGTCCAGCGAGTTCAGCAGGGTCGGCTGGGCGGGGGCGTACTGGTTGTTCTCGTCCGGCCAGCCCACCCAGCGCTTGGTGCTGTACTCGCCGCCGGCGTTGGCGGCCGAGGTGACGATCACCGGCATCTGCTCGACGAAGGTCCGCTGCAGCTCGGCCATCGCCTCGGTGCGGGTGGTGTCGTCCGCGGCGTTGGCGTAGCTGTCGAGCGCGGCGGTGGCCTTGTCGTTGCGGAACCGGCCCCAGTTGCCGTTGGTGCCGGCCTCGCCGCGGGCCTTGTACAACGTACCGTCCATCATGGACTGGTAGAGGTCGAACGGGGTGGCGCCGCCGTTGGTCCAGTGCATGGCCGCCTCGAACTCACCGGTGTCGATGTTGGTGGTCCACGCGTCGGTGTTGGCCTTGTCGACGGTGACGTCGATGCCGAGCTGGGAGAAGTTGTCCTTGAGGATCTCCAGGTCGGTGATGTAGTCCGACCAGCCGGCGGGGTTCGACAGGGTGATCTTGACGGGCTTGCCGGTCTTGTCCAGCAGCGTGTCGCCGTCGAAGCGGTAGCCGTTGCTGGTGAGCTCCTTCTTCGCGCCCTCGACGTCGAGGGCGTAGTTCTTGCCCTTGAACTCGTCGGAGATGAACGCGTCACCGGCGGGCGTCGGGATACCGGTCACGCTGGTGACCTGGGGGTAGAAGTAGCCGGCTTCACCCTGGTTGAAGATGTCCTTGCGGTCGACGACCATGCTCATCGCCCGGCGCAGCGCCGGGTCGTCGAACGGCTTGTGCTCGGTGTTGAAGAACAGGCCGTGGATCGCGAGCGTGCCGGGGAACCACAGCTTGTGGTGCTGCGGGTCCTTGTCGACGTAGACGGCCTTGTAGTTCGAGATGAACGTGAACGCCCACTCCGACGAGCCGTTGGCCAGCGCGGTGGTCTGCGCGTTGTTGTCGTTGTAGGAGGTGTAGCGCAGTTCCTTGGGCTGGGGGAGGTCCTGCCAGTAGGTGTCCCGCCGGGTGAGCGTGACGGTCTGCGGGGTGAACGTCTTCAGCTTGTACGGGCCGGTGCCGATCGGGTCCTTGAGGGTGTCGGTGCCCGGGTCCTTGAGCTTGGACCAGATGTGCTCGGGCACCACGATCGAGCTCAGGATGTCGACCTGGTTCACGAACTGGGACGAGGTGAACGTGACGGTCACCTTGTTGCCGGTGGCCGTGGCCCCGCCGAACGGGATGGCGTTGATGTTCAGCGCCGGGGTGGCCTTGAGCAGGTTGTAGGTGTACGCGACGTCGTTCGCGGTCATCGGCTTGCCGTCGGCCCACTGCACGCCGTCGCGGATGGTCAGCTCCAGCTTGCGGAAGTTGTCCGACCAGGCCCACTCGGTGGCGAGCCAGGGCTTGCCCTCCTCGGTCGGCTTCACCTGGCTGGTCATCACCAGTGGCTCGAAGATCATCCACTTGTAGCCGAGCGACGCTGCCGACGACGAGGGGAGGAACGGGTTGTGGTTCTCCGTCTGCGGCCCGTTGGGCATGCCGATGTTCAGCACCCCGGCCGCGTTGCCCGCATCAGCACCGGATCCGCTGCCGCACGCGGCCACTCCGGACAGTGTGATCGTGAGCGCGGCGACCAACGCGGCAGTGCGCCTGAGTCGCATGGGTTTTCCTCCTCGGGAGCAGGGGAGAGCAGCGCAACGAGTCAATCGGGGTGACGGCGGTCACGTCAATAACATCCAGGTAACGAAATTAGACTAATTTTAAGCTACGAATTAAGTCGGCGGATGAACTATCGTCAGCTCTGGTTAGGCTTCGCACGGCCGGGGTGGGAGGGGAAGTTCATGGAGCCGAGGCGCGCCACGGTCCGGGACCTGCGGCGGCGCAACCGTTCGACCCTGCTGTCGACGCTGTTCTTCGAGGGACCGCTGAGCCGCTACGAGCTGGGCCAGCGCACCGGGTTGTCCGCGGCCACGGTCAGCAACGTGGTCGGCGAGATGATCGACGACGGCTTGGTGGTGGAGGCCGGCCTGGTCGAGTCCGACGGCGGCCGGCCGCGGGTGCTGCTGCGGGTGAGTCCCGGCTACGGCTCGGTCATCGGCGTGGACGTCGGCGAGACCGGCGTGAAGATGGAGCTGTTCGACCTGAGCATGACCCGGCTCGCCGCGGTCGACCGGGCGCTGCCGCCGCCCCAGCCCGACCCCGCGCTCGTCGGCCCGCTCATCGCGGCCGGGCTCACCGAGCTGCTCGGCCAGGCCGGGGTGGACGAGGCCGACGTGCTCGGCGTCGGCATCGGCGTGCCCGGCACGGTCGAGCAGGGCGAGAAGGTCCGGGTGCACGCGCAGGCCATCGGCTGGGACGGGATCGCGCTGGCGGACCTGGTGCGCGAGTGCGGGGTCGGCGCGCCGCTGTTCGTCGAGAACGGCGCCAAGACCCAGGGGCAGGCGGAGATGTGGTTCGGCGCGGGCCGCGGCGCGCGGCACGCGGTGATCGCGCTGATCGGCTCCGGGGTGGGTGCCACGGTGATCACCGACGGCACCACCTACCGCGGCTCGACCAGCAGCGCGGGGGAGTGGGGGCACACCACGCTGATGTTCGGCGGGCGGCTGTGCCGGTGCGGCGCGCGGGGGTGCCTCGAGGCCTACGTCGGCGCGGAGGGCATCCTCGACCGGTTCCGCAAGGCACGCGGCGGGCGGGCGATCCCCCGGCCGGACGAGCAGTCCCAGTTGGACTTCCTGCTGGCCTCCACGGACCGGTCGGCCACCGCGGCCGCGGTCGTCGAGGAGACCGTCGGCTACCTCGGCGCCGGCATCGCCAACCTGGTCAACCTGTTCAACCCCGAGCGGATCGTCCTCGGCGGCTGGGCCGGGCTCGCGCTCGGCACCCTGCTGCTGCCCGACATCCGCCGGGCCACCGCCGCGCACGCGCTCCGGCACGCCTACGAGCAGACGTCGATCGAGCTGTGCCAGCTCGGCCCGGACGCGGTCGCGGTCGGCGCGGCCACGCTGCCGGTGGAGGCGCTGCTCAACCTCGGCTCCGACCCGCGGGAGCGGCGGCCGGCCCGGAGATCCGTCACACCCGCAAGCGTGACCTGACCTCTCGACCCGTGAGCGGGAGCGCCGGAGCGTTCGCCGTCTGGACGCGTGAGCGGGAGTGACGGAGCGTTCGCCGTCTGGACTGACGAGCGCGCGCAGGCGCGCCAGCGCCGAGCACGCGAGGAGGGAAGACGGCGAGTAGCGGAGAAGCGAAGCGAACAATTCAACACAGTGAGCGGGAGTGACGGAGCGTTCGCCGTCTGGACGGAGAAAAGACGGCGAGTAGCGCAGGAGCGGAGCGAACAATCGAACACAGAGAGGGGCACCTGTGGGTACCGAGGAGCTTCGGCGGCTGGTCGGCAAGCTGGATCTCGAGCAGAAGGTCCGCCTGCTGACCGGCGCGACCCAGTGGCGCGTCCACGCCGAGCCGGCGATCGGGCTGCGGCCGGTGGTCATGTCGGACGGCCCGGTCGGCGTGCGGGGTGAGCGGTGGGACGAGCGGGACACCTCGCTCGTGCTGCCCTCACCCACCGCGCTCGCGGCCACCTGGTCCCCGTCGCTGGTCGAGCGCCTCGGCGGGCTGCTCGCCGCCGAGGCCCGGCGCAAGGGCGTGGACGTGCTGCTCGCGCCGACGCTGAACCTGCACCGCTCGCCGGTCGGCGGCCGGCACTTCGAGTGCTACAGCGAGGATCCGTGGCTCGTCGGGCGGATCGGCGCGGCCTACATCCGCGGCGTGCAGGCTGGCGGGGTGGCGGCGGCCGCGAAGCACTACGTGGCCAACGACTCCGAGACCGAGCGGATGACGCTCGACGCGAAGGTCGGCGAGCGGGTGCTGCGCGAGGTGTATCTGGTGCCGTTCGAGGCGGCCGTGCGGGCCGGCGTGTGGGCGGTGATGTCGGCCTACAACGGGGTCAACGGCGTGCCGATGTCGGAGAGCCCGCTGCTGGCGTCGCCGCTGAAGGACGAGTGGGGGTTCGCCGGGCCGGTGATGTCGGACTGGGGTGCGGTGCACTCGACCGTCGCGTCCGCGCGGGCCGCGCAGGACCTGGTGATGCCGGGACCGCACGGGCCGTGGGGTGCCGCGCTGGTGACCGCGGTGCGGGCCGGCGAGGTGTCGGAGTCCACTGTGGACGAGAAGGTGCTGCGGCTGCTGCGCCTGGCCGACCAGGTGGGGGCGCTGGGCACGTCGACGGCCCGGCCGGCGCCGGTGTCCACTGTGGAGAGTGAGCTGGCGGTGCTGCGCCGGGCGGTCGCGGCCAGCGCGGTGCTCGTGCGCAACGAGGGCGTGCTGCCGCTCGACCCGACGGCGGTGCGCCGGGTCGCCGTGCTGGGCTGGAACGCGGTGACCGCGCGGATCCAGGGTGGCGGCAGCGCGGGGGTGTACCCGGCCGCGCCGGTCTCGCCGCTGGACGGCATCCGGGCCGCGCTCGCCGGGACCGCGGACGTCGTGCACGCGGTGGGCGCGTACCCGAGCGAGTCGCCGACCCCGCTCGACCCGGCGTTCTCCCGCGACCCGGTCTCCGGGGAGCCGGGGGTGCTGGTGCGGCTGCTCGACGCTGGGGGTGTCGAATTGCACGCCGAGCGGCGGCTGTCCGGGCGGATCCTCGAGCCGGCGATGGTCGCCGGCGCGGTGGCGGTGGAGCTCCAGGCGGTGCTGCGGCCCCCGGAGAGCGGCGAATGGCGGCTCGCGGTCGGTGGCTGGGGTCCGGTGTCACTGACCGCGGACGGGCTGCCGCTCGTCGACGAGGTCATCGTGGTCGACACCGACGACCCGGCGACGGTGCACCTCGCGCCGGCGTTCCGGGCCGGCACGCTGGCCGTGACCGAGGGCACGGACGTGCACCTCGTGGCGCGCCGCGAGCTCGTGCCGGGCACCGGGGTGGCGACGTTCCTGGCCGCCGACCCGCCGCGGCGGCGCGCGGTCGACGAGCTGGCCGTGGCGGTGTCGCTGGCGTCCTCGGCGGACGCGGCGGTGGTCGTGGTCGGCACCACCGACGAGATCGAGAGCGAGGGCTTCGACCGGGTGTCGCTGGCCCTGCCGGGCGCGCAGGACGAACTGGTCCGCGCGGTGGCCGCGGCGAACCCGAACACGGTGGTGATCGTCAACTCCGGTGGGCCGGTGCTGCTGCCGTGGCGCGACGAGGTGCCGGCGGTGCTGCTGAGCTGGTTCCCCGGCGAGCAGGCCGGCCACGGGCTGGCCGACGTGCTGTTCGGCACGGCCGAGCCGGGCGGGCGGCTGCCCACCACCTGGCCGGCCGCGGCGGCCGACGTCCCGGTGCTCGACACCCGGCCGGTCGACGGGGTCCTGTACTACGACGAGGGGCTCGACGTCGGCTACCGGGCGTGGCTCGCGGCCCGGGTGTCGCCCGCGTACTGGTTCGGCCACGGGCTCGGCTACACCACGTGGTCCTATGAGGACATCTCGGTGTCCGAGCCGGACGGTCACGCGTGCTCGGTGCGGATCCGGTTGCGCAACACCGGATCCCGGCGCGGTCGCGAGGTCGTGCAGGTCTATCTGTCCCGTTCGGACGGTGCGGTCGGGTACCCGGCGCGCTGGCTGGCCGGGTTCACCGCGGTGACCGCGGGCCCGGGCGGGGTGGTCGACGCGGTCGTCGACGTGCCGGCCCGGATGGTCGAGCACTGGTCGCCGCGGGGCTGGGCGGTCGAGCCCGGCGAGCTCACCGTGCACGCCGGACGGTCCGCCGGGGACCTGCCGCTGACCGCGCCGGTCACGATCGGAGACTGACGGAGAGCGCTCTCCCGTACGATGGGGAGCCATGACTGATGGTGCGCCGACGCTCGAGGACGTGGCCAGGGTGGCCGGCGTGTCCCGGGCGACCGTGTCCCGGGTGATCAACGGCATCCGGAACGTGGACACGGAGATCCAGAAGGTGGTCCGCCGGGCCATCGAGGAGACCGGGTATGCGCCCAACCGGGTCGCGCGCTCGCTGGTCACCCGGCGGACCGGGGCCATCGCGCTGGTCGTGTCCGGTGCGGGCGAGCCGGACGGGCCGGTCGACCCCCGGTACTCCACCCGGGTGTTCGGCGACCCGTTCTTCGGCCGGGTGGTCGGCGGGGTGGTCGACTTCCTGCGCCGGCACGCCATGCACCCGCTGCTGATGCTGGCCGACACCGAGCAGGCACGCGCGGACGTGGTCGCGCACCTGCGGCAGGGCGGGGCCGATGGTGCGCTGCTGGTGTCGACGCACGCCGAGGACCCGCTGCCGGGGATGTGCGTGCGGGCGGCGCTGCCCGTGGTGCTGTTCGCCCGGCCGACGCCGCCGATCCCGATCAGCTACGTCGACCTCGCGCACCGCGCGGGTGCCGGGCTGGCGGCAGACCACCTGGTGGCCCGAGGCTGCCGCCACGTGGCGACGATCTCGGGCCCGCTGGACGTGCCGGCGAGCCAGGACCGCCTGGCGGGCTTTCGCGACGCGATGGCGAGACACGGCCACGCGTACGTCCCGAACGAGACGGGCAACTTCACCCACGAGAGCGGCGAGTCGGCCATGACCCGCCTGCTGGCAGGCGTTCCCGAGGTGGACGGCGTCTTCGCGGCCAACGACCTGATGGCGGCCGGCGCGCTGGGCGTCCTGGCCCACGCGGGCCGCCAGGTCCCGGCCGACGTGGCGGTGATCGGCTTCGACGACAGCAGCCCGGCCCAGTCCTGCCGCCCCCAGCTGACCACGGTCCGCCAGCCGGTGGAGGACATGGGCGCGGAGATGGCGAGACTCGTGCTGGCCCACATCGACGACCCGGCGGTGCCGCCGCGATCGGTGATCTTCGACCCCACCCTGGTGATCCGCGACTCCGCCTGACGCACCGGCTGTGCGCACCATCGACGAGAACGTTGCGTCGTAGGAGGTCTGGTGAGACGTCCCGAGCCAGCGCGTGGGGCGGGGGCGCCGCGGGCAGGACCGCGGCGCCCCCTGTTCCCACCGAACGACTACGGGTAGTTCGTCACATAGCTCACCTGGTGCGGCAGGTTCGCCACCTCACCCGTGTCGTTGATGACGCGGTTGATCGTCCCCACGCCGCCGAGGGAGACCGTGACCAGGCCGTGGAAACGCACCCCGGCCTTGTTCGGCACCTCGAAGCCGCGGCTGGCCGTCACCGCCGAGTTGGTGTTGAAGAAGCAGTACACGCCCACCCCCCAGGCCTCGTGCGTGGTCACCGAGTCGGCGACCTTGTACGACGCCCAGCCGAGCGAGCCGCCGCCGCTGCTGCCCCACGCCGCGTTGCTCGGTGGGTCGTAGGGCATCTCGTTCTGGTAGAAGTACGTCCGGCCGCCGTTGCCGTTCCAGATGGTGTTGTACTGCTGGTAGTGCTCGACGAACAGGCCGTACATCGTCACGTTGTCGCCGTTGACCACCAGGCCGTTCTGCGCCGTGTTCTGGTCCCAGCCGGTCCCGGTGCCGTGGTCGCCGCGCCACAGCCACATGTGGTCGCCGATCACGTCGCGGCTGTTGATCTGCAACGACACCGTCGCCTTGCCCACGTGCGCGCCGCCGACCCGGAAGAACACGTCGTGCAGTGACGACGGGGTCGCCGTGTGGTTGGCCGACGAGCCGGACGGGCCGAGCTCCACGAGCGCCGGCGAGTTCACCGGGCCCGCGTCGAGCAGCAGACCGGCCAGCTTCACACCGTCCACATCGGACACCGAGATGGCCGCCTGGCCGGTGTCCGGGGTGAGCGTCGCGAGGCCGAGGCCCAGCACGACCGTGTTCGGGTTCGTCACCCGCAGCGCCTCGCTCAGGTGGTGCACGCCGGGGGTGAACAGCAGGTGCTTGCCCTCGGCGAGCGCCGCGTTGATCGTCGACGCGGGGGTGCCGACCTGCACGACGTAGAAGTCCGCCAGCGAGATCGACGTGCCCTGCGCCGCGCCGTTGCCCCACGACGTCCCGCTCACGTTCTCCCGCAGCGCCGGCACGAACACCCGGTACTCACCGCCGCTGGTGATGTAGAGGAACGGCTTCTCGCGGACCTTCGGCGTGGTCGCCACGACCGTGTGCGACGGGTTCGGGAAGTTCTGCGGCGGCGCGCCCGCGGTGCCGGTGAACACCATGTTCCACACCGACCCCGACCAGCCGCCGCGCAGGTCGCTGTTGCGGGTGAAGAACTGCTGCTGCGACCCGGACTCGACGACGCCGTCGATGCGCGAGTCGGCGATGAGGCCGCCCGACGCCCAGCCGTCGCCGCCGTTCCACAGCTGCACCTGGCCACGCAGGTGCATCCGCCGGTACGGCGCCGCCTGCGACACCGCCCACCGCTCGATCTGGCCGGCCGGCAGCGTCACCGACAGGTTCTCCGCCGAGCGCCAGAAGTTCTGCGTCGCGTTGCCGAGGTTGTTCGGGTCGCTGCCCTGCTGCAGCCAGTCCGCCTCCACGCGCACGTGCCCGTTGAGGTTCACGTCGTCCGGCGACAGCCCGAGGCCCGCGACCTGGGTGTAGAACCGCAGGTTCACGTCGGCGTTGTAGCTGCCGGGCTTGAACAGCACGGCGTAGCGCTCGGTGCCGAACTGGTTGGTCTTCATCTGCGTGGCGATCGAGTTCAGCCGGCTCTGGATCGTGGCGGCCGGCGTCGACGGGTCGTAGACGAACGTGTTCGGGCCGAGGTTCGGGTTGTACGGGTCGGTGGGCGTGGTGCCCGGGCCTCCGCCGCCGGTGGTGAACACGGACAGCTCCCAGAGTGAGTAGCCGTAGGCGGTGGCCCGCGTGGTGCCGTTCATCCGGACGTAGCGCCCGGTGCCGGTGACGTCGAGGGTCTGGTTGCCGCCGGTTCCCGTCGTGGTCGTGTAGACCGGCGTCCAGCTCGACCCGTTGTCCGACACCTGGAGCTGGAACGCGCTGCCGTACGCGGCCTCCCAGCTCAGGCCCACCCGGCAGATCGGCTGCGCGCTGCCGAGGTCCACCTGGATCCACTGTGGATCGCTGAACGCGCTGGCCCAGCGGGTGCCGGCGTTGCCGTCGACGGCCGCGCTCGCCGGGGTGCCGGCGTTCTCGGTGGAGGACGCGGTGGCGGCCTTGCCCTGGGCGACGTTCGTCGTGCCGCACGGCGCGGCGGTGCCGAACGAGCCGAACACCTGGAACTCCCACAGCGAGTAGCCGTAGCCGGTCCCGCGGGCGGTGCCGTTCAGCCGGACGTAGCGGCCGGTGCCGGTGACGCTGAGCGTCTGGTTGCCGCCGGTGCTCGTGGTGGTCGTGTAGATCGTGGTCCAGCTGGTGCCGTTGCCGGAGGTCTGGAGCTGGAACGCGCGGCCGTAGGCGGCCTCCCAGCTGAGCACGACCTGGTTGACCGTGGCGGTGGCGCCGAGGTCGACCTGGAGCCACTGTGGATCGCTGGCGGCGCTGGCCCAGCGGGTGCCCGCGTTGCCGTCGACGGCCGCGCTCGCGGGGGTGCCGGCGTTCTCGGTCGAGGAGGCGGTGGCCGTGCGGCCCTGGGAGAGCAGCGTCGGCGCGGCTGTCGCCGTCGTGCTCGAGGTGAGCACGGTGGCCGTCGCCAGCGCCGTCGCCGTGACCGCGAGGAGGGCGGTCAGCCGGCGCGGTCGTCGGGGTGGGCGGGGGAGCAGGGAAAGTCTCATGGTTGTCCTACCTGGGGACGCAGGGTGGATCGATCCAGTCTGGCAGGAACCGGTTCCGGAACCGGTTTCAGGGACATGTGATGCATTTAACAACCAGGAAATGTGGCCGTCAAGGAGCCGATCGGCGCGAACCGACCGGTTTTCGAGCACGCGGGAGCGGACCCGCGAGAACGGGGCCGCGCCGACCGGCGGCTCGGGTGGGGGAGGAGTCGCCGGGACCGCCTGCGATCGGCGGGTCCCTGCGCGGGGTCAGGCGGGGGCGGACTCGCGGATCACCAGGGAGGTCGGCACCACGTGGGGCTCGCCGGGAAGCTCGCTGCCCGCGAGGTTGTCCAGCAGCATGATGGCCGCCGCCTCGCCCATCTCCCGCGACGGCTGGCGGATCGTCGTGAGCGCGGGCCGCGTGTGGGCGGCGATCGAGATGTCGTCGAAGCCGATGACCGCCACGTCGTCCGGCACCGTGCGGCCCGCGGCGCGCAGGCCGTCGAGCACGCCGACGGCCATCAGGTCGTTGTGGGCGAACACCGCGTCGAACGCGACACCCGCGCCGACCAGCTCCTCGACCGCGGCCTGGCCGCCGCCGCGGGTGAAGTCGCCCTCGACCAGGAGGCGCTCGTCGAACGCGACGCCCGCGTCGGTGAGCCGCGCGCGCAGGCCCGCGGTCCGGTCGCGGGTGCAGCCGAACTCGACCGGCCCGGACACCATCGCGACGCGCGTTCGCCCGGTGGCCAGCAGGTGGTCGGCGGCGTCCGCCGCCCCGGCGTGGTTGCTGGTGGCCACCGACGGGAAGCCGGGGTGGTGCCCGCGGTCGTCGATCATGACCACGGGCAGCCCCGACTCGTGCAGCGACGTGATGTAGGACAGCGTGTCCGGCGGTTCGACCAGCAACAACCCGTCGAACGCGTTGGCCGACACGTGCCGGGCGAACTGGGTGAGCGAGTCCTCGCCGCGGTTCATCGTGTTGAGCAGCAGGCCGTAGCCGCGCGCCTCCAGCACGTCGGCGACCCCCTGGAGAACGTCACCCATCCACGGCCAGGTGAGGCCCGGCACGAGCATCCCGACCGTCTGGGTGCGGCCCCGCGCCAGGTTCACCGCGCCGGCGCTGGGCGTGTAGCCCGTGGCGGCGATGACCTCGCGGACCCGGATGGCGGTGCTCGCGTCCACGTCACCCTTGTTGTTGAGCACGCGGGACACCGTGGTCTTGCTGACCCTGGCCCGCCGGGCGACTTCGGCGATCGTGACGCGCATGTTCCTGCCTCGAGGTTCGGCTGCGAGGCCAGAATACGTTCAGCCCCCGACGCTGAGCACGATCGTGCGCGAGTTGTTCCCTCGGCCGCGCACACCCTTCCGCCGTTGGCCACTCGTTGCAGTTGGGCGGTCTTCCGTGCTATAGGTACCTGATGGAGACCGTCTGCGACGTGCGGGAACCCGCTTCGGCGAGCCGCGCCGGCGGTTGGAGGGCGTGAGCCAGAAGACGCTCACCGGCACGTTCCAGCGCGCCCGGCGACCGGAGCAGGTGGCAGCCCGCCGCGAGGCCATCCTCACGGCGGCGGCGGAGATGCTCGCGGAGCGGCCGGTCGCGGACATCTCGCTGCGGGAGCTGGCCGGCCGGGTCGGGCTCGCCAAGTCCAACGTGCTGCGCTACTTCGACAGCCGCGAGGCGATCTTCCTGGAGGTCCTCGACCGCACGTGGACCGGGTGGCTCGACGGCCTTTCCCTCACCCCGGGCCGATCCTCGGCCCGGCACGCCCGGGAAACCCGCGTGGCGACGGCGATCGCCGCCTCGCTGGTCGCGGAACCGTTGCTGTGTGAGCTCTTCAGCACGATGGGTGGCGTGCTGGAGCGCAACATCTCCCACGACGTGGCCCGCGACTTCAAGACCCGCTTCACCGCGAACACCACGCGGCTGGCCGACCTCGTGCGCGCCTGCGTGCCCGCCCTCGACGACGCGGCGGCCACCCACTTCGCCAGCGCCGCGGTGGTGCTCGTGGCCGGCCTGTGGCCGTTCGCGAACCCGACCGAGGTGGTGGCCACCGTGTCCGCGGAGCTGGGCATGCCGTGCGCGGCGGACCTGTTCGCGGCCGGCCTCACCGAGGCGCTGGTCAACCAGCTGACCGGACTGGTCGCCCGCGCCGGCTGAGTGTGTTGTCCTCGGCGTTGCGACAACGCGGCCGGCGGTCAGCTGGGCCGCCGAGAACGTGCCTTCCTTGACGGAGCACTGTCAGGCCCGCCCGGACCCGCTTCCCCGATGATGAGATCTCACCCGCGAGCCCGGGCGGGGTCGGCGGTGCGGTCAGGCCGGGCCGGTGCCCAGCTCGATCGCCACCCGGTGGGTCAGGGGGGCCATCCGGCCGTCCTCCAGCAGGCCGTGGTCGACCAGCCGGCGTACCGAGGGCGACGTCAGCGCGCCGACCGAGCCGCCGTGGGTGCCGAGGTACTGGAACGCCGCCGCCGCGCTCTGGTCCACAGTGGACATCGCGCGGTACCGGGACAGCAGCCGTGCGCGGGGGTCGAGGTCGTCCACGGCCAGCTCGTCGAGGACGCCGTCGCCGGCCAGGCGGGTGGCGAGGTCCGGCAGGGTCAGCCGGGGGTCGCCGATGAGCACCGCCGCGGCCGCGCGGATCGCCAGCGGCAGGTGGTCGCATCGCCGCACCAGCTCCGCCGCCGCCCAGTCCGGCGTCACCCGGGGCCGGCCGACCAGCTTGCCCAGCATCGCGACCGCGGCCGCGGGGCTCAGCCGCCCCACGGGGATCCGCGCGGTCGCGTCCACGGCGGCGAGCGGCGTGTCCGCGGTGACCAGGAACCCGCAGCCCGGCTCGGCCACGAGCAGCGGCCGCAGCTGCGTGGCCGACATGCAGTGGTCGACCACCACCAGCTCCCGCCGCCCGGACAGCGTCGACCGCCAGGCCGCGCCGTCCAGCGGCGTGTCGGTCAGGTCCACGTAGCGCTGCCCGTCGGGGTAGCACCACGCCGCCTGGTGCGCGGCCCGTAACGCCACCGCCGACTTGCCCGCCCCGGGCGGCCCGTGCACCACGACCACCCGCGGCCCGTCGTCGTGCTGCGCGCACAGGGTCGCGACGACCGTGCGCACCTCCTCGGCGCGGTCCACCAGGCCGACCTGGCGCGGCAGCTCGCAGCGCGCCCCGCCGCGCACCACGGTCGTCGCCGGCGGGCGGTCCAGCAGCGCCGGGTCCCGGTTGAGCATCGCCGTGTGCAGCTGTTGCAGCCGCGGCCCCGGCTCCAGGCCGAGCCCCTCGACCAGCCGGTTCCGGGCCTCGGCGAACGCCTCCAGCGCGGCCGCGACGTCGCCGGTGCGGTACAGCGCCAGCATCAGCGCCGCCCACCCCCGCTCCCGCAGCGGGTGCTTGGTGACCAGCCGCCGGGCGGTGCCGACGAGCTCCGCCTTGCCTCCGACCGCGAGCTCGGCCTCGAGCAGGTCCTCCTCGACCAGCAGCCGCTGCTCGGTCAACGCGTCCAGCGCGCCGGCCAGCGCCCGGCGCCGCGGCAGGCCCTCCGCGGGGTGGCCCCGCCACAGCCCGAGCGCCTGCCGGAGGTGAGTGCGGGCGCTCGCGGGCTCCCCATCCGCGAGCGCCCGCCGGCCGATCTCGGCGAGCCGGCCGAACACCTGCACGTCCAGCTCGTCGGGATCAGTGCTGAGGAGGTAACCGCCGCCGCGCGAGACCAGCCGGTTGCGGCAGCCCTGGTCCAGCACCCGGCGCAGCGTGGTGGCGTAGGTGCGCACGTTCGACCGCGCGGACGGCGGCGCGCCGTCGTCCCACAGGACCTGACCCAGCTGGTCGAACGAGACCACCGTGTTGGGCGCGAGCGCCAGCGCGGTCAGCATCAACCGCACCTTGGTCGACGCAAGGTCGACGGCCGCCCCCTCGTGATACAGCTCCACCGGGCCCAGCAGCCGGTAGCGGATGCCCTCGAACGTCTCCATGCGGTCACCTCCACCCACAAGGGTGGGCAACCGCGCTAACAACTTGCTAATCGACCGCAGCGTGACCGGTTGGTCATCCTGGGTTACCCGGTACGGTCCATGCGTGATCGTGGACGTGGTGCTCGCTGCGCGGGCTCGGCTTGGTGAGGGACCGCTCTGGGATCCACGCGCGGCGGTGCTGCGCTGGGTCGACATCAAGCGCGGCGAGGTGCACCGGTTCGACCCGGTCTCCGGCGAGGACACCGCGTTCGAGGTCGGCGAGCAGGTCGGCACGGTCGCCGTGCGGCGCTCCGGCGGGCTGGTGCTCGCCACCGAGACCGCCATCGTCACGTGTGCCGAGGACGGCTCGGACCTCGAGCGGCTCCACGAGGTGACCACCAACCCGCCGGGCGGCCGGTCCAACGACGGCAAGGCCGACCCGTGGGGCCGGTTCTGGGTCGGCACCATGCTCGACGGCACCGACGGCGCGGGCGCGTTCTACCGGCTCGACCCGGACGGCGACCTCTACACGATGCTCACCGGGGTGTCGGTGTCCAACGGCCTCGGCTGGTCGCCGGACGGGCGGACGATGTACTACGTGGACACCCAGACCGGCGGCGTGGACCGGTTCGACCACGACCCCGCGACCGGCGAGATCACCAACCGCCGCCGGCTGGTCGACGTCGACCGCGGCTGGCCGGACGGGCTCACGGTCGACGCCGAGGGCAACCTGTGGGTGGCGCTGTGGGACGGCTGGGCGCTGCGCCGGTACACCCCGGACGGCCGGCTGACGGAAACCGTTGAGCTGCCGGCACAGCGGGTCACCAGCTGCGCCTTCGGCGGTGCCGATCTGTCCACTTTGTACGTCACGACGGCCACGGCCGGGCTGTCCGAGGACGACCTCGCCCGGCAGCCGCAGGCGGGCTCGCTGTTCGCGCTCGACCCCGGCGTGGCCGGGCTGGCGGCGGGGGAGTGGGCGGGATGAGCCGCTGGGCCACCCGGCTGCGGGAGACCGGCGAGGACCCGGACCCCCGGTTCAGCTTCGCGAACGAGCGGACGTTCCTCGCGTGGATCCGCACCGCGCTGGCGCTGATCGCGGGCGGCATCGGGCTGGAGGCGTTCGCGCCGGAGCTGGTGGTCCCGGGCCTGCGCCAGGTGCTCGCGGCGCTGCTGGTGCTCTCCGGGGTGGGCACGAGCACGATGGCGTTCCGCCGCTGGCTGCGCAGCGAGCTGGCGATGCGGGAGGGCAAGCCGCTGCCCCCGCCGACGGTCGCGCCGTGGCTGTCCTACGGCGTGGCGGTCGTGGCGCTGGCGGTGTTCGTGTTCGTCGTGGTGGCGAACGTGTGAGCACCGAGAACCGCGACCAGAACGAGCGGACCTCGCTCGCCTGGGTCCGGACCGGGCTCGGGCTCGCCGCGTGCGCGCTGCTCGCCGGCCGGCTCGCGCTGGTCCAGCGCACGCCGTGGGCCGTCGGCGCCGCGGTCGCCGCCGCACTGCTGGCGTTCGGCGTGCTGGGCTGGTCCCACGACCGCTACCGCCGCGCCGCCCGCCGGATGCGCGAGCGGCGCTCGGTCGACTACGCCGTCCCCGCGCTGCTGCTGACCGTCGCCGTGGTCCTCGTCGCCGTGCTGGCCCTGCTGCTGATCGTCTTCTAGCCCCGCTTCTGGTGCCGCGCCAAGCGGAACCGCCACCTGTCGGGGTGGTCGACGCGGAAGCCGGCCTCGCAACTCCCGCAGGCGGCCCGCGTACGCCAGCGCGGACCTACCCGAACCTGCCGCGGCTCGTCATCTCCCTGGTCACGATTGGGTTTCGGAGCCGAGTGGGCCGCGGATGGGCCGTCCGGCGGATGATCGCGGACGGTCGGCGGCGTACCGTTCGGCCGCAGCCGTCCGGCCCAGGCGCCTACGGCGAACGCAGCAGCGGGTGTTTCCGTTGCCGGCCAATCGGTCCGCGCTCCCGAGTCCACTGTGGACGTACACATTCGGATGCCGTTGAATTCCGGACGCCGTGGGTGAGAGGCCGATCACCCATCGCTAACATGACCTGGTGGCAGCTACAGGCGCGGGGAGCGCGGCGACGCCGCAGCGACCGGTCAGACGCGGTGACAAGGTGTCCGAGGCGATCGCTCGGGACATCGTGCGCCGGATCGGTGCCGAACGGCTGCCGCCCGGGACACAGCTGCCACCCGAGGCCAAGATGCTCGAGGAGTACCGGGTGGGCCGCGGCTCGCTGCGGGAGGCGTTGCGCATCCTGGAGGTGCACGGGCTCATCTCGATCAAGCCCGGCCCGCGCGGCGGCCCCACCGTCGACCAGGTGCACACCCGCAACTTCGGGCGCATGGCCTCGCTCTACTTCCAGATGGACGGCGTCACGTTCCGGGAGCTGATCGAGGCGCGGCAGATCATGGAGCCGGTGATGGCCCGGCGGGCGGCGGAGCTGAGCGACCCGCAGCTGCGTGCCGAGCTCGAGCGGTTCGACGGCAAGAACCGGCCGGAGGAGGAGTACCTGCCGGAGGCCGTCGACTTCCACCAGCTGATCGCGCTGATGTCCGGCAACCGGATCATGAGCCTGTTCGGGCAGTCGCTCGCCGACGTGTTGCTCGACCGGCTGAGCGACGCGCTGTTCCCGAAGTCGCGGCGGCGCGAGGTGCTGTCGGTGCACGGCGCGATCGCGCGGGCGATCACCGCGGGCGACGCCGAGCTCGCCGAGCGGTTGATGCGCGAGCACATGGACGACTATGTGGCACAGGTCAAACGCCGCCATCCGGGGCTGATGCAGGAGGTCGTCGACTGGCGGTGATCCGGCGCGTATCGTGCTCGTTCTTCGCTCGTTCACGATTCAACGGAACGGGTACGGCTCCGGGGGCCAGAAGGTGAGTGTGCGAGTGAGCGCTGGCTCGAGAGGGTGCCGGTGACCGAAGCTCTTGAGGAGGCACCGGACGCACAGCTGATCGCGGCGGTTCGCAAGGGCGACGTGTCGGCATTCGGCGTGTTGTACCAGCGGCACCTCGTGTCGGCGAAACGTGCGGCGGCATGCCTGGCGAGCACGCCTGCCGAGCGGGAGGACCTGGTCGCCGAGGCGTTCACCCGGGTGCTGCGGATGCTGCGCGAGGGCCGGGGCCCGGACGAGGAGTTCCGCCCGTACCTGCTCGTGACGTTGCGGAACACGGCCATTCGCAGCAGCACGCGGGGCGCGCCGGTGTCGCTGTACGCCGACGTGCCCGACGTCCACCCGGTGACCGACGGGGACCCGGTGATCGACCGCTGGCACGCCGACGTGGCGGCCGACGCCTTCGCGAGCCTGCCCGAGCGGTGGCGGATGGTGCTGTGGCACACCGAGATCGAGAACGAGTCGCCGGCCACCGTGGCGCCGCTGCTCGGGATGAGTCCGAACAGCGTGGCCGCGCTGGCGTACCGGGCACGCGAGGGCCTGCGGCAGGCCTATCTCAAGATGCACATGCCGGAGCCGCCGCGCCGGGAGTGCCGGTCGACGGTGAACAAGCTGGCCGGCTGGGTGCGGCACAGCGTTCCGCTGCCGCTGTCCCACAAGATCAGCCGCCACCTGGACACCTGCTCCGCCTGCCGGGCCCGGGCCGACGCGCTGACCAAGGTCAACGACGAGCTGCGCGCGGTGGTGGGCCCGGTGGTGCTGGGCGCGCCACTGGCCGCCGCGTACCTCCAGGCGCCGGCCGTCGCGGCCGCCATGTCCGGCGCCGCGAGCGCGGTGTCGGGTGCGCTGGCCGCGACGTCCGTGCTGACCGGTGCGGTGACCGCGTCGGCGGTGGCCGCGACCGAGGCCGGCGTGGACGCGCTGACCGGCGCGCTCGGCCTGAAGACGGCGGTGCTCAAGGCCGCCGCGGCCCTGGCCGTGGCGACCGCCGCCGTGACCTCGACGTCCGCGTCGCCCGCGGCGCCGTTCGACCACGCGCCCCCGATCGCCGAGCAGCGCCCGGGCGGCGTGGCGCCGCTGCCGGACCTGCGGCACGGCTCGACCGACACCGGCCGGGCGGCCGAGCGGCCGGAAACCGGCACGACCCCGCCCGCCGGCCGGCCGAGCCCGCCGCCAGCGGACCCGGCCGCCGGCACCCCGGCGCCCGCCGTCCCCGCGGCCGCCACCGACCCCGGTGCCGCCCCGGTATCCACAAAGGACACCACGAAGGCGGACCGCAAGGCCGCCAAGGCGGAGGCCAAGCAGGCCAAGAAGACCGCCAAGGCCGCGGCCAAGGCGGACAAGAAGGCGGCCAAGGCGGCCAAGAAGGCGGCCAAGGCTGCGGCCAAAGCGGACAAGAAGGCGGCCAAGAAGGCCGCGAAGCGGCCAGACCCCAGCGTGCCTACCGAGTGATGGATCACCTCCCGAAGTGGGTGAAGAAAACCGGGAACGTCAGCGGTGGATCACGACGGCCGCGGATCCTGCACGGTCCACGTGTTGCCGTCGGGGTCGGCGAAGTACACGAACGAGCCGCCCGGCCCGGTGGTGACCTCGCTGACCTCCACACCCCGGCCGGCGAGCTCGCCCTGCGCGGCCTGGATGTCGTCG
>NZ_DASWSJ010000250.1:0-1746 GCF_036402745.1 Actinophytocola sp. | reverse complement strand
CCGGCACGGCACGGGGCGAGCCGGCGGTGCGGGCCGGGCCTAGTCTTGCCAGCGTGGTTGACCGACTAACTACTTCGGGAGCACACATGCGGGACGGGCTGGAGGCTGGAAGCGTCACGGTGACCGGCGCCGGGGGTGACGAGATCGAGGCCTACGCGGCGCATCCGGTCGGCGCGCCACCGGCCGGCGGCGTCGTCGTGATCCATCACATGCCCGGGTTCGACGAGGCGACCAAGGAGATCACCCGCAAGTTCGCGAGCTGGGGCTGGTCGGCCGTCTGCCCCAACCTGCACCAGCGCGACGCGCCCGGCGCGGACCCGGACGACGCGGCGGCCGCGTCGCGCGCGGCCGGCGGGGTGCCGGACGAGCGGCTGCTCGGCGACGTCGAGGGCGCGGCGACCTACCTCCGCGACCACCCGACCGGCAACGGCAAGGTGGCCACGATCGGCTTCTGCTCGGGCGGGCGGCAGTCCGTGCTCGCGGGCATCGGCCTCGACCTGGACGCCGCGATCGACTGCTACGGCGCGTTTCTCCTCACGCCGCCGCCGTCGGAGTACAAGCTGAACGTGGCCTCGCTGGAGCCGCGGCTCGGCGAGCTGAGCTGCCCGCTGCTGGGCCTGTTCGGCGCGGAGGACAAGGCGCCGACGCCCGAGGAGGTCAAGCGGTTCGACGAGCTGCTGACGGAGCTGGGCAAGCCGCACGAGTTCCACACCTTCGACGACGCCGGGCACGCGTTCTTCGCGGCCGACCGGCCGGCCTACCGCCAGGCCGCGGCCGTGGAGGGCTGGCGGCTCGTGCGGGAGTTCCTGGGCCGGCACCTGGCCGGGGCCGCCTGATGTGCACCTACATCACCGAGCAGAGCGCGACCGACGGCAGCGGCAAGGGCGCGAACGGCTGGTTCCCGCTGACGTCGACCACCGTGTACTTCGACCATCCGGTGCACGCGCAGGCCGAGCACTCGCTGAACCTCGACTTCGTCAACCCCGGCCGCGGGGCGTCCGCGCGGGTTGCCGTGGAGCTCACCGCCGACTCGGCGATCGGCCTCGTGCAGGCGATCGCCCGGGTGCTCACCCAGGTGCCCACCGAGCTGACCGGCGTGGACACGTCGGCCGCCAAGCGCCTGCTCGAGGCCGCGGAAGGCCTCGCCCCGGCGGCGGCACAACGAGCACCGTGACGCGGTAACACTCGGCGAGCCGGCGGCGATGTTCCGGCTGACCCCGCGGTGCTGGCGGACCCCCGACCTGGCAGCACCGCGGGGACACTTGTGTCCGCGGTCAGCCGACAATCCAGCCGACGCGGTCAGCCCACCGTGATCAGCGCCTGGACCGGCAGGTGGTCGGAGGGGAACTGGCCGTCCCGGGTGAAGGTGTTGATCGCCGCGGCCCGGACGGTCACCGGCCCCCTCGTGAGGATCCAGTCGATCCGGCGGCCGTTCTCGCGCAGTGGGCGATAGTCGTGCCACGTCGTGTACCGCGGCGTGCGCCGGTGCGCCGCGGCGAGCCAGCTGTCGGTCAGCCCGGCGCCCGTCACCAGCGTGTCGTAGGTGGCGGACCGCTCGGCCGGGGCGTTGAAGTCGCCGGTGAGCACCACCGCCAGCCCCGGGGTGAACCCGTTGATCCGGTCGCGCACCAGCTGCGCGCTGCGCAGGCGCGCGTTGTCCGACTGGTCGTCGAAGTGGGTGTTGAGGACGACGAGCTCGGCGCCGGTGCGGCGGTCGGCGAACCGCACCCAGGTGACCATCCGCGC
>NZ_DASWSJ010000249.1:0-1988 GCF_036402745.1 Actinophytocola sp. | reverse complement strand
AGGCCAGCCGCCGGTTGCCCCTCGCCCAACTCCGCGGACGCAGTGTCACGGAGCCCCCGGGCCGCGGAGTCGCCTGGGGCCAGCTTGTCCCGGCCGACCAGGCGGGCGACCGCGGGGAACACCTCTGCCAGCGATTGTTGGCGCGAGGTCGCGAGCCTCGCCTGCGCGGCCGGAGGTAGGTGCGCCTCCAGTTGGGCGGCGGTCAGGCGGCTCATGTGGCGGCTCGGCGGAGGAAGGCGAGGGAGTCGCGCGCGATGGTTGGGGCCGCGTGGGAGTGTCTGGGGAGCTCGACCGCCACCAGCCCGGCGTACTGGATCTCTCGGAGAGCACTGAAGACCGACGGAAAGTCGACCTCGCCGGTGCCGAACTCGAGGTGCTCGTGGACGCCCCGGCGCATGTCGTCGATCTGGACGTTGACCAGGTGCGGCGCTGCCGCGGTGACGCAGGCGGCCGGTGGTTGCGGTTCGTTGCAGATGAGATGGCCGATGTCGAGCGTGAGTCCGAGCGTCTCGCTGCCCACCTCGGCCTGGAGCTTCAGATAGCCGGCCAGGTCGTCGACCAGCATGCCGGGCTCCGGTTCGAGGCCGAGCCGCACGCCACGGTCGGCGGCGTACCCGACGAGCTGCCGGCATCCATTCACCAGTCGCTGCCAGCCGAGATCGGCGGAGACGTCGGCGGGCAAGGTGCCCGACCAGAAGGAGACAGCCTCGGCGCCGAGATCGGCTGCGACCTCGATCGCCCGTTCGAGCAGCGACATCCGCCATTCCGCGCCTTGGTCGTGCAGCAGCGTCGGCTCGTGCTTGCGCAGCGGATCGAGCACATACCGCGCACCCGTCTCGACCACGACAGCGAGATCGTGGCGCGCGAGCAGGCGACCTACCTCGGCGGTCCGTTGGCTCAGGTCCGGGCCGAACGGGTCGAGGTGGTTGTGGTCCAGAGTGAGGGCGACCCCGACGTACCCGAGGTCGGCGATCACCGCGAGCGCATCGGGCAAGCGGTGGTTCGCGAATCCGTTCGTGCCGTAGCCGAATCTCATGTCGGTGAGACCTTTCGCGCGAGGGCCCGGGCCAGCGGTAGGGCGGCAATCAGTGCGGCCCCTAGCCGCGGCGCTCCCCCTCGCGCGATCCAGGCAGCCTGCAGTGGCACCAACCCGTGAATGCCGGCTCCGACCGCCTCCCGCAACTTCGCCCCGCTCGGTTCCCGGGCCGCCGCTACTTGGGTCGGCCCCACCGACTGAAGAAACAACCCCGCCAACACAGCAGTGGCCGCACTCGAACCACTGACAGTTCCGACCGTGATGGCGGACGTCGCGGTGAGGGCTGCGCGGGCTGGGGCCGGCGTGCTTCCGTGTACTTCGCCGCGCGACATCGCCGTGACGCCGAGGATGTGCGTCCCGACCGCGAGCGCCGGTGCCCACGCCCTCCGCCACTCCTGCCCCGCACCGACCAGTACGTCGAGCGATCGCGCGGCCGCCATGAACGCCGGACCGGCCGGGGTGTTCTTCACCCCGAGGTCGTAGCTCCAAGCAGTTGCCGCCAGCAACGCCGAGGTCCGGAAAGCCACCTTCCCACCCGCGGCCGCGGCGAGCCCCAAGCCGGCGGTCGTCAGAGCGGCGGCCAACCCGAACGCCGTCCGGGGCGTCACTCGCCCAGAGGGAATCGGCCGCTCCGGACGTTCGACGGCGTCCACCTCCCGGTCGGCCCAGTCGTTCAGCGCCATCCCAGCCCAGTAGACGCAGACCGACGAAGCCGCCAGTCCGACCAATCTGCCCGGCCGAAGGTTGCCCGCAGCAACAGCACCGGCGAGGACGTCGCCCGGCACCGTCAACGCCGCCGGAGCCCGAACCAGCTCAGCCAGGTCACCCAGCTTCCTCAGCATGATCGCGCCCAGCGCACGAGCTCGTCGTACTGCCGGGAGAGCGAGTGCTCGGTCGACTCGATCGGGTCCTTGAAGTAGAACCCGAGGAACGGCATCGCGCCGACGTGACC
>NZ_DASWSJ010000248.1:0-19735 GCF_036402745.1 Actinophytocola sp. | reverse complement strand
CCGGGTCAGAGTTGGCCGGCCGCTGTGATCACCACTGCCGCGGCGCCCAGCTCGTCCGACGCCGTCAGGTCTATGTCCGCGGTGAAGCCCCAGTCACCGTCCCCGGCCGGGTCGGCGAAGATTTGGCGCACCTGCCAGTGGTCCGGGTGCTGCTCGATCATGAGGAACTTCGGGCCGCGGGCGTCCGGGCCGGTGCCGATCTCGTCGTGGAGGTCGAAGTACGGGTCCAGCGCGTCCGCCCACGCGGCCGCGTTCCAGCCGGACTCGGCGTCCAGCGCGCCCAGCTCCTCGTAGTCGCGGCGGGCGGCCAGCTGGACCCGGTGGAACAGCGCGTTGCGCACCAGGACCCGGAACGCCCGGGTGTTCGCCGTCACCGCGGGGGTGCGGTCCTCCACCGGGGTGAGGTCGTCGGTCGGGTTGGTGAGCTTCTCCCACTCGTCCAGCAGGCTCGAGTCGACCTGGCGGACCAGCTCACCCAGCCACTCGATGAGGTCCGCCAGCTCCTCGGTCTTCGCCTCGGCAGGCACGGTCTGGCGGAGGGCCTTGTAGGCGTCGGCGAGATACCGCAGGACCATGCCCTCGCTGCGGGCCAGCTGGTAGAACCCGACGTACTCCACGAACGTCATGGCCCGCTCGAACATGTCGCGCGCCACCGACTTCGGCGACAGGTGGTAGTCCGCGACCCACGGATGCCCACGCCGGTAGGTCTCGTACGCCGCGTTCAGCAGCTCCGCCAGCGGCTTGGGATGCGACACGTCCTCCAGCAACGCCATCCGGTCGTCGTACTCGATGCCCTCTGCCTTCATCGCCTGGACGGCCTCGCCGCGGGCCTTGAACTGCTGGGCCGACAGGACCTGCCGCGGATCCTCCAAAGTGGACTCGATGACCGACAGCACGTCCAGCGGGTAGGACGGCTCGTCCCGGTTCAGCAGGTCGATCGTGGCCAGCGCGAGGGGCGACAGCGGCTGGTTCAGCGCGAAGTCCAGCTGCAGGTCCATCGTCAGCCGCACCGTGCGGCCCTGCTCGTCGGGCTCCGGAAGCTTCTCCACGACCCCCGCGGCGAGCAGCGCCCGGTAGATGGCGATGGCCCGGCGGATGAGCTTGCGCTGCGCCGGCCGCTCCTCGTGGTTGTCCTCCAGCAGCTTGCGCATCGCGGTGAAGGCGTCGCCCGGGCGGCCGATCACGTTCAGCAGCATCGCGTGGCTCACCTGGAAGCTGGACGTCAGCGGCTCCGGCTCGGCCTCGACCAAGCGCTGGAACGTCGGCTCGCCCCAGCCGATCGAGCCCTCGGGCGGCTTCCTGCGGACGACCTTGCGCCGCTTCTTCGGGTCGTCGCCGGCCTTGGCCAGCGCCTTCTCGTTCTCGATCACGTGCTCGGGCGCCTCGACGACGACGTTCCCCACCGTGTCGTAGCCCGCGCGGCCCGCGCGGCCGGCGATCTGGTGGAACTCGCGGGCCTTGAGCAGCCGCACCTTCTGACCGTCGTACTTGGACAGCGCGGTGAACACGACCGTCCTGATCGGAACGTTGATGCCCACGCCGAGCGTGTCGGTGCCGCAGACGACCTTCATCAGGCCGGCCTGGGCGAGCCGCTCGACCAGCCGGCGGTACTTGGGCAGCATGCCGGCGTGGTGCACGCCGATCCCGTGCCGGACCAGCCGGGACAGGGTCCTGCCGAACCCGGCGGTGAACCGGAAGTTGCCGATCAGCGCGGCGATCTTGTCCTTCTCCTCGCGCGTGCAGACGTTGATGCTCATCAGCGACTGCGCCCGCTCCAGTGCCGCCGCCTGGGTGAAGTGCACGACGTAGATCGGCGCCTGGTTGGTCGAGAGCAGCTCCTCGATCGTCTCGTGCAGCGGGGTGAGCCGGAAGGAGTAGAACAGCGGGACCGGCCGCTGCGCCGAGACGACCACCGCGGTGGGCCGGCCGGTGCGCCGGGTCAGGTCCTCCTCGAACCGGCCGACGTCCCCCAGCGTCGCCGACATCAGCAGGAACTGCGCCCGCGGCAGCTCCAGCAGCGGCACCTGCCACGCCCAGCCACGGTCGGGCTCGGCGTAGAAGTGGAACTCGTCCATGACGACCTGGCCGACGTTGGCGTCCGGGCCCTCGCGCAGCGCGATGTTGGCCAGGATCTCCGCCGTGCAGCAGATGATCGGCGCGCCCGGGTTGACGCTCGAGTCGCCGGTGATCATGCCGACGTTGACCGCGCCGAACACCTCGCACAGCGCGAAGAACTTCTCCGACACCAGCGCCTTGATCGGCGCCGTGTAGAAGGTGCGCAGCCCCTTCGCCAGCGCGACGAAGTGCGCGCCGGTCGCGACCATGCTCTTGCCGGACCCGGTGGGCGTCGACAGGATCACGTTCGACCCGGAGACGATCTCGATCATCGCCTCCTGCTGCGCCGGGTACAGCGACAGGCCCTGCCCCTGCGCCCAGGTGTCGAACGCGTCGAACAGGGAGTCCGGGTCGGGGGTGGCCGGGAGCGCCTCGATGAGTGTCATGGTGACACCGATCGTGCCTGATCGGCCGAGCGGAGGCGCGACCCGGTCGGCTACCGGCGCCGGCCGAACAGGCCACGCCCGCGCGGTGGCGGCGGTGGTCCGCCGGCCGGCTTCCCCAGGTGGTCGTCCAGGCCGGTGGCGCAGGTGCGGCACAGCACCCAGTCCGTCCGGTCCCGGCGCACCTGGCCGACCCACTCGCCGAACCAGTGGTCGTCGCCCAGGTCGAGGCCGAGCCGACCGGCCACGGCCCGGTACCCCTCGATGACCGCGCGCGGCCGGTAGCCGCTGTCGACCGCGGCGCGGAGCTGCTTGGCGGTGTACCGCTTGGCGTCCGGGCCGGGCGGGTCGTCGCAGATGTCACAGGCGGGCATGGCCCAAGCCTACGGACGCGACGCCGGGAGCACTCCCGGTCACGGGCTCCGGCGTAGCGTGATCATGGTCCACGCGCCGAGGTAGACCCGGTCGCCGTCGGTCAGCGGGCGCGGCGTGTTGGGGCGCAACGGGCTCGGCTCCTCGTTGACCGACAGGCCGTTGGCCGAGTCGAGGTCCACGACGGCCCACGTGCCGTCGCCCTGGGCCACGAGCAGTGCGTGCAGGTGGGACACGCCAGGGTCCTCCGGCGGGCCGGTGAGGTCGATGTCCGGGCTGACGCCGCGGCTGCGGCTCTGCCGGCCGATGCTGATCTGCTTGCCCTGCAAGGGGAAGTGCCGGTCCGGGCAGAACGGCGGGAACGTGATCCCGCTGGCGTCCGGGCCCTCGGCGGCCATCACGGTGTCGTAGTAGGCCCGGTCCGCGCTGACCGTCGCGGTCCACGCGGTGCCGTCCGGCAGCCGGTCCGTCGGCACCGCCGGGGCGGGCTCGGGGCCGCCGGCCGGGGCCGGCGCCGGGGTCGGGGGAGCGGTCAGGGAGTCGTGGCCGCATGCCTCGCAGAACCGGCCGGCCAGCGGCGCCCCGCACGCCTGGCAGGTGGCCCCCGCCGGCGGCACGTCCGGCTCGCCGGCCGCCGCGGGCGCACCGGCCGACGCACCGGAAGCCGGGACGGCGGGGGCGGGGGCGGCGCCGTCCATCTCCCGGCCGCAGACGTCGCAGAACTCGTCGTCGGCGGAGTCGTGACCGGCCGGACAGGTGGGCATGGGCGGCGCCTCTCAGCTCTCGGCGTCGGAGGAGTCGGCGGCGTCGGCCGAGTCGGCGGACTTCTTGCGCACCCGCATCGTCTTGCTGGACCGGGTGTCCAGGGTCATCTCGTCCACCGCGGCGACCTTGCGCTTGAGCCGCACGGTGCCGGTCTTGGCGTCCTCGATGTCGACGACCTTGGCCAGCAGCTTCGCGGTGTCCGAGTGGCCGGTCTCGGTGGCGAGCTTGACCGCGCGGCCCAGCTTGGCGGTGGCGGTCTCGACGTCGCCGGCCTTGCGTGCCTCCAGGCCCTCCTGGATGACGTCGGCGAGCTCGGCCTGCCCGGTGTAGTGCGCGACCTCCCGGTTGATCCGGGTGGACAGCGCCGTGTCGTCGGTCCACACGGCGAGGATGTTGCCCTTGCCGACCACGGTGTCCGAGCCGTCGGCGGCGGGCAGCACCAGGCTCACCCGGCCGGCCAGCATCTTCTCGCCGGTGGCGGCGGCCGGCACCTGCACGCACACGTGGTAGTCCCGCGTCTCCGAGCCCCACGAGCCGGTCGGGTAGTCGCCGCTGCGCGGGGGCACCTCGGTGCGCCGCGCGGTGAGGTCGGCCAGCGTCGGCTCGACCTGCTTGACGTACTTGATCGACGCGCCCTGCGGGGTCCACAGCCGCAGCGACACGTCGGCGACCGCCTTGTCCATCGCCTGCGCGGCCATCGCCCGGAAGTCGGCCTCGAGGTCCTCCGGCTCGGCGACGATGTCGACGGTGCCGAGCAGCGCGTCGGCGATCGTGCGCAGCTCCTTGACCTCCCAGTCGGTGCCCACGCCGCGGCAGTCGCAGACGAACTTGCCGGTGACCGCGTCGATGGTGCGGGTGAGCTGGCGCGGCGTCTCGTGCATGTTCTGCCCGTCGGTGAGCAGGATCGCGTGCCGCATCGAGCTGGTCCGGGTGGCGAACACGCTGTCGGCGAGCTGCAGCCACTTGCCGATCGCCGTGCCGCCGTTGGCCTGCAGCTTCGTGACCGCCTGCTTGGCCTCGGCCCTGGTCTGCGCGTTCGCCTCGACCATGTCGTGCCGGTACGGGTAGACGAGCCGCGCCTCGTCGGTGCCGGCGATCACCGCGAAGAGGACGCCGTCGCGCAGCGTGTCGATGGCGGCCGCGGTGGCCTGCTTGGCCGAGGACAGCTTGGTGCGCGGCACGTGCATCGAGCCGGAGCAGTCGACGATGATCACCTCGGCCGACGACCCGGCCGGCGCGGCGGTGGTCGGGCTGGCCGCGCCGCCGGTCGTGGTGACCGTGATGATCGCGTTGACCTCGGTGGCGCCGACCGACAGGTACTCGTTCTGGTAGACCTCCACCGCGAACTCCGGTGCTCCGGTCATCTCACGCTCCTGACGGTGTCGGGTTCGGGGGGAACGGCACGAGCACGGTGGTGATGTTGTCGTGGCCACCCAGCGCGAGCGCGACGCGGGTCAGCTCGCTCGCCGCCGGCAGCAGGTCCACCTCGGTCGGCGGCGCGGGCAGCGCGTCGACCAGCGCCTGCGGCTCCGGCAGGTAGTTCCACAGCCCGTCGCTGCACAGCAGCACCAGCCCGGGGCCGTCCGGGGTGAACGTGAGCGTCCGCGGCTCGATGTCGCCCGCGTCCGCGCCGATCCACTTGGACAGCGCGTGCGCCTGGTGCACCGACATCGCCTCCTCCTCGCTCATGCCCTCGGCGACGAGCTCGGTGGCGACCGTGTCGTCGATGGTGAGGGGACGCGAGCCGGCCGCGGCGAGCCAGTAGATGCGGCTGTCGCCGACCCAGCCGACGGTGACCTCGGTGGGCGTGACGACGGCGGAGACGAACGTGCACGACGGCGCGGTGCCCGGCACGCTCGGGTCGGCGAGCGCGGTGACCACGTCGATCGCCCTGGCCACCGCGGCCCGGGTGGCGCCGTCGGCGTCCTTGCCCTCGAGGACCGCGTCCAGCAGGACGGTGGTGGCCTCGTCGACGGCGGCCTGCGAGGCGTTGTCCGCGCGGTCGGAGGTGGCCACCCCGTCGCACACCACCGCGACGACGGTCGGCGACTCGCCGGCGACCACGCCGAACGCCATCGAGTCCTCGTTGCGGGCGCGGCGGGCGCCCTTGTCGCTGACCCCCGCGACGAGCCCGAGGTCGTGCTCCATCCGGTCCCGGCCGGTCGGCTGGGCGCGCCCGCAGTCCTCGCAGAACCCCTCCGCGCCGACGTTGGCGCCGCCGCAGCCCACGCACGGGCCGCCGCCGGTCTTGCCGAGCGGCCCGCCCACCGGGGTGCGGGCGACCAGCAGGCTCGTGCCGCAGCCCTCGCAGAACCGGTCGTTGGCGCCGACGGTCTCGCCGCAGTTGGGGCAGGTCATCACACCCACGTCCTGGGCCGGATCCGGTTGGCCGTGTCCACCAAAGCGATGCGCTCCCTCGTGTTGTCCGCGTGCCGGGCCAGCGTGCGGTAGCACCTCTCGAGGCCGATGCGCAGATCATCCTCGGTCAGCGCGCAGCCGAGGACGGTGCCCGACCCCCGGCCGTCGTTGCCGGCCAGGAGCCACCGGTACGCGGCGTCCAGCACCTCGCTGGACGCGTGCGCCCGGCGCTCCGCGTCGATCTCCAGGTCCGCCAGCTGCGCGCCGGCGGCCACCAGATCTTCCTCGGTCAGGTCGCCCGCGGCACCCACCCGGATGCGGGCGCGGATCGCGGCGAGCTGGGCGGCGACGTAGTGGTTGGACGTCTCCGGCACAGAGCTGAGCACGTCCACCGCCTCGAGCCGCTCGCCGAGCGCGAGCAGCGCCCTGGCCAGCCCGAACGCGGCGCTGACGTAGGCGCGGTCGGTGCGCCACACCGTGCGGTAGAACTTGTCGGCCGCGAGGTGGTCGCCGGTGACCTCGGCGCACACAGCGATCGCGAGCTTGGGCGCGGCCTCGCCCGGCACCGCCGCGTACACCCGGTCGAACCTCTGCCGGGCCCCGGCCGCGTCGCCCTCGGCGAGCGCGGCCAGGCCCCGGTGCCAGTCGATGAGCCACAGGCGGTCGAGGTCCACGGCGTCCCGGGCCAGCTCGTCGAGCCGGCGCCGGGCGGTGGCCAGGTCCCCGAGCTCGATGTGCGCCCGCGCGGCCCGCAGCCGGACCTCCACAGTGGACTGCGGGGCGTGGTCGAGCTCCTCGATCAGCGAGGCGGGGTCGGTCGAGGTGATGGTCGCGAGGAACGCGGCGGCCGGGTCGGTGCCGTCCACCCGGGGCACCGGCAGCATCCCGACGATGGCCTTGAGGTCCAGCGGGGTGCCGGGTTCGGTCCGGATGCCGAACGACCGGCGCTCCGGGGTGAACTCGGTCGACGGACCGGGCCGCGGCACGCCGTCCTCGGCCGCCAGCACCTCCCGCAGCACGCCGGTGAGCTGGTCCTTCATCTCCTCGGCGGAGGTGAACCGGGCGCTCGGCTCGTGCGCGGTGGCCCGGCGCAGCAGCCGGTCGTAGGACTCGAACTCGGCGAGGATCGGCTCCTCGGCGGGGGAGGGCAGCGTGGTCTGGTGCTGGCGCTGGAAGTCGAACGGGAAGGTCATCACCGCGAGCGTGCGGCCGATCGTGTAGAGGTCCGAGGACATCGACGGGCCGGCGCTCGCGATCTCCGGCGCCTGGTAGCCGATCGTGCCGTAGACCGCGCTGTCCTCGTCGTCGACGTGCCGCACCGCGCCGAGGTCGATGAGCTTGAGCTGCTCCTCGGTCTGGATCACGTTGTCCGGCTTGAAGTCGCAGAACAGCAGGTTGAGCGTGTGCAGGTAGCCGATCGGCGGCAGCATCTCCAGCACGTAGGCGATGGCCCGGGGCAGCGGCAGGCACGCGTTGGCGCCCTCGGTCTGCCGGATCTGCTTGAGCATGTCCTTGACGGACTCGCCGCCGACGTACTCCATCACGATGTAGCCGACCATCGAGTTGGTCCCGACGTCGTGGTGCTGCACGAAGTTGTGGATCTTGACGATGTTGGGATGCTCGACCTCGGCGAGGAAGCGCCGCTCGGCCACCGCCGCGGCCATCGCGTCCGCGTCGCCGGTGTCGAGCAGGCCCTTGAGCACCACCCAGCGGTCGGCGACGGCGCGGTCGAGCGCGAGGTAGATCCAGCCCAGGCCACCGTGGGCGAGGCAGCCGAGCACCTCGTACTGGTCGTGCAGGATCTCGCCGGCGGAGAGCTTGGGGGTGAAGGAGTAGCGGTGGCCGCACTTGGTGCAGAAGCCCTCCGGCCGGCCAGGGGTGCCGTCCCGGCCGCGGCCGACCTTGGTGCCGCAGTTGCTGCAGAACCGCTTGTCCTCCGGCACCTTCGGGTCGGTGAGCACCGCGGACTTCGGATCCCGGTAGGCCACCCGGGGCACCTCGACCAGGCCGGCGCCGAGCAGGCCGCGGGTCGACGAGCGGGCGGAGCCGCGCCGCGAGCTGGTGGTCACGGCGCCCGACGAGGTGGTCCACGAGACGCTGCCGGTGCGTGCGCTGCCCGTCCGGACGCTGCCGGTGCGCACGCTGCCCGTGCGGGCGCTCGGCGTGGCGCCGTCGCCGTTCGGGGACGGCGCGACCGCGGTGCCGGCGGGGGCCTCGAGGCCGCACGTGTCGCAGAACCCGTCCTCGTCGATGCTGCCGGTACAGCCCGGCCGGGGGCATGCGGTCATTCGGACCCCTCCTGGGAAGCCGGGTGCGGCGGGCGCTCCCGGTCCTGCAAAGCCTGCTGGTAGCGGTTGAGCGCGCGGGTGGCGGCGGGCAGGTCGCAGGGCGCGGTGAACAGCAGCCCGCGCGCCTGCTCGTGCAGCTTCTCCAGCGCCAGGTCCTCGCCGTAGCCGAGTCGGGCCGCCTTCACCCGGTAGGCCTCGAGCCGGCCGCGCAGCTCCGCGCGCCGGTCGAGCAGCCCGCCGACCGCACGCAGCGACCGCCGGGCCGCGTCGAGCGTGTCGGCGGCGACCCGGTCCAGCGCGTCGGCCTCGGCGGCGAGGCCGGCCCAGTCGCCGGCGTCGCGCTTGCCGAGCAGCGCCTGGACGCGGGGGCGCAGCCGCGCCGACCCGTCGGCGGCCGGCTCGGGCAGGCCCGGGTTGAGGATCTTGTCCTGCACGGCGGTGTAGGTCTGGCGGGCGGTGGCCTCGGCGGCCTCGATGTCGGACAGCGTCCGGTCGAGCGCGGCGAGCCTGCCGTCGAACGAGTCGCGGACCGCCACGAGCTCGGCCAGCCGGGTGCGCAGCGCGCCGAGCCGGGTGGCGATGCCGGGCAGCGGGTCCTTGCTGGCCGCGGTGAGCACGTCGGTGAGCACCAGCTCGCGGGCCGCGTCGAGGTCGGCGTCGAGCCGGCTGACCTCGGCGGCCACCCCCCTGTCGGCCGCGGCGACCGACTCCGCCCGCACGGACACCGCGCGCAGGTCCTGGGCCAGCGGGTCGAGCCGGCCGATCGCCGCCGACCACGCGGCCTCCGCGGTGGCCAGCACGTCGGTGACCATCGTGAACGCCGAGTTCATCCGGCCGAGCAGGTCGTCGAGGGTGATCCGCTGGGTGACCTCGGCCGCGCCGGTGAGCCCGCGCCGCTCGATGGGGACCTGCTGGGAGTCCAGCTCCACCACCGGATCGGTGAGCAACGCGGTGAGCTCGGCCAGCTCGTCGTCGCCCGGCCGGGCGCGGCGGGCCCGGACCTCGCGGGCGCGGTCGACGAGCCCGCGGTAGGTGGCGAACTGCTCCCACAGGGTGGCCATCGCCGCGCTCGCCTCGGCCCAGCGGCGCGCGGTGTCGCCGGCGAGCGAGGCGCCGCGCAGCAGCTGGTGGCCGGCATGGCCGTCCATCTCGACCAGCGACGCGGCGATCCGGTCGCTGTCGGCGCCGAGCCGGTCGAGGGCGCGGTCGACCTCCTCTCGGCTCAGCAACCCTTGCATCCGCACGTCTCCGGTATACACATGCCGCTCAGTCCCGGTACTTCGCCGCCGGCGGGGCGGGGGCCGGGCCGAGGAGGTCGGCGAGCCAGCGGTTGTAGTTGGCCTTCCAGCTGCCGTCGGTGCGCATCCGCTCGATCACCGCGTTGACGAACCGCACGAAGTCCGTCTGCCCCTTGGGCATCGCCATCCCGTACGGCTCGCTGTAGAACGGCTTGCCGACCATCTCGGTGAACGGGTCCTGCGCGGCGAGGCCGGCCAGGATCGTGTCGTCGGTGGACACCGCGTCGACCTGGTTCTGCTGCAGCATCACCAGGCAGTCGGTCCAGTCGTTGACCTGGACCGGCACGGGCTTGCTCGGCGCGCCGGCGATGTTGCGCAGCGACGTCGACCCGTCGGTGGCGCACACCCGCTTGCCGCCGAGCGAGCCGATGCCGGTGAACCCCGACGCCTTCTTCACCAGCACCCGCTGGCCGGCCTCGTAGTACACCGAGGAGAAGGCGACGTCCTTGAGCCGTTCGCAGTTGATCGACATGGTCCGGATGACGATGTCGACGTCGCCCGCCTTGAGCGCCGGGATGCGCTGGCTGGAGGTGAGGATGCGCAGCTGCACCGCGCTGGGGGTGCCGAAGATCGCCTGCGCGATCGCCTTGGCCATGTCGATGTCGAAGCCCGAGACGCTGCCGGTGAACGGGTCCCGGTAGCCGAACCGGAAGGTGTTCTGGTCGACGCCGACGACCAGCTTGCCCTTGGCCTTGATCTTGGCCATCGTCGAGCCGGGCGGCAGCGCGTTCGGCGCGGGCAGGGCACCCTGCGGGCGCAGGCTCGCGGTGGGGTCGCCGCAGTCCGCGGCGGGGGGCGCCGCCGGGGGCTCGGTGAGCTCGGTGGCGCCGGCCGGCAGCGGCACCTTCGCGCTCACCTCGGTGGGCGGGACGGCCGCGCTGGTGCCGCAGCCCGCCACCAGCAGCAGCGCGCCGGCCAGGACGGCCGTGATGCTCCGACGGTTCATCGGTACTCCTTGAGCCGCTGCCAGATGCCCGCCACCGCGCCGGCGGCCATCACCACGGCCAGCAGGATGATCCCGATGACCGTGCCGGTGACCGCGTTGCCGGCCTGGGACACCTCGTCGTTGAAGCGCTGGGTGGTGCGCGCGATCGCCTGGCTCAGCTCCTTGTCGACCTGGTCGAACCGCGCAGTGGCGCCGTTGTCCTGCGGGCCGATGGCGAGCTGCACCGCCTGGGTGTAGGTGCCGCCGTCGTCGGCCGCGCGGATCTGCCTGTGCACGTCGGCCCACTGCCCCCACGCCTGCTGGGCGGCGTCGACGTGGCCGCGGGTCGCCTCGTCGATCGCGGCCGCCGACGCGGCGCCGAGCAGGCCGCCCGAGCCGTCCTTGCCGCCGAGCCGCTCGGCGACCTTGACGTAGTCCTCCTCGAACTTCGCGCCGCTGCCGCGGGCGACCAGGGTGAGCGTCTCGTCGGACCGGGCGGTGAGCGTGGCGATGCGGGCCTGGGCGAGCTGTTCGACCTTCACCGAGCCGGAGTCGCGGCTCTGGCCGACGTTGGTCATCACGCCGACCGTGGCGACGATCGTCCAGAGCAGCGAGACCAGCGCCGCGGCGGTGGCCACGACGAGGCCGACGTTGAACACCCGGTTGGTGCTCCGGCGCAGGAACACCTGGCCCATGATCAGCGCCGCGAGCGCGATGACGCCGAGCAGGATCTCGAGGAACGGGAAGCCGCCCGCCGCGTCCTGGTCGGCGGCCACCTGCGCGGTCTCGGCGCGGTAGAGCTCCTCGGCGGCCGGCAGCAGCTGCGTGCGCATCAGGTTCGACGCCTCGCGCTGGTAGGCCGCGCCGACCGGCAGGCCCTGCTGGTTGTTGGCCCGCGCGGTCTCGACCAGTCCGGTGTAGACGGACAGCTGCGAGGACAGGGTGGCGAGCGGGCTGCCCGCGGCGGTGACGTCGGCCGGCTCCCGCGCGGCGACGGCGATCGCGAGCGCGTTCTCGGCCTGCGCGATGTCGGTCTGGTACCGGGCGCGCTGGTCGGCGGGCTCCTCGCCGCCGGCCAGGAACGCGCTCGTCGCGGTGGCGTCGGCGTCGGACAGCGAGCGGTAGATCTCCTGCGCGGCCACGCTCAGCGGCCCGCTGCGGGTGGTGAGGTCGTCGAGCGCGGTGACCCGGGCCTGCACGCTGATCGCGGAGAACACGCCGACCAGCACGCTGACCGCGACGAGTACGACGGTGAGCAGGGTCAGCAGCCCCGGCGTGGTGCGGGCGAGCTCGTTCAGCTCGGTGAGCCTGCCCGGGCGCTGCGGCGGGTCCGCCGGCGGCGCGAGGACGGGGGCGCTCACGCTCGACCCGCCCGTGGATGAGTGGCGATCAACACTGCGCACCTTTCCGAACGGCCACGACCGGGCCGCACCTTCCCCCCGACGGTGATCGTCAGCCTAGTCCGCGCGGGAACGGCCCCGAGTGGCTTTGGCCGGAAAGCATCCGCCCGCTTGACAACGGTTCGGGCACCATTCACTATTTCACTACTTCATTAGTGAAAGGGTGTTGGAGTGATCGACTTCAGGCTTGATCGGGGCTCCGGCGTCGCGACGTACCTCCAGCTCGTGCACCAGGTCAAACAGGCGCTGCGGCTGGGGGTGCTGCGGCCGGGGGACCGGCTGCCGACCGCGAAGGAGGTCGTGGACCAGTTGGCAATCAACCCGAACACCGTGCTGAAGGCGTACCGGGAGCTCGAGCGCGAGGGGCTGGTGGCCGGCCGGCCCGGGCTCGGCACGTTCGTGCAGCGCTCGCTCGGCGGCGCGTCGGTGACCGAGCACGCCCGGCTCCGCGACACGCTCGCGGCCTGGGTACGGGACGCCCGCTCGGCAGGGCTGGACCCGGAGGACGTGGAGGCGTTGTTCGCCTCGGTGGTGCTGGACTCGTTTCGGTTGATGGATCGTTCAGGGGAGGACACGGCATGACGGTGTTGACCGCCACCGGCCTGGGGAAGAGGTACCGGCGCAGCTGGGCGCTGCGGGACTGCACGCTGGCGGTACCCGCCGGCCGGGTGGTCGCGCTCGTGGGCCCGAACGGCGCCGGCAAGACGACGCTGCTGCACCTGGCGGTCGGGCTGCTGACGCCCACCGCGGGGACCGTCGAGGTGCTCGGCGCGACGGTCGACCGGGACCGCCGGACGCTGGCCCGGATCGCGTTCCTGGCTCAGGGCAAGCCCTTGTACGACGGGTTCTCGGTGGCCGAGATGCTGACGTTCGGCCGGCGCATGAACCCGGGCTGGGACCAGGAGCTGGCCGTCACGCGGCTCGGCGAGCTCGGCATTCCGTTGGACCGCAAGGTGGGCAAGCTCTCCGGCGGCCAGCAGGCGCAGGTCGCGCTCACCGTGGCGCTGGCCAAGCGGCCGGAGCTGCTGCTGCTCGACGAGCCGCTCGCCAACCTGGACCCGTTGGCACGCCACGAGGTCATGCGCGGGCTGATGGCCGCGGTGGCCGAGACCGGGATGACCGTGGTGCTGTCCTCGCACGTGGTGTCGGACCTGGAGAACACCTGCGACTGGCTCGTCGTGCTCAACGGCGGGCGGGTGCAGGTGAGCGGCGACATCGAGGAGCTGCTGACCGCGCACCGGCTGCTCACCGGCCCGGCCGAGCTCGCCGACGGGGTCGCGGGCCGGCTGACCACAGTGGACGACAAGCGCACCGACCGGCAGGCCACCCTGCTGGTGCGGGCCGACGCGCCGGCGCTCGACCCGCGGTGGACCGCCCGCCCGGTCGGGCTGGAGGAGCTGGTGCTCGCGTACCTGCGCAGGCCCGATGCCGCCACGCTGCCGCGGCCGATGCTGGCGAGCACGCGATGACCTGGCTGGTCTGGCGCCAGCACCGGGCGCAGGCGTTCGCCACCGCCGCACTGCTGGTCCTGCTCGGCGGGCTGCTGCTGGCCTACCAGGACGGCGCGGACCATCTCCGCTCGGTGCTCACGCTCGTGCCGTGGCTCGCGGCGGTGCCCGCGCTCGTCGGGATCTTCTGGGGCGTGCCGGTGCTGGCGCTGGAGTACGAGCGCGGCACGAACGTGCTGGCGTGGACCCAGTCGGTGTCGCGGCGGCGGTGGCTGCTGGTCAAGCTCGCGGGACTGGGGGTGCTGGTGAGCCTCGCCGGCCTGGCGTTCGGCCTCGCGTTCGGCGCGTGGTCGGCGGGGTTCACCGGCGAGCGGGCCGCGGACCGGTTCGCCAACCTGCCCGTGTTCGCGGTGACCGGGGTGGCGCCGGCGGGGTGGTGGCTCTTCGCGTTCGCGCTGGGGGTGGCCGCCGGGGCGGTGCTGCGCAGGCTGCTGCCCGCGATGGCGGTGACCCTCGTGGTGTTCTTCGCGGTGTTCGCGGCCGTCACGTCGGGGGACGTCCGGGAGCACTACGCCACGCCGGTGCGGATCGAGCCCGCCACGATGGTCGCCCATGGCGACGAATGGTCGGTCAACACGGAGGTCGGCGTCGACTGGAACGTTCCGGCCGGGGCGCTGATCGTCGACTCCGGGTGGACCGACGCCGCCGGCCACCGGCTCGACACGACGTCGATGTGGGCGTGCGCGTCGGATCCTGGCGGCTACTTCGACTGTATGAACGCGCGCGGGTACCAGTGGTTCGCCGACTACCAGCCGGCCGACCGGTACTGGTCGTTCCAGTGGCTGGAGGCCGGCGTGCTGTTCCTCGTGTCGCTCGCACTGGCCGCGGTGGCCGTCCGCCGCGTGCCCTGACTGGTTCTTTCTCTTGGGAGATCACATGTTCTGGCTGACCGTCCGGCAGCACCGGATGCAGCTCGTCCTCACCGCCGGGGCGCTGGCCGCGCTCGGCGTGGCGTTGCTCGTGCAGGGCCTCGGCACCGTCGACCTCAAGGCCGGGTTGTCCGGCGCCGAGCTCGACGCGGTGCTGGGCCCGCGGTACCAGCTGGTCTACCAGGTGGTCACGTGGCTGCCGGCGGCGCCGTTGCTGATCGGCGTTTTCTGGGGTGCGCCGCTGCTGGCGCGGGAGTACGAGCGCGGCACGCTGGTGCTGGCGTGGACGCAGTCGGTGACCCGGCGCCGGTGGGTGGCGGCGAAGCTCGCCTGGCTCGCCACCGGGGTGACCCTGTGCGGGCTGGGCCTCGGCGCGATGGTCAACGCGTGGACCGCCACGTTCGCCGGCACGCACTACGCCAGCCGGTTCGGCGACCTGGGGGTGTTCACGACCTCCGGGGTTGTCGCGGGGGCCTGGTGGTTGTTCGGGTTCGCGCTGGGGGTGGCCGGTGGGGCGGTGTTCCGCCGGCTGCTTCCGGCGATGGCGGTGACGTTGGCCGTGTTCTTCCTGGCGCTGTTCGGGGTGTTGGCGCTGCGCGAGCATTACGCGACGCCGGAGCGGATCGTGGAGCCGGCAGAGCTGCCGGCCGATGACGTGCTCATCGCCGGAAGCGCCTGGCTCACCCCTGCCGGGGTCGAGGTCGCCAACGGCTCGATGGCCGAGTGTGGGGGCGTGCCGCAGACGTCCTACCTGGACTGCTTGCGGGAGAAGGGGTACCGGCTCATCACCTACGTGCACCCGGCGGACCGGTACTGGCGGTTCCAGTGGACCGAGTCCGGCATCCTGCTCGCCGGGACGGTGCTGCTGGCCGGGGTTTCCTACCAGCGGGTCGCTCGGCGGTCCGTCTAGGACGCGCTGCGCCTGGTTCGCATCGCGGTCCTTGCCGGCTACGTGACCGTGCGGGTCGGGTCCGGCGGCAGGATGCGGCGGGGGAGTCCGTGCGGGCGCTTGCGGGGCTGCCACTCGCGTGGGTAGCCCAACGAGACCTCGTCGAAGCGGATGCCGTCGTAGACCGTGGTGCGCGGGATGTGCAGGTGCCCGTAGACCATGGCGGCGGCGTTGAAGCGGGTGTGCCAGTCGGCGGTCGCCTCGGTGCCGCACCACTGGGCGAACTCCGGGTAGCGCAGCACCCGCGTGGGCTCGCGGACCAGCGGGTAGTGGTTCACCAGCACGGTCGGCGTCGTGATCTCGGCGAGCCGGGCCTCGGTCGTGGCGACCCTGGCCCGGCTCCAGGCGTCCCGGGTCGGGTACGGGTCGGGGTGCAGGAGGTACTCGTCGGTGCACACGACGCCGGTCTGGTGCGCGTACGCGAGGCCCTCGGCCTTGGTGGCGCACCCGTCCGGCCGGAAGGTGTAGTCGTAGAGCAGGAACAGTGGCGCGATCGTCACCGGCTCGGCGCCGCCGGTCCACACCGGGTACGGGTCCTCCGGCGTCACGACGTCGAGCCGCCGGGCCATCTCGACCAGCGCCTCGTACCGGGCCACCCCGCGCAGCGTCACCGGGTCGTCGGGCGGGGTCCACAGCTCGTGGTTGCCCGGCACCCAGATAACCTTGGCGAACTTCTCCCGCAGCGTCCCGAGCGCCCACTCGACGCTCGCGAACCGCTCGGCCACGTCGCCCGCAACGAGCAGCCAGTCCCCGGGCGACTCCGCGCGCAGGCCGCTGACCACGTCGCGGTTCTCCGGGTAGGAGACGTGCAGGTCGCTGACGGCGTAGAGGCTGCTGGTCACCCGCAAGACCCTAACGGTCACGTTATCCGCATTGTCCTACTGTCCGTTGGTGCAGATGTTGTTGCCCCGTTGTCCCGAACCACGCCCCGGGCCCGACCTTTGCTGAACAATGGTCGTGACCGCTCTGGTGGGGGGAAGGAGTCGTGGTGCGCGGAGTGCTGGCCTCGCTCGGCGGTGTCGTGGTGTTGACCGCGACGCTGCTGGTGGCGCCGACGCAGGTGGCGGCCCAGCCGACCACCGTCGCCGGCCTGCTCGCGCACTACCAGGACCTCAGCCGGGAGGCCGAGCGCGTCAACGAGGAGCTCCTGATCGTCCAGGAGAACCTCACCACGCAGCAGCAGGCGTCCGCGAAGGCCACCAGGGCGGCCGAGGCCGCCAAGGCCGTCGCCGACGCGGCCCGCGAGAAGGTCAACGCCGCGCGGAACCTGGACCAGGTCGCCGAGGCGCTGTCCTCGCGCGGCGACCTCGACGCGCTGTCCGCGTTCGCCAGCAGCACCAGCCCCGACGACCTGCTCGGCAAGCTCGAGGCGGTCAGTCTCGCCCAGCACCTCACCGGCGGGCCCCAGCAGGGCGACACCGCGCTCGCGGAGGCCGAGGCCGCCGAAGCACGCGCCGCCGCCGCGTCGGCCGCCGCCACGGCCGCCGAGACCAAGGTGGCCGACGGCGCCGCCGAGGTGCAGAAGCGGCGCACCGGCCTCAACCGGCAGATCACCGAGGTGCAGGCCGCGCTCGACCACCTCACGCCGGACCAGCGCTCGCTGCTCGCGGGCGTCGAGGACTACGGCAGCGACGTCGTCATCCCCAACGGCAACATCGGCGGGATGCTCCAGTTCGCGCTCGGCCAGCTGGGCAAGCCGTACCTGTGGGGCGCGATCGGGCCCGACTCCTACGACTGCTCGGGCCTGGTGCAGACCGCGTTCCGGGCCGCCGGGGTGGCGCTGCCGCGGGTGTCGCGCCAGCAGGCGACGGTGGGCCAGGCGGTGTCCCGGGCCGACGTGCGGGCCGGCGACCTGATCTTCTACTACCAGCCCGTGCACCACGTCGCGATCGCCGTGGACAACGTCCGGGCGGTGCACGCGCCCAGCTTCGGCGAGACGGTGAAGATCGGCGGCATCGACGCCATCGGCCCGATCACGGTGATCCGCCGCGTCGTCGGCTGACACATCGGCCCAGCGCAGCTGCGCCGGAACTGGTTCTCGTCACCCTGGGCATTCCACTGTGGATCGTGCGGCGGACCGACGCGCCGGGCTGGACGGTGGCGGCGCCGCTGGTGACCGATGTGGACACCGCGGCCCGGCAGGTCCGCGCGGCCGGCGCGGTGCTGCTGGTGGCCTGCGTGGTGTTCGCGCTGTCCGCGGCGGGGTCGCTCGCGGAGCTGATGCAGGCCAGCGGTTCCTGGCAGCTCGGTTTCGACCTCGCCCCGGCGGGTAAGCACGGCCAGTACCAGGGGTTCTTCGGCTCCGGGTGCACCGTGGCGCGGATGCTCGGCCCGCTGCTCGTCACCACGCTGATCATCAGCTGGGGCACGGCCGGGTGGCTGCTGCTCGGCGGGCTCTTCCTACTGGCGGGCCTCGCTACGGTGCCGGCGGTGCGTGCCGCGCGGACCCGGACGCCCCAGAACTCGGTTGGGTAACGGAAACACCGCTGCATCACATTGCGCAACACCCCGGCTCCGCTGAGTTGACCAACGGTTTAGGCTGCCGCACACCATGTCCGGATGCCTGAAAGTCGGAGGGAGGCGCCGTGGCTGACGCGAAAGCGCCGGAGGAGACCGGGCCGGGTCACGAGGAAGTCGTTGGGGTGTCAGGGGAATCGGTGACCGCCGCGGCCGACCGGCCGCCGGTCACCGATCGTGTCGTGTTCGGAGTGTCGGCCGCGCTCACCGTGGTCTTCCTGCTGTGGGGCGTACTCGGCACCGACTCGCTGATCGACGTCGCCGGCAGCGTGCTGAACAAGGGCATCATTCCCTACGGCGGCTGGGCTTTCGTGCTCGTCGCAAGTGGATTCGTCATCTTCGCCATCGGCCTGGCGATCAGCCGGTACGGCCGGATCCCGCTCGGCGCGGACAAGGAGAAGCCTGAGTTCCGCACGGTCTCCTGGATCGCGATGATGTTCAGCGCGGGCATGGGCATCGGCCTGATGTTCTTCGGCGTGGCCGAGCCGGTCACCCACCTGATGACCCCGCCGCCGGGCACCGCGCTGCCGGCGTCGGACGAGGCCGTCCACACCGCGATGGCGACGACGCTGTTCCACTGGACCGTCCACCCGTGGGCGATCTACGCGGTCGTGGGCCTCGCGATCGCCTACAGCACGTTCCGCCGCGGCCGCCGGCAGCTGTTCAGCTCGGTGTTCGCGCCGCTGCTCGGCGAGCGCCGGACCGAGGGCCCGCTCGGCAAGGCCATCGACATCATGGCGATCTTCGCCACGCTGTTCGGCTCGGCCGCGTCGCTGGGCCTGGGCGCGCTGCAGGTCGGCGAGGGCATGCGGTACGTCGGCTGGGTCGGCGAGCCGGGCGCGCTGCTGCTGGTGATCATCATCGCGATCCTCACGATCGCGTTCGTCGCGTCGGCGGTGTCCGGGGTGGCCAAGGGCATCCAGTGGCTGTCGAACATCAACATGGTGCTCGCGGCGATCCTGGCCTTCTTCGTGCTGGTCGTCGGCCCGACCGTGCTGATCCTCAACCTGGTCCCCGGCGCGATCGGCGACTACGTCCGCGAGTTCGCGGAGATGTCCGGCCGCACCGGCGCGACCGGCGGCGAGGCGATGCAGACCTGGCTCGGCGGCTGGACGATCTTCTACTGGGCGTGGTGGATCTCCTGGACGCCGTTCGTCGGCATGTTCATCGCGCGGATCAGCCGCGGCCGGTCGATCCGGCAGTTCGTGGCCGGGGTGATCCTGGTGCCGAGCGTCGTGAGCCTGTTCTGGTTCGCGATCTTCGGCGGCGCGGCGATCCAGCAGCAGCGCGAGGCGCTCGCGGCGCAGCACCTGACGCCGCAGCAGCTCGCCGAGCACAACGCGAACGGCACGCTCGCCGACGTCTACAACCCGTCGACCTGGGTGTACAACCCCGACGGCAACTCCCAGGCGATGACCTTCGCGTTCCTGGAGCACCTGCCGCTGTCCACGGTGGCCGCGGTGCTGGTGATCATCCTCGTGTCGATCTTCTTCGTGTCCGGCGCGGACGCGGCGTCGATCGTGATGGGCACGCTGTCCCAGGGCGGCTCGGTGCACCCGAAGCGCAACGTGGTGATCTTCTGGGGCGTGCTGATGGGTGGCGTGGCCATCGTGATGCTGCTGGCGGGCGGTGGTGGCGGGGACGCGTTGAGCGGCCTGCAGAACCTCACGATCATCGTGGCGGCGCCGTTCGCCCTGGTGATGATCGGGCTCTGCTGGTCGCTGTGGCGGGACCTGCGCACGGACCCGATGGTGCTCAGGGAGAACGAGGTGCTCGCCACGCTGCACGAGAGCGTGGACGCCGGCGAGCCGCCGCGGCGGCACCGCCGGCACTGACGGGCCCCTCAGCGGCCGATCAGGTCGCCGGCGCGCCGGCTGGCGGCCAGGGTGTCCGGGTCGCCGGTGCGCGCGTAGGACTCGGTGGCCGTGTCGGTGAACTTGATGACGTGCTCGTCCCCGTGGGCGACGGCGCGGTCGACCATCTCGGTG
>NZ_DASWSJ010000247.1:0-10812 GCF_036402745.1 Actinophytocola sp. | reverse complement strand
GCTCGGGCAGCTCGATCGGTTGATCGCGTTGTCCGGCCTGCCCAATGTGAAGTTCGGCATCATCGGTTTCGACACCGCGTACGCCGTGGCCCCGACACACGGATTCTGGCTGCTCGACGACGAGCGCGTGATGGTCGAGACCTTTTCCGCCGAGCTGAACTTGGCTCAACCACAGGAGATCGAGCTTTACCGCGCCATCTTCGACGCCATGGCGACGGCAGCCTGTTACGGCCGGCAGGCACGCGCAGTCATCAACCGGGTGATCGAGGATCTCGCCCCGGAATCGGCCCAGAATGACGACTAAAATATCGGCCAGGCAACGGTTTCCGTTACGTCAAGAAATGTGGAGAAATTAACTGTCCCTCCGGGACGGTCCGGTCCTAATGTTCCGTCATGACCCGGGCATTGATCCTGGTTCGACTGAAACCCCGGCAGCCGGACGGGTCAGTGATCGGCGAAAGCCGGCGAACGTGCCATCTAGTGCCGCTCCCGGACGCCGCCGCGATGCCGCGGTTCCTCACCGCTTACTGCGGACTGCGCATCGCGCCCGGGTCGGGGGAGGTGCTGACCGCCCCGGTCGGCATGCCGTGCGAGTCGTGCCTCGCCCGCTCGCCAGTACCGGCCTTCGCGATGCTGCAACAGTTCCGCGGCCTCTTCGCCAACCCCCGGCCCACCGACCGTGGAGCCCCGGCCGCCCGCAACGCCAGGCACCACGCCCGCTTCACCGGGCCCGTCCGCTTCACCGGACCAGGTTGCTTCGCGAAGCCTGCCCGCTTCACCGGACCAGGTTGCTTCGCGAAGCCCGCTCGCTTCGCTGGACCCGGCTGCTTCGCTGGGCCTGCCTGTTTTGCTAGGCCAGCTGTTTTGCCGGACCCGGCTGCCTCGCCGGGCCTGCCCGCTTTGCTGGACCAGCCTGCTTCGCGAAGCCTGCCCGCTTCGCTGGACCCGGCTGCTTCGCTGGGCCTGCCTGTTTTGCTAGGCCCGGCTGTTTTGCCGGACCCGGCTGCTTCACCGGGCCTGCCCGCTTTGCTGGACCCGGCTGTTTTGCCGGACCCGGCTGCTTCACCGGGCCTGCCCGCTTTGCTGGACCCGGCTGTTTTGCTGGACCCGGCTGCTTTGCCGGGCCTGCCCGCTTCGCCGGGCCGGCTGCCTCGTACCGCCCGGTTGCCTCGGCCCGGCCGCCCAGCCCGGCCGGGTCGGCTGCCAATCTCGGCCCGCCCAACCCATCTGCCTCGATCGGCTCGCTCGGTCCCGTCGGCTCGCCTGGTCCCGTCGGGCCCGTCCGGTCCCGGCGGCCGTGCACGGCTCGTTCGTCGCGCTCGGTCCGGCTGTGGTGTCCGGCCCGCTTGGGCCGTGCGCCTCGTCCGGTCCCGGCGGTCGTGCTTCGCCTCGGCCGGTCCGGTCCCGGCGGCCCGCGCGGCCCGCGCGGGTCGTCGGCAGCGCTCGGGCGCACCTGTTTCGCCGGGTCGCCTGGGCGTCCACCTCGCCTGGCCTCGCTGGCTCGCTCGGTCCGGGCGGCTCACTTTCTCGCCCGGTCCGCCTGCTCTCGGCGGCCCCGGCTCGTCCGGGCCGGTGGTTCAGCTGGTGACGAGGGCTAGCGCGAAGCCGTCGTAGCCCTTGCTGCCGACGGTCTGCACCATGGTCGCGGCCAGGCGTGGGTCGGTGGCCATCATCTCGGCCAGTTTGCGGGTGCCCACGACCGACGGGTCGGTGTTGGTGGCGTCGGCGACCCGGCCGTCGCGGATCACGTTGTCCACGATGATCACGCTGCCCGGCCGGGTGAGCTTGAGCGCCCAGGTGAGGTAGCCGGGGTTGTTGGGCTTGTCCGCGTCGACGAAGACCAGGTCGAACGGGCCCGCGCCCTGGTGGTCGAGCACCGCGAGGGTGTCCAGCGCCGGGCCGATGCGCACGTCGACCTTGCCGGCCAGGCCCGCGCGGGCGATGTTCTCCCTGGCCACGAGCGCGTGCTTCTCCTCGTACTCGAGCGTGACCAGGCGCCCGTCCTCGGGCAGCGCCCGGGCGAGCCAGATGGTGCTGTACCCGCCGAGCGTGCCGATCTCGAGGATCGATCGGGCGCCCTGCATCCTGGCCAGCAGGTTCAGCATCTTGCCCTGGTTGGGCGCGACCGCGATCCGCGGCAGCCCCGCGGCGTCGCTCGCGGCGAGCGCGGCCTCGAGGGCCGGGTCGTCGCCGACCAGCAGGTCGGTGATGTAGCCGTCGACCGCGTCCCACTGCTGCTGTGTCATGTGGCCATTCCTACCCGCGCCACGGCCTGCCTGCCGCGCCGGGTTGGTGTTCACTGGAGACATGCCACTACAAGGAGAATACGAGCCGAGCGCCTCCGAGCGAGCCCGCACGCAGGTGGAGGAGTACGAGAGCTCCGGCGGCACCGCGGGCACCACGCTGCGCGGCATGCCGGTAGTCATCCTCACCACCGTCGGCGCCAAGAGCGGCAAGATCCGCAAGACACCGCTCATGCGCGTGGAGAACGGCGGCAACTACGCCGTCGTCGCCTCGCTGGGTGGCGCGCCGAAGCACCCGGTCTGGTACCACAACGTGGTCGCCAACCCGCAGGTCGAGCTGCAGGACGGTCCGGTCAAGCAGGAAATGGTCGCGCGCGAGGTCACCGGCGGCGAGAAGGCCAAGTGGTGGGACATCGCCGTCCAGGCATACCCGGACTACGCCGACTACCAGCGCAGGACCGACCGCCAGATCCCTGTCTTCGTGCTGGAGCCCAAGAACGCCTAGCCGGTGACCATGGACGTTGTCGGGGGTTGATCGGCGCCTCGGCCGAGCCGGTCGCAGGTGTCCTCCGGATACGCCCGTCGACCGTGCACCGGATCCTGGCCCGCCATCGGATGCCTGCCTGGCCTGGCTGGACCGCCTCACAGGTCAGGTGGTTCGCCGCTACGAACGCACCACACCAGGGCGAGTCGATCCACGTGGGTGTGGAGAACTCGGGCGACTCCGCCACAGCGGCGGCCGGCGAGTCCACGGCCGCGGCAGCGACACCAAGCCGGGTGTCACGTTCGGCTCGCGCCGAACGCGGCCGGTCACCGCACAGGGGCCAGGATCACCACCGGGATTGTCCGGGTCGTGTTGGCCTGGTAGTCGCCGTAGCCGGGCATGGCCTCGACGACCTGGGCGAACAGGCGGTCGCGCTCGGGCTGGGTGGGTACCGTCGCCTTCGCGTGGAAGCGCCGGGTGCCCACCTCCACGGTGACGTCCGGGTTGGCCAGCACGTTGTGGTACCACGCGGGGTTGTGCGGCGCGCCCGCGTTGGACGCCGTGACCACCAGGCGATCGCCGTCGGCGAGGTAGCCCAGCGGTGACACCGACTCCCGGCCGGTCCGCGCGCCCGTCGTGGTGAGCAGCAGCAGGTCGGAGCCGGCGAACGGTCCACCCACCTTGCCCCCGGCTGCCCGGAACTCCTCGATGATCGCCGTGTTCCAGTCGCTCATGCGCTCTCCTTCGCTCCGCCGGCCACCTCGGCCGGCATGTCCTTCGTGGCGGGGCGGCCGGTGCGCAGCAGCGTCACGCACACCAGCACCAGCAGCACCACCCCCAGCCCAACTCCCCGGCGCAGCGCGCCCGAGCCCGACGCCGCCCACAGCGCCGCCCCGGTCGCCGAGCCGAACGCCACCCCCAGCTGGCGCACCAGGTTCGACGTCGCCGCGGTGAGCCCCAGCCGCTCGCGTGGCGCGTTGCCCATCAGGAACACCTGCAGCTGCCCGTTGAACAACCCGAACCCCGCGCCGACGAACGCCAGCCGCCAGACGAGGTCGCCCGGGCCGCCGTCCGCGAGGAGCAGCAGCACCAGGCCCACCACGATCACCCCGGCGCCGGCGACCGCGACCCGCCGGTGGCCGACCCGGTCCGCCACCAGGCCTGCGCCGTAGCTCGTGACCAGCGCCGACACCGGGAAGGCCAGCAGTACCAGCCCGGCCGTGCTCGGCGCCGTGCCCAGCCCGTCCTGCAGGAAGAACGGCAGCACGAACGTGAGCACGAACAGCCCCGCGTAGGTGAGCGCCAGCGCGACGTGCGGACCCAGGACCCCGGCGGTACGCAACAGCGCACGCACCGGCCCGGCGTCCGGCCCGCGGAACCACACCGCCAGCAGCGGCACCGCGAGCAGGGCCACCAGCGTCCACATCGGACCCGCGGAACCAGCCAGCGACAGTCCGAACAGGACGGCCACGGTGCCGCTGCCGAACGTAGCCGCCTCGACCAGCCACCTTCGGCGCGGCAGAACGAGTCGATCGCCGAGCGGCAGCTCCCGTGCGGCGAGCGCCGCCACCGCGAGTACGAAAGGGACGGACAGGTAGAAGATCCACGGCCAGCCGAACGACTCGACGATCCACCCGCCGACCACCGGCCCGGTCATGCCGCCCGTCGTGCCGAACAGCATCAGCACCCCGAACGCCCGCCCGCGCGCCGACGGCTGGACCGACACGGTGGCGAGCACCGGCGCGATGGCCAGCAACACCACCGCGAACGTGCCCTGCGCGACCCGCGCGGCGACGAGCCAGCCGATGCCCGGCGCGAGCCCGCACCCGACCGTGGCCAGCGCGAACCCGGCGCACGCCAGCCGCAGCGCCCGGCGTGGGTCGACGACGTCCACCCACCGCCCCGCGCACAGCCCGAGGCCGATGATCGGCGCCAGGTAGCCGAGCACGACCCACTGGACCAGCGACGTGGACGTGCCGAGCGAGGACTCGATCCTGGGCAGCGCCACGTTGACGATCGTCGCGTCGAGCTGGGTGACGAAGGTCGCGAGGCTTGCCGCCACCACGAGCAGCCAACGGTTCACCAGTATCCTGCCCTCAGAAAGTAACTTTGCTTTGCAAGCAAAACTATTCTGAGGACAGAGCTATGTCAACCGATGACTTGGATCTCAAGGAGGCCGTCCGGACCCTGCTGCTGCTCCTGCCCAGGGTCGTGGGCCGGGTGAAGCGGTCGCCGATCCCGCCGGAGCTGGCGTCGTTCGCACTGGCGCCGCGCCATCTGTCGCTGTTCGCCTACCTCCAGTTCGACGGGCCGATGCCGGTGAACGAGTTGGCCAAGCGCCTTGAGGTGGCGCCGGCGACGGTGAGCCTGATGGTGGGCGAGCTGAGCCGCAAGGGAATGCTGGAGCGCCGTGAGGACGAGACCGACCGGCGGCGCACGATCGTGAGCATCGCGCCGGACCGGGCCGCGGCGGTCGAGAACTGGCTGGCCGCGTCGGACCGGGCGTGGCGGGTGGCGATGGAGCCGCTGACCCCGCGGGAGCGCCGGCTGTTCGTGGACACGCTCGGTGCGTTCGAGCGGGAGCTGTCGAGGGAGTGAGGCGAAGTCGCATGCGTCCAAACTATTGCCGCGCAAGGCGGTCCGGGCGTGCGTTGATCCACTTGTGGACAACTGGGTGGCCTGTGGACAACTGGCCCGCCGAGAAGGCTCGGCGGGCCAGGAATGTCGGTGCGGTGTGCTAGGCGCGCGTCAGCGGATGTGGTCGCGGACCCACTCGCCGGACGGCTTGAGGCGGGCCGGGGTCGTGAACGGGCCGTTCGGGCAGGTGCCCTCCTCGAACACCGCGCCCGTCCGGAGGTCGTCCGAGTAGTTCCAGTTCGTCCAGCTGATCTGCTTGCGGGCCAACAGGTCCAGGTACCGCTGGGCCATCGCGAAGTCGTTCGGCCCGTCGCCGGTGTACTCCTGGGTGCCGAACTCCGTCACGAACATCGGGATCCGGTCGGCCGCGCGGGACAGCGCGTTCAGGTACTCGTCGCGGTGCGAGGCCGCGTAGAAGTGGAACGTGTACATGATGTTCGCCGCGTTCACCGGGTTGTTCACCACCTCGGACTCGTTCGCGCCGTCCGACACGCCCAGCGACGACCACGCCCGGGTGCCCACCAGGATCGGCGTCTCCGGGTCGACCGCGCGGATCACCGGGATCAGCTCCTCGGCGTAGCTCTTGATCCGCGACCACGACACGCCGCTCGGCTCGTTCGCGATCTCGTACAGCAGGTTGGTGTTCGCGTTGTGCCGCCGGGCGATCTCGGTGAAGAACGTCTTCGCCCGGGACAGGTTGTAGTACGGGTCGCCCGGGTCGAGCATGTGCCAGTCCACGATCGCGTACATGCCACGCGCGGTGACCTTGTCGATGATCGAGCTGACCCGGTCGGTGTAGCCGGCCGGGTCGGTCTCGTACCCGCCTTCCTGGACATACATGGAGATCCGCATGATGTCCGCGCCCCAGTCGCCGGCCAGCGCGTCCAGCGAGGCGTCGTTCACGCACTGGGAGTACCACTGCAGCCCGTGCGTGCTCATCCCGCGCAGCTGCACCGCGGCACGCCTGCTGTTGCAGAGCTTCACGCCGCACACCCGCAGCTGACCGTTGGCCTGCGACGGCGTGACGGCGGCGGCCGGCGTGGGAGCCGCGGTGGCCGGGCCCACGAGCCCGAGCGGTACCAGCACGGCCAGGATCGCAAGGAGAACTGGACGGCGGGACATGGCGATCTCCTCCCGTTGGGGATCGTCGGTTCCTTGTTAGTCAGGCAGTCTTCCTATTCGCTGTCAAGGGTCTAGACCAGTTCGCAGTTGCCGTTCGGCGTCCGCCGGCGCACCGAGCGCGGCCAGGCCCAGCAGCAAGGGATCCCGGGCCCGCAGCACGCTGCCGCCCGAGGACGACCGTCGGGTCGCCGAGGCCCAGCCCACGCACGGCCGCCCCGGGTCGGCGGTCACCTTCACGTGGATGTCCGGTGCGCGTCCTCGAACCGCGTCCTCGATGGCCGTGGCCTCGCGGTCGGTGAAGAAGTGCCAGAACTCATTGGTGCCGACGGCCTTCGCGTGCCTCCCGTGTTCGGGTCAGAGGCGGCGGCCCAGCAGGGCGTCGCGGACCGCGCTGAGCGTGGTGTCGAGGCTGCCGAGCAGCACGGCGTCCTCGGTCAGGCCGGTCGCGGCGACGGCCGTCTCCAGCACGGAGAGGTCGCGCAGCGCCGCGCCGACCGCGTCCTCCAGGGCGGTGCCGCCGGCCTGGCCGACCTCGCCGGCCAGCACCACGAGCGGCGGGTCGAGCACGGCGACCACCGCGGCGAGCCCGACGGCGATGCGCACCGCCAGCTCGTCGAGGAACCCTTGGTGCTCCTTGGCTTCAGCGACCGCGGCGTGCCCGGTGTCCTTGTCGAGGCCGTGCCTGCGGGCGAGGTCGCGGATCGCGGTCCCGCTGACGAGGTCGTGGAAGTCGTGCACGGTCGCCGGGCCGCCGGCCGCGGGCTCGGGCAGCCCGACCGGCATGTAGCCGACCTCGCCCGCGCCGCCGCGGGCCCCGCGCAGGAGCGTGCCGCCGAGGTCGATGGCGAGGCCGAGGCCGTCCTCGCCGAGCCACAGCAGGGCGAAGCTCTCCGCGTCGCCGGCGATGCCGCGGGAGCGCTCGGCGACAGCGGCGAGGTTCACGTCGTTGTCGACGCTCACCTCGGTGCGCAGCTTCGCGCGGATCTCGTCGATGAGGCCCGGCCGCGACCAGCCGGGCACGTCGACGAAGCGGATGACCCCGGCCCGCTCGTGCACCGAGCCGGGGACCGCGAGCTGCACGTGGTCGATGCGGCGCAACGGGATGCGGGCCTGCTTGCAGGTGGCCGCGACGGCGTCGCGGACGGCCCGGACCGGGTCCGTCGCGCCGAAGTCGACCGTCGTCTCCGTGCGGGCGCGGACCTCACCGGTGAGGTCGCAGACGGCGGTGGCCAGCGAGGACGCCCGCAGCGAGACCGCGGCGGCGTAGGCGGCGTCCGGGTTGACGGCATAGATGTCCGCGTTCGGCCCGGGGCCGCCGCTGGTGCGCCCGACGACCTTGGCGAGGCCCGCGTCCTCCAGCCGCCGCATGACGTCGGAGATGGTCGGCTTGGCCAGACCGGTCAGCTCGCGCAGGTCGCCCCGGGTGAGCGGGCCGCGCTCGAGCAGGTGGCGCAGCGCCGCGGTCTCGTTGATCTCGCGGAGCAGCCGCGAGGATCCGGCGAGCTGGTCCATGCGGCTCCGTCAGTTAGGCAGACTGTCTAACTGACGGAACCGTAAGGGCATGGCTGTCGAGGCGTCAAGCAGGTCCTCAGGCGGTGACCCGCACGTAGTCGACGGTCAGCGTGTTCGGGAACGGCGTGGCGCCGTCCGGGTCGCCCGGCCAGTATCCGCCGACCGCGAGGTTGAGGATGAGGAAGAACGGGTGGTCGAACACCCACTGGTTGCCGCCGAGATCGCCCGGGGTCCTTGTCTGGTAGGCGTTCCCGTCGACCGACCAGGTGATCGAGTTCGGCGCCCAGTCGATCGCGAACGTGTGGAAGCCGTCGGCGAACGCCTGCCCGCCCGGCAGCGTGTAGCCGGCGCCGATGCCGCCCGACCCGGAGTAGCCCGGGCCGTGCAGGGTCCCGTGCACGGTGCGCGGCTCGAAGCCGACGTTCTCCATGATGTCGATCTCGCCGCTGGCCGGCCAGCCCACGCTGCCGATGTTGTTGCCGAGCATCCAGAACGCGGGCCACATGCCCTGCCCGCGGGGCAGCTTCATCCGGGCCTCGAAGTGCCCGTAGGCCTGCGTGAACCGGCCCGCGGTGGACAGCCTCGCCGAGGTGTACTGGCAGTACCCGTACCAGCACGTGTAGCCGCCCGGGTTCTCCCGCTTCGCCGTGATGACGAGATTGCCTTGGCCGTCCATCGCGGCGTTGCCGGTTCCCGCGGTGTACCACTGCCGCTCGTGGTTGTTGACGTTGTCGCCGGTCTCGTGCTGCCACTTGCCGCCGTCGACCCCGCTGCCCGCGGGCCCGTTGAAGTCGTCGGTGAACGTGGCCGCGGCGACGGCCGCCGCGGGACGAACTCCTGGGCCGGCGTTGACCGAGGGTGCTGCCGCGGAGGCGCCCCCTGCCGTCACGGCCACCGTCCAGCCCAGCGTGATGAGGACGGTGGCGAGGATCGCGGAGGTGGGGGGCCGGTGCTTCCGGAGTCGTACGGACATCGTGTTCGCCTCTCGTGCGGGGGGCCACGGTGGCCCGCGCGGGGACGCGGACCGCGGGACGCGAGGACGTGATGCCGGAAACTATTAAGAAGGTTTCCGGTAATTTGCGCGCAGCGTAACCGCGAGTCGTGCCATCGGTCAAGGTCTCCGCGAGCTAGTCCCAGGCGACCCGCAGGACCGTGGTCGCGGCGAAGGGATCCGCGCCGCGGTGCGTGGCCATCACGCCCGCGCCCTCGGCGCTGCCCGCGTAGACGGCCGATCCGCCGGAGACCCACCGGTTCCACGCCGTGACGAAGGCGGTGGTCCGCTGCCGGTTCTGCCCGAACACCGTGGGGACGGCGTGATACACGACGCCGTCCGCCCGTGCCTCCCCGCGCAGCCACGCGCGCGCCCGCGTGTGACGCGCCCCCGTGCCGGTTTCCGGTCGTACGACATAGCGGGGGACCAGGTAGCGCGGCGTGGTCACCGGAGACAGCACCTCGTCGAGGGCGAGGGCGAACCGCTCGGAGGCGGCCGTGTCGACGTCGGTGAGGGAGAAGCGGTAACCACCGTCCGGTTCGGTGCGCACCCGCACTCCCTCCGCGCCGCGGCGCGACAGCCCGCAGGCGGCGAGGGCGTCGGCCACCGCGTAGGCGAACCTCGTCACCGACGGCTCGGGCGCGACGGTGTCGAGGATCCGCGCGGCGCGGCTCTGCGGAAGGCGGACGGTGACGCCCCAGCCGACGCCGATCACGCCGAGGAGAGCGATCACCGCGCCGGCCAGCTCCGGCACGGCGGAGGGCCACCGCCCGGCCCCGGCCAGGCCGAAGCCGGTGAATCCGCAGAGCAGCAGGATACTGACACTGGCCACCCAGAACGTCTCCACCGGGTCGGCCGGGCCGCCCGACCACCAGCTCGGCGTGGGAGTCGCGCAGCTCTCCGCCGGCACTGCCGGCGGCGGTGTCGGCGGCACGCCGGCGTCCGGGACCGGTGCCCGCTCCGTACGGGCGGGCCTGATCCGCAGTGTGTGCACGAGCTCGTCGCGGAACGGCGTGCCGAGCCGCCACGCCGCCCGGGTCGCCGCACGATCCTCGGCGCGTGCCAGCATCGAGGCGTTGATCGCGTCGAGGGCCTCCACGGCGGGCGGCGCGTACGGGGAGAACGCCGCGTCGACATGCGCCACCCCGGACACGATCTCGCCGTCGGGGGTGGCGACGAGGTAGCCGTCGTGCTTGCGCACGAAGCGGTTCCAGTCGGCCGCGCCCTTCGGATGCCGGTCCGTGACGCACACCACCGTCCAGGTGTTGGCCGCCTTCTCCGGCCACGCCGGGTCGAGCCGCACGGCGCGCCCGCGGGTCTGCACGACCGACGTGGGCGTGGTCGAGGTGGTGAGGTCGATCAGCGCGTTCACGCCGCGCGCGTCCCAGCCCTCGCCGAGGAGCGCGCGGGTGCCGACCAGCACCTGGCACCGGCCCTCCTCGAAGTACGAGGTCACCGCCGCGACCCAGCTCCGTGACGTCCAGGGCCCGGTGATCCGCGCGATCCCGCGGCCAGCCGGTTCGACGGTGAGAGCGGGGTGCGCGGAAGCGACGGCCTCGGTCAGGCCGCGCGCGGTCTCCTCGGCCGCGGCCACCGTACGGCCGGTGACGAGCACCGGGTTCAACGGGCTGGTACGCGGATCGGCGACGAGGTTCTCGAGCATGAGCCAGGCCGACCCGGCCTCGGCGTCGAGCACGTCGCGCAGCCGCGCGGGCAGGGTGGCGCCGGCGCGTTCGTGATCGCACAGCACCAGGCAGCGCAGCCGCCCGCCGAGCGACGCGGCCTCGGTCGAGATGATCTCCACGGCGCCATGCGTCTTGGCG
>NZ_DASWSJ010000246.1:0-14315 GCF_036402745.1 Actinophytocola sp. | reverse complement strand
TGTGCGGCGGCGCCCAGTCCTTCGGCAGCGCGGAGTACGCGTGGCTGGCCGCGAACGCGCCGGCCTTCGGCTGGTCGAACCCGCCGTGGGCGCGCCCGGGGCAGGGCCGCGAGGAGCCCTGGCACTGGGAGTTCACCGGTTGAGCTCCAGAAATTGTCGGACCCCCTCTCTACCGTTCGGGACATGAGGAACTCGAACCGCAAGGAGCAGGGAATGATCATCGACTGCGACAGCTGTGTGGTGCGTGGGCTCGCCTGTGGCGACTGCGTGGTCAGCGTGCTGCTGGGCGCTCCGCCGCACGTGGAGCTGGACGCCTCCGAGCAACGTGCCATCGACGCACTGGGGAGGGCGGGCATAGTCCCGCGACTACGCCTCGAACCCATCGACAAGTCGGCGTGAGCGGAGCGAACCATTCAGCACAGTGAGCGGGAGTGACGGAGCGTTCGCCGTCTGGACGCGTGAGCGGGAGCGACGGAGCGTTCGCCGTCTGGACTGACGAGCGCGCGCAGGCGCGTCAGCGCCGAGCACGGGAGGAGGGAAGACGGCGAGTAGCGCAGGAGCGAAGCGAACCATGGGGCACAGCGCGGAGCTAGCCAGCAGGCACCCTGAGTGGGCGTGACAGTCCCTGTTTGGTGCTGTAACCAGGCGAACACGCGCGGCAGTCGAACTCCGTCGCCGAACGGTCGTCTTGCGTCGCCGAACGGACGCGGGTGCCGTCCACGGACCGGGTGAACTGCGATGTTGTCGCGGTCACACTGTGAAGTTAGGACTGCTCCATTGGTGTTTCCAAGGGTCTGAACCACTTTTTTCGCCAGCCCCAGTAGACGCGTGGACTCACTTTTCGTAACCTGTCCGAGATCTCGCGGCCGACAGCGGCCCACCCCGGGGCCGCTACGCGAGATCGCCGCCGAATCAGCCTTTGTCGGGGAGGCTGGACCGGATTCCCCCACGGTGGGGCGAGAGCACTGATCGCACAGCCGTTGTTGCGGCTGAGCGCGGTCTGAAGTCGTGCTTTTTGCCTCGTCGGCGGTCCCGAAGGACAGAAGGAGACCCGCGCTAACGTGGCGTCGCATCGAATGAAGCGCGCATTCCGGGCAGCAGTCAGCGTCACCGCCGCCATCGTGGTGGTGAGTGTCTCCCCCTCGCCGGCGCTCGCGCTTCCTCCCGCCCACCAGCAGCCCCCACCGAGCACCGCGTCGGAGGCCCTCGACCAGTACCGAGAGCTGACGAAGCAGGCCGAGAAGGTCACCGAGGACTGGCTCGCCGCCAAGACCGACCTGGACAAGAAGAACGCGCAGCTCACCAAGGCCAGCGCCGACCTCGCCAACGCGAAGGCGGCCATGGCTCAGGCAGCGGCGGATGAAGAGGCGTTCCGCGGCAAGGTCGACGTCCTGACCAGCGCCTCGTTCCAGGGTGCCCGGTTCAACAAGCTCTCCGCCCTGCTCACGGGGTCCTCCGCCGAGAACTTCCTGGAGCGGGCCGCGGCCCTGGGTGTGCTGGCGTCGGACAACGAGCAAGCGCTGTCCAAGCTGACGGGGGCGGTCAACCTGGCCGCCGACGCGCAGGCCAAGTCCGCCGCTGCGCAGAAGAGCGCGCAGGACGCGACCAACGCCGCCCGGGCGCTCACGGACAAGATCGCCAAGACCAAGAGGGACCTGGACGCCCGCAAGGACAAGGTCCAGGCCGCGTACAACGAGCTGAGCGGCGCCCAGCAGCAGCAGCTGGCCGGTCCGGTGGACAACAGCGTCTTCCTAGGCCCGCCCGGTGCCGGCGGCCGCGCCGCCGAGGTCGCCATGCAGCAGCGCGGCAAGTGGTACGTGTACGGCGCCGACGGCCCCAACACGTTCGACTGCTCGGGTCTCACGATGTACGCCTACAACGCGGTGGGCATCAACCTGCCGCACTCCAGCCGCGCGCAGTACGGCTACGGCAAGTCCGTGTCGTACGGCCAGTGGCAGGTCGGCGACCTGCTGTTCTACGGCAGCAGCCCGGGCTCCATCCACCACGTCGCCATGTACATCGGTGACGGCATGCTGGTGCACGCGTCCACCTCGGGCACGCCGGTCAAGACCGGTGCCGCGCCCGACGGCGGTGGCGGTGACTACCTGGGGGCCCGCCGCATCGCCGGCTGACCTCACAAGATCGGCACAAGATCGAAAAGTCTCGGGACCGGTGCGGCGCGCACCGGTCCCGAGACGTCTGTGGCCTTAGCATTCAGCTGTGACCGACCGGGCGAGCCTGCGGACGTGGTTGGGCGCGGCGGCGGCCGCGACCATCCTCGGTGGTCTCGCCCTGGTGGCCGTCCCCGGCCAGGATGTCTTCCCCGCCGCCCCCGGTCCCGGCCAGCCGCTGGGCGCGGCCACCCCGGCGCGGCCGGCCGACCAGGCCGACGCCACCCGCGTGGAGGCCGTCGGCGACCTGCTGGCGCGCCGCGCCAAGGCCGTCCGCGACCATGACGTGCGGGCCTTCCTCACCACCGTCGACCCCACGGCGGACGAGCCGTTCCGCGCCAGCCAGCAGCGGCTGTTCACCAACCTCGCCACCGTGCCGCTGGCCGAGTGGTCCTACCAGCTCCACCCGGACGACACGCTCGACGTCACCGAGCTGCCCGCCGAGGTCACCGGCCGAAGCGCCGCCGCCGACCTGTGGGCACCCGCGGTCGACCTGCGCTACGCCCTGGGCGGCGGCGACGTCACGCCGACCAACCGGGCCATGGGCTACCTGTTCGCCCGCCACGACGGCACCTGGTACCTGCGCTCCGACAACGCCCTCGACCAGCTCGGCCGGCGCACCTGGCGCGGGCCGTGGGACTTCGGGCCGTGCCAGGTCACCAGCACCCAGCACGGCATCGTGCTGAGCCACCCGGGCAACGACCAGATGGTCGCGCGGCTGGTCCGCGAGCTGGACCCGTCGGTCCGCGCGGTCAGCCAGATCTGGCCGACGAGGTGGTCGCAGCGGGTGGTGCTGATGCTGCCGGACTCGCTCGGTGAGATGCGGGCGCTGGTCGGGCCGGACTTCCCGGTCGAGTCGGTGGTCGCGGTGGCCGTCGCGGACCGGGTGGACAACGCCACCCGCACGGTGGCCGGCCAGCGGGTCGTGCTGAGCCCCAGCGGCGTGCGCGCGCTGTCGATCCCCTCGCTGCGGGTGGTGCTGCGCCACGAGATCACCCACCTCGCCGCCCGTGCCGACACCGTGGACGGCTCACCAACGTGGCTGCTCGAGGGCTTCGCGGACTACGTGGGCTACCGGGACAGCGGCGTCACCCTCGAGGAAGGCGCCCCCGACCTCGCCAAGCGCGTCCGCGACGACGGGCCGCCCACGTCGCTGCCCGAGGACCGGTGGTTCCGCTCGAGCGGGGCCGACCTCGACCAGGCCTACCAGCAGAGCTGGTCGCTGGCCCGCTACATCGCCGACCGGTACGGCGAGGAGACGCTCATCACGCTGTACCGCAGGCTCGCCGCGGTGGGTCCGGCGTCCGCGAGCAGGACCGATGACCTGCTGCGGGAGGTTCTGGGGGTCGACCGCGCGAGGCTCGTGGGGGGTTGGCAGGACTACCTGCGGGACGCGCTCAAGTAGGGTTTGCCGGTGCCTCGGACCTTGGTCGTGACCAACGACTTCCCGCCCCGACCCGGTGGGATCCAGTCCTACCTGCACGCGCTCGCGACCCGGCTGCCCGACCAGGACCTCGTCGTCTACGCGCCGTCGTGGAACCACCAGACCGGCTCCCACCCCGAGTTCGACGCCGAGCAGCCCTTCCCGGTGATCCGGCACAAGACCGGCCTGATGCTGCCGACCCCCGACGTCGCCCGGCGCGCCCGCGAGATCATGCGGGCCGAGAGCTGCGACACGGTCTGGTTCGGCGCCGCCGCGCCGCTCGCCCTGCTCGCGCCGCGGCTGCGGGCCGCCGGCGCGCGCCGGGTCATCGCCAGCACGCACGGGCACGAGGTCGGCTGGTCGATGCTCCCGGGCACCCGGCAGGCACTGCGCCGCATCGGCACCACCACCGACGTCGTGACGTTCGTCAGCAAGTACACCCGCTCCCGGTTCGCCTCGGCGTTCGGCCCGATGGCCGCGCTGGAGTACCTACCCTCGGGCGTGGACACCGAGCAGTTCGCCCCGAACTTCGCCGCGCGCAAGGAGATCCGGGCCCGCTACGGCCTCGGCGACCGGCCCACCGCGGTGTGCGTGTCCCGCCTCTGGCCACGCAAGGGCCAGGACATGCTGATTAAGGCGCTGCCGCAGATCCGCAAGCGGGTCCCGGAGGCGGCGCTGCTCCTCGTCGGCGGCGGTCCGTACCAGGACCGCCTGCGCGCGATGGCCGACCAGCTCGGCGTCGGCGACCACGTGATCATGACCGGCCGGGTGCCGTGGGAGGAGCTGCCGGCGCACTACGTCGCCGGCGACGTCTTCGCGATGCCCTGCCGCACCCACGGCCGCGGCCTCGACGTCGAGGGCCTGGGGATCGTCTACCTGGAAGCGTCCGCGTCCGGGCTGCCGGTGGTGGCCGGCCGCTCCGGCGGCGCCCCGGAGACCGTGCTGGACGGCGTGACCGGCAACGTGGTCGACGGCCGCGACGTCACCCGGATCGCCGAGAAGGTGGCCGACCTGCTCGCCGACCCCACCTGGGCCGCCGAGATGGGGGAGGCCGGCCGCCGCTGGGTGTCCGCCCACTGGCGCTGGGAGGACATCGCCGCCCGGCTGGCGCGCCTACTCGATGGCAGCGCCTTCTGAGGTAAGGCCTGTCTCGTAGATCATCGGGTGAAGTCCTGCGCCGACCACCGGAACCTCAGGGGACCGTGACGGCACCCAGCCACCATCCACCTCGATACCCGCACTATTCGCCGGGACCCAACGCACACTGTTAATCCCGGGGAGGCGGACTAGTGCCCGCCCACGGCGCGTAGCTCGGCCGCGTCCAGCACCGGCTGGATCTCCTCGTTCGTCGCCAGCTGGACCGCCGCGACCCGGGAGGCGACCTCGGCGGGCAGCGGGATGTACGAGATCTCGATCCCGTGCGCGACCTTGCCGTCCATCGTGCGCGCGAACAGCTCCTGGAACTCCCCCGACGTGAGGACGAGGATCCGCTTGCTCGCCCGGACGAGCGAGAGGAAGTACAGCTCGGCGATGCAGTTCAGCACGTTGCCCGTGGGGTGCCGCCCGCCGGACGCGGTCTTGATCGACGCCACGATGCGGCGGTTGTCGGACACGGCGTCGAACTCGTGGTACCCGCCCGGTTGTAAGCGCAGGGCCTCCTTGGTGAACACGGTCTCGTACTTGGCCGACAACACATCCCGCACGTGGTCTTCGACGGCGTTCGTGAGGTATCGGGAGTTGACCATCCTGGCCCTCGCTTCCGGATTGGCCCCATCATGGAGTGGTCGGTAGCGCGGGTCCACTGTTACCGGGCGTCGCCGCAAGCATGCGCAACGCAGTTGGTCGGTACGGAGGCTTCGGTTCGCGCGGTCAGCGGGGTAGCGCCCACGACTCGACGGCCGAGAAGTCGTCGGCGTGGTCGAGCGTGCGCACCGGTGCCGGCGCCCGCTCGGTGGGGGCGGGAGCCGGCACCGGGGCACTCGGCCGGGCGGCGATGATCTCCGACAGCTCGGCCGTCAGCTCCTCGCCCGCCACCGGCTCCAGGGCGGCGAGCCCGTCGGACAGCGCGGCGGCCGACGCCTCCTGGGTGAGCCGGAAGATCTCGGCGGCCAGCTCGTCGGGCTCGAGCGCCATCGCCTCGGGGGACAGGTCCAGCGAGAGCAGCCGGCCCTCGAGGTTCACCCGCACCCCGACCCCGCTACCGGCGGCGGTGGCGGTGATCCGGCCCAGCGTGTCGAACAGTCCGTCCGCCTGGTCGTTCAAGGCCGCGGTGGCGTCGACCAGCTGGTCCACGGTGTAGGTCTCGTACCCCATCAAGCCCTCCACGAGTCCGGTGTCGTCGCCTCGGCGCGCTCGGTCAGGGTGGCCTCCTGGTTGAGGCCGAGCAGGGTCAGCTCGTCCTCGCCCAGGCCGTCCAGCGCCTCGTGCAGCGCGGCCTTCGTCCGCTGGTTCGCCACCGCCGTGGCCTCGGCGACCGCGGCCAGGATGCCGGCCGCCAGCGCGCGGGAGCCCTGCGCCATGGCCCGCCGGTCCAGCGCCAGCGACGAGAGCGCGCCGCCCGGGTAGACCTCGACCCGGAGCCCGCCCGAGCCCGCCGATCCCGTGATGTCGCGACCGGCATCCTCTCGCGGGCTCGGTGATGCCGCTCGCGGTCGCCCTGTGTCGATCGATTCGCTCGCAAGCTCGCTCATCGTGGATGCACCCCTCCGTAGAACGTCGAGCTGGACAGCGTGTGCGTCACCCGCTGCACCTTGTCCGACGAGTTGCCCTCGATCAGCGTCACCTTGTCGCCGTGGACGCTCTCCACGATCCCGATGTGCGAGCTGGTGTGCGTGTTCTGCGGGCCCGTCCCGAACAGCAGCACGTCCCCCGGCCTCGCGGCGTGGAGGTCGTGCTTGCCGTACGCGAGGCCGTGGTCCTGGCCCCAGTGGTAGACGTCGCCGGTGAACGGCAGGATCCCGATGTCCACACCGGACTTCCGCCAGACCCAGGTCGCGAAGTTCGCGCACCACGCGCCGGTGGGGCCGTACTTGTTCTGGTTGCCCGGGCCCTCGTGGTAGCCGAGCTGGCTCTCCGCGAGCTTCTTGATCTTGTTGCGGACGCCGGACCTGGTCTTCGGCGGCGCCGACCTCGCCGTCGACCCGGTGTGCCTGCGCTTGCGCCGGGCCGGGTCGGCGAACCCGTCGTGCTCGACCGTTTTCTCCAGCTTGCCCAGCGCCTCGGCGGCGTCCTTCAGCTGCCCCCGCACCGAGCGCACGTGCCGGACCGACTCGTTGGTGTAGTCCCGCGCGAGGTCGACGACCTGCCCGACGGCCCGTACCAGCGCCCCCTGCGCGCCGGCCCCGGTGACCCCGCGGGCGGCGTCCAGCAGCCGGGCCGCCTTGGTCGTGTACTCCTCGACGAGGTTCGCGACCGCCTTGTGGTTCGAGTCGAGCGAGGCCGCGGCGGCGCCGACGATCTCCGCGGCCTTGGTCGACGCGGTCGCCGTCGTGCCCAGGGCCTTGGTCATCCGGCGCGCGCGGCGGTCGAAGCCGGCGGCGTTGTGGCCCTCCCAGTGGCTGGTCGCGGTGACCGCGCCCGCCTTGTGGTCGTCGTGGTGGCGCGCGACGGTCCTCGCGGCGGTGTCCAGCGCGGCGTGGGCCTGGTAGGCGTCCTCGGCCTTGCCGGCCAGCTTGTTGCGGTGCGCGATCAGCTGCCCGGCTGCCTTGCGCGCGATGACCCTGCTGTCCACGGCCCCGTCCTCTCCCGTGCGTGGGCGACGAGGTCACCTTCCGACGGGACGGCCGCTCAGCGGAAGCGGTGCTGCACGGATGAGCACATCGGCTGCACGATCAGGCCGGCGGCTCGCCCGCGGGCAGCTCGTGCACCGCGATCCCGATGCCGCGGTAGAACCGCACGAGGTCGGCGTCGAGCGGCTCGCCCGAGGTGATCGCGGCGACGCACCGGCCGCCGAACGCCGCCCGCAGCTTCGGGTAGACGACCGTGTCGGCGAGCGCGTGCTGCAGGCGCAGCACCAGCGACGGCCGGGTCCGGGCGCCGTAGCGCACGGCCACCGACGCGGCCGCGTCGAACACGGTCGAGCGGCCCTCGGTGGCGGCCTGCTCGCGCGCGGAGGCGTGCAGGTCGTGCAGGAGGTCCGTGCCGGCGACGATGGTCCGCGGCCGGAACATGCCCAGGTCGGTGACCAGGTTGCCGGCGGTGGAGACGTGGCCGAGCGTGGTGCGGGTGTAGACGCAGGCCAGCGACAGCAGCCGGGCGGCGAGGTCGGCCAGCGGCAGCAGGACCAGCAGCGAGTTCCCGGCCCGCAGCAGCGGGGCGAACCGCGCGATCATGCGGCGGACCTCGGCGAGCATCTCGCCGTGGGTGAGCTCGATCCGCTTGGGGTGCGTGGCGCCGGGCGGGTAGACGAGCGTGGCCACCGCGTCGGCGGCGACCGCGAGCCGGCGCTCGCGTGCGGTGGCGTCGTCGACCTCCTCGCCGAGCTCGGTCAGCTCGGCGACGGCCGGCACGACGTCGTCCAGGTCTCCCTCGCCGGCACCGCCGTCGAGCTGCCAGACCCAGCCGAGCTCGGGCAGCCGGTCGACGATCCGGCGCAGCGCCTCCCGGTGCGCACCGGTCTCGAGCACGATCGCGCAGGCGCCGGAGTCGGACAGGATCCACTCGAGGTCCTCGGCCGTGGCGCCGGCGTCGATCGGCACCGTCTGGCAGCCGGCCGCCCAGGCGGCGAAGTCGAACAGCGTCCACTCGTAGCGCGTGCCGGCATGGAGGGCGATCCGGTCACCCGGCCGCAGCCCCGCCGCGATGAGCCCCTTGGCCACGTCGACGACCTGCCCGGCGAACTCGCCGGTGGTCACGTCCAGCCAGGAGCCGTCGGTCCGGCGGCGTACCCCGATCACGCCCCCGAACCGCTCCGCGTTCGCCATGACCATGTCGGTCAGGCTTTCCGCGCTGGTGTCCCCGTCGGTCACACCAGGAAAACTAGCGTGAACCTCACCTGACATGCTGCACGGGTGCCCACCGTGGATGTGATCGACGAGACGTTCCTCGCCGTGCCACCCGGTTCGGTGGCCGCCGCGTTCGCCGATCCCGGTGCGTGGCGCCGATTCTGGCCCGACCTGCGGCTGGAGGTCTACGCCGACCGCGGTGTCGAGGGGCTGCGCTGGACCGTGCGGGGCGCGCTGGTCGGCACGATGGAGGTCTGGCTGGAGCCGGTGTTGGACGGCACCCTGCTGCACTACTTCCTGCGTGCGGACCCGCCGCCCGGAGCCGTCGCCCGGCCGGGCCGGCTGCGCCGGGAGAAAACCCGCCGTCAGCTGGCCGCGAAGGCCGTGGCGCTCGACCTCAAGACCGTCCTGGAGGACGGCCGGCGCCCGGGGTGCCCGCCGCCGGCCAGCTAACCTGCGATTGTGCGGGTTCACGTGGTGTCAGACGTACACGGCAACGCCGAGGCACTGGCCAAGGCCGGGGACGGCGCCGACGCGCTCGTGGTGCTCGGCGACCTGATCGACTTCGTCGACTACCATGATCATTCCGGCGGGATCATGGGCTCGGTGTTCGGCCCGGACAAGATGGCGACGTTCGCGAAGCTGCGCCGGGAGCGCCAGCACAGCGAGCTGGCCGCGTTCGCCGGGACACTGTGGACGAGCCTCGCCGATCCCGGCTCGGTGGTCGAGGACGCCATCCGCGAGCAGTACGAGCGCCTGTTCGCCGCGATGACCGTGCCGACCTACGCCACGCCCGGCAACGTCGACGCGCCCGCGCTGTGGCCGGAGTACGCCGGGGACAACGTGCGGATCCTCGACGGCGAGGTGGCCGAGCTCGGCGGGCTGCGGTTCGGCTTCGTCGGCGGCGCGCTGCTGCCGCCGGGCGCGGTGCGCCGCCGTGGCGGGGTGTTCCACGCGTACCTGCGCACCGACGAGGAGATCGCCGCGGCGCTGGCCGGGCTCGACGACGTCGACGTGCTGTGCAGCCACGTCCCGCCGGACGTGCCCGAGCTCACCTACGACGTGGTGTCCCGGCGCGCGGAGTTCGGCTCGGCCGCGCTGCTCGAGATGATCAGGACGCAGCGGCCGCGCTGGGCCCTGTTCGGGCATGTGCACCAGCCGCTGGCGTCGCGGATGCGGGTGTCCTACACCGAATGCGCCAACGTCGGCCACTTCCAGCGGACCCAGCGGCCCTATGTGCTGCGTTGGTGACCTCGTGACCGGGTAGCCTCCCCGGCATGGCCGATGAGTCCACCCAGTCGATCGTGGTCGACGCGCCGCCCCAGGACATCATGCCGGTGATCGCGGACTTCCCGGCGTACCCGGAATGGGCCAACGCGGTGAAGAAGACCGAGGTCCTGGAGGAAGGACCGGACGGCAAGGCGAAGCAGGTCCGCTTCACCCTCGACGCGGGGCCGTTCAAGGACGTCTACACGCTCGCGTACGACTGGGCCACCGACGGGCTCTCGGTCAGCTGGACGCTCGTCAAGGGGCAGATGCAGCGCTCGCAGACGGGGCAGTACCTGCTCACCCCCGAGGGCGACAAGACCCGGGTCACCTACACGCTGTCGGTCCAGCTCGCCGTGCCGATGATCGGCCTCTTCCGGCGCAAGGCCGAGAAGATGATCATGGACATCGCGCTGAAGGAGCTCAAGCGCCGGGTCGAGGGCGACTAGGCCCGGGGCGGTATGGCGGGCGCGCGGATTCTGCTGTTCACCGGCAAGGGTGGGGTCGGCAAGACCACCCTCGCCGCGGCGACGGCTGCCCGGCTCGCGGTCGGCGGGCACAAGGTGCTGGTCGCCTCCGCCGACCCGGCGCACTCGCTCGGCGACGTGTTCGGCCGGCCGCTCACCGGCGAACCGTCCGAAGTGGACACCTGCCTGTACGCGGCGCATGTGGACGCCCGTGGGCTCGTCGACAAGGCCTGGCAGGACATCCGCCGCCAGCTGCGCACCGCGCTCGCCGGCGCCGGGCTCGACGACCTGGACGCCGCGGAGCTCACCGTCCTGCCCGGGGTGGACGAGCTGCTCGCGCTCACCGAGGTGGCCCGGCTGGCGAAGGAAGGGCCGTGGGAGGTCGTGGTCGTCGACTGTGGACCCACCGCGGAGACGTTGCGCCTGCTGGCGTTGCCCGAGGCGGTGGCCGGCTACGTCGAGCGGCTGTACGGGTCCGGCGGCGCCCTCGCCGGGCTCGCCGCGCATCTCGGCGCGCTGCGCCGGCTGCTCGTCGACCCGGCGGTGACGAGTGTCCGGCTGGTACTCACGCCGGAGCGGCTCGTGGTCGCCGAGACCCGCCGGACGCTGGCCGCGTTGGCACTGCGCGGGATCCGGGTCGACAGCCTCGTCGCGAACCGGCTCGTGCCGCGGGCGAGGACTCGGTTGCGGGGCCGGGCATCGATACCGTGGCGCGGGCCGGCGGCGAGCTGGCTGCGCACCCGCCGGGCCGAGCAGGACGCGGTACTGTCCGAACTGGACGCTTCGACGCCGCTGCGGGTGCACCTGGTGGAGCACCGGCCGGCCGAGCCGGTCGGCATCCGCCCGCTGCTGGAGCTGGCCGGCGAGCTGTACGGCGACGCCGACCCGCTCGACGCCCCGTTCGGCGGGGACGACGTCCGGCCGCTGCTGGGCATCCGCACGCTCGACGAGGGGGGCTACGAGCTGACCGTCGCACTGCCGCTGACCGACTCGAGCGAGCTGGACCTCGCCCGGGTCGGCGACGACCTCGCGATCACCGTCGACGGCGTGCGCCGGCTGGTCGCGTTGCCGGTGCTGCTGCGCCGGCATGCGGTCACCGACGCGGCGGTCGAGGACGGCGGGCTGGTGCTGCGGTTCGAGGAGCAGGCGTGAGCGCGTCGGCGCCGGGTACCCGGCTGGTCGAGGAGCTGCGGCTGCTGCTGGACGCGGTGGCCGACCGGGCCGGGCCGTGGCTGGACCGGGTCTCCGCCGACTCGCCGACGGCCGGCTGCCGCTGCCCCGCGTGCGCGGTGCTCGCGCTGGTCCGCGGCGAGCCGAACGAGCTGGCCGCGCAGAGCCTCGACCGCGTCGCCGACCTGGTGGCGCTGCTGCGCGCGGTGCTCGCGGACCGGTGGGAGCCCGGGATGCCGCACATGCCCGGGTTCACCCCGGCCGCCCGGTCCGGTGACCGGCCGCGGGTGCAGCGGATTCCGGTGCGCCGCAAGGGAGATCCGCGGGATTGAAGGCCAAGACGACCATCGGGGTGGACATCGGGGGCACCAGCGTGCGGGCGGGCGTGGTGGACCGGTACGGCAACGTGCTCGACACCGCCCGCGCGCCGACGCCCACGAGTGAGGGCGCGCTCGAGGACGCGATCGTGTCCGCGGTCGGCACCCTCGCGGCGCGGCACCGGGTGACCGCGGTCGGCCTCGCCGTCGCCGGTTTCGTGACCACCGACCGCCGGTCGGTGATGTTCGCGCCGCACCTGGCGTGGCGCAAGGCGCCGGTGGCCGACCGGATCTCCGAGCGGCTGCGGCTGCCGGTGGTGCTCGAGCACGACGCCAACGCGGCGGTGCTGGCCGAGCACCGGTTCGGCGCGGCCCGCGGTGCGGGGGTCGCCCTGCTCGTCGCGATCGGCACGGGCATCGGCGGCGGGTTGTTGCTGGACGGCAAGGTGTTCCGCGGGGCGTACGGCGTGGCGCCGGAGCTGGGGCACCTGTCGGTGGTGCCCGGCGGCCGGCCGTGCCCGTGCGGGAAGTCGGGGTGCTGGGAGCGCTACTGCAGCGGTACCGCGCTGTCGACGACCGCGGTGGAGCTGCTGGCCCGGCACCCGGGCGGGTCCACCGTGCTCGCCCGCGAGGTGACGGTGGACAAGCGCGCGGTGACCGGCCGGAAGGTGGCCGCCGCGGCCCGCGACGGCGACCCACTCGCCCAGCGTGCGATGGCCGAGCTGGCGACGTGGCTGGGCGAGGGCCTGGCGCTCGTGGCCGACATCTACGACCCGGAGATCGTGGTCATCGCCGGCGGCGTGTCCGAGTCGGCCCCGCTGTTCCTCGACGACGCCCGGGACCACTACAAGAAGACGATCACCGGCGCCGGCTACCGCCCGCTGGCCCGCATCCGCACCGCCCAGCTCGGCGACGACGCGGCGATGGTGGGCGCCGCGGCCTTGGCGGCGGACGGCGGCTGAGCCCGCGGCCGCCGTTACCCGGCGGGTGTCCTAGATCTGGGCGCCGTCGTCGCGGCCGCTGCCCGGGTCCCGGTCGCGGGGGGAGTGGCGCACGCGCAGCAGCAGCATCGCGCCGCCGCACGTGAGGGCCACGAGGGCGATCGGCGTGCCGATCCGCGCGTCGAGGCCGATGACCCCCGGCACGATCAGCAGCACCACCGACGCCACGATCAGCACCAGCGCCACGATCGTCAGCGGGCGCAGCCGGGGCAGCGGCGGCGGCTCCGGCGGGACGTAGTGCTCGTCGTCGGTGCCCCAGGACCAGTCCCACTCGCCCTCGTGGCCGCGCCACGACGCCGGGGGCGGGCCGCCCGCCGGCTTGGCGGGCTCGGGCTCGGCATGGTCGGCCTGGGCGGTCTGGCTGGCCTGGCCGGACTGGTCGGGCCGGTCGGACCGGTCGTCGGAGGAGGGCGGTGGGCCGTCGGGAGGGTCGTCGAGATCGGGCAGTCGGGAACCGACGCCCTCACGTTCCAAGTCGGCCACGATCGCAGCGAACGCGGCGTCGACGTCCTCCGGCCGGTCAGCCACCTGGGCCTCCTTGCTTCAGGCACTCAGGCACGAGCAGGTGATGTGGCCATCGTCGCACGAACCGGAGTGTGGATGGCCGGATCCCACCGCCTTGTTTACTCGTTGGGTACCGTGGCGACCGGAGGGATCTCCCCGGTGGTGGCCGGTGTTACATGTTCCGACTTTTGGGTGGCGAAGGATTGTGCCGGCCCCACACCCTTCGTACGCTCGACAAACGGCCGAACACGGGAGGCGTGGGTAGCGGTGCTGTACTGGTGGATGAAGCATGTGTTCCTCGGACCAGTGCTACGGCTGTTCTTCCGCCCGGAGGTCGAGGGTGAGGAGAACGTCCCGGCCTCGGGCGGCGCGCTGCTCGCCAGCAACCACCTCGCCGTCGCCGACTCGTTCTTCCTTCCGTTGATGCTCAAGCGGCGGGTCACCTTCCCGGCCAAGCTCGAGTACTTCACCCAGCCCGGGTTCAAGGGCCGGTTCAAGAAGTGGTTCTTCACCGGCATGGGCCAGATCCCGATCGACCGCTCCGGCGGCGCCGCCGCGCAGGCCGCGCTCGACACGGGCATCCGGCTGCTGCGCGAGGGACACCTGCTCGGCATCTACCCCGAGGGCACCCGCTCCCCGGACGGGCGGCTGTACAAGGGCAAGACCGGCCTCGCCCGGATGGTGCTCGAGTCGCGGGTCAAGGTCATCCCGGTGGCCATGTTCGACACCGACAAGGCCAACCCGATCGGCTCCAAGATGTGGCGCCCGCACAAGATCCGCATCAAGATCGGCAAGCCGATGGACTTCTCCCGCTACGAGGGCCTCGCCGGCGACCGCTTCGTGGAGCGCTCGATCACCGACGAGATCATGTACGCGCTGATGGAGATGTCGGGCCAGGAGTACGTCGACATCTACGCGGCCAAGGCCAAGGAGCTGCTCGCCGCCCAGGACGTCGGCGAGCCCGCCGACCTGCCCACCCAGCAACGCCGCACCGCCTCCGGCGACCCGACCGACGCCGACCGCATCCCCGAGACCGAGGCCGGCTGACAGACC
>NZ_DASWSJ010000245.1:0-64388 GCF_036402745.1 Actinophytocola sp. | reverse complement strand
GAGATCAGCAGGCTGGTCACCACGCAGGCGAAAATGCCGGCAGCTTCCATGCCCCGCCGGCTGGCCCATGCCGAGATCGCCAGCCCGGCAAGGCCAACGACGATCGCCAGCGTCAGCCAGAGCCACTGGGTCTGTAGCACCCCGGGCAAGTGCGCGAGCACGCCGCGCATCGATTGGTTGAAGGGTGCGGCGCCCGGTGTCATCATCCGCCCGACGTCCAGCACCAGCCCACCCAGCCAGCGGGCCGACGGGCCCGGCAACACGAGAAAGCCAACGAGCACCGTGGCCACGAAGGTCGCCGCGGCTACGAGGGCGGCGCGAATCCGGCCGGTGACCAGAAAGTAGACGATGAAGATGAGCGGGATCAGCTTGATCCCCGCCGCGATCCCGATGCCGATGCCCTGAGAGCGGCCGGGCCGGCGGGCCAGGTCGGCGAGGACCAGGAGCATGAGTAGCACGTTGATCTGACCGACGCTGAAATTGAGCAGCACCGGGGCCATGGGCAGTGCGGCCGCCATGGCCAGGACGGCGAACCTCGCTCGCCGCACCCGCGACTCCGGGTCCACCAGCCCGAGGGCGATCCAGATCGCGGCCTCGAGCGCGAGCACGTTGACGAAGGTCCACACGGCGAACGCGAAGTGGACGTTCAGCAGTCCCAGCGGGGCGAGCACCAGCGCGGCGAAGGGCGGGTACGTGAACGGATAGCCCTCTATGGTCGCGACGTCGTAGGGAGAGACTCCGCTCAGCACGGCCGAGGCGCCCATGTGGTAAACCCTGAAATCGGGTTCGAGCAGCCAGATCGGGTCGCGTTGCATGATGCCGAAGACCACGACCGCCGTCACGGCCGCCGCGATCGCGACCGCGGCGATCACGACTCCGGTCGAGAGGCGATTCGGTGCCGTCACGGGATGTTCGGAGACAGCTGTCGTGATCATGTCAACGATTCCTTACGGTGCTGGACGGCGGGTGTGGACCTGGCCGCGGCGGGAAGACCCAGGTGGTCAGCAGGACGAACCGCCCGAGGGTGCCGATGCCGGACGAGGCCAGGAGCACCACGAGCTCGGCCCATCGGGGTGGACGGTCGGCCACGGTGTGCAGCACGAGCAGCGCGCCGGAGGTCACCCCGCAGTACAAGCCGAACACCACGAAGGCCTGCGCGTGTTCGAGTGCGGGCGACCGGGACCGGTCCCGAAAGGTGAACCGCCGGTTGGCCTCCGCATTGAACAGGGTGCTCAACGTCACCGCGAGCAGGTTGGCGACCAGCGGCGGCCACCAGGTGCGAAAGACGGTGTAGAGGGTCAGCGTGATCACGGCGGCCACGAATCCGACCACGCAGAACATCACCAGGTGGCGCAGGCGCGACACGTCCCGTTCGGGTGGCACGGCATCGGGCTGGGTCGGCGTGGGCTCGGGCCGCGGCGGCTTTTCGGCTATGTCCACGTCGTCCACCCAGTCCATTGGGAACCTCGAGCACCCGCTTGGCGCGGCGAACCGTGCGCGCCCCCGCGCGCCGGTCGCGAGCCGATGGCGATGTCCGAACGGCCGGCGGCGAGCGAGCCGCCAGCGGAATCAACGTGTCCAGTCCGGTGCACACGGAGGATCGTGTCCCGAATGGACAGTGCGCCGCGCGGGCGATCTCGGGGACGCATCCGGGTGGGCGGCTTCTTCGCTGGGCCAAGGCTGTCGCGCGGGTAGTCGCCTATCCATTCGCCACTCCTCACCGAGGCCCAACAGGATCATAAGACCGCGTGACGGCGGCGATGTTCTCCGAAAATGCTCAAGAGCCCACCTCTCCGCCGCCGAGCCGGGCGCCGCGATGGGATCTTCCTCGACACCACGCGCTCCCCCTCCGGGGTCGTCGGCACATGGGTCTCCACAGCGGAGCAGACGGGGTCATCGGTGCCCCCGGCGGGAGTCGAACCCGCTTCTCCGGCTTCGGACGCCGGTGTCCTTTCCGTTGGACCACAGGGGTGTCGCCATGGTCGGGCGCCCGCGAGTCGAACGCGGTGTCTTCCGCTCCCGAAGCGGATGGGTTGCCGTCTCCCTCGCACCCGGTGGCACACGCTGCCCTACCAGGACTCGAACCTGGGACCTCGCCGGTCGTAGCGGCGCGCTCTGTCCAGCTGAGCTACAGGGCATGGTGTCCGCCCGGCCGCGCCTCGGGGCAGCGACGAGGCGGACGGAATGTCTGCTCCGCTGTGGAGTTGTCAACCAGCAAAACGCACCGGAAAAGGCGCGCGAAAAGCACCGGCGCAATTGCCGACGCCGATATGAAAGGCATGCGAAATGGAAGAGCCGCCCGGATCGGTCTCCCGATGGGCGGCTCCCTGGTCGTGACCTATGCGCTGGTCACGGCGGGGAGCCCGCGCTGCCGAACGGCCGCTCGGCGGGGTGCTGCCACGAGCACACGGCAGCGAGCACAACGCCGTGTCGGCGGTGCGCCTGTCGCCTCCACCTGCCCGTCATGACAATCCCTTCGTCGTCGTTCGAATCAATCATGTCGCACGGCCGGCGCACCGTCAATCATTTATCGCCAATTCGGGGAAATGCCCGGTGTGTGGGCGGACCACATGGCCGGCCCCACCGGGGTGGTGGGCCGCCACCTTGCCGACCGGCCGCCGATTGGCGACGATCCGGTTCCCAACGTCGCGCCCGCGGAGGTGGCCGTGCCCGCCAACCCGTCCCACGTCCGCGTCCCCGTCACCGGCGGCGACCTGACCGTCGCGGTCTGGGGTGACCTCGCGGCCGGGCCGCCGGTGCTGGCCATCCACGGGATCACCGCGTCGAGCATGGCGTGGGTCGAGGTTGCGGGCCGTCTGGAACGGCCGGTCGTGGCACCTGACCTGCGCGGGCGCGGGGGCAGCGGCGGCCTGCCGGGGCCGTACGGGATGGCCGCGCACGCCGAGGACTGTGTCGCCGTCCTCGACGCGCTCGGCGTCGACGCGGCCACGGTCGTGGGGCACTCGATGGGCGGGTTCGTCGCCTCCGTGCTCACCCACCGCCACCCCGACCGCGTCGCGCGGCTCGTGCTCGTCGACGGCGGCGCGCCGCTGGCCCCGGTCGACGACCCCGACGAAGGTCTCGGCCCCGCGGCGCGGCGGCTGCGGATGCGGTTTCCCAGCAAGGAGTCCTACCGCGACTTCTGGCGCGCCCACCCGGCGTTCGCCGACTGGTCCCCGGCCATCGAGGCCTATGTGGACTACGACCTGACCGGTGCGGGCGACCAGCTGCGCAGCCGCGTCTCCGAGGAGGCCATGCGCAGCGACTTCGCCGACCTGCACACCGGCGCGGCCGGCCGCGCGGCGTTCGCGGCGCTGCCCGCCGGCACCCCGTTCCTGCGCGCCGAGCGCGGGATGTTCGACGAACCGACCCCGCTCTACCCCGACCCCGACCAGCTCGCCGGGCTCGCGGTCAAGACCATCCCCGGCACCAACCACTACACGATCCTGTTCGGCGACGCCGGCGCGGCGGCGGTCGTCGCCGAGCTCGCCTGACTCCACGAGTCTCAACGAGGAGACCGCATGCGCAGACATCTCGCGGCCGCGCTGACCGTCGTCACGGTCGCCGCCGGCCTGCTGGTCCCGGCCGGCCCGGTCGCGGCCGACCCGGCCTACCTGACCAAGGAGGCGACGTACTCGACTGTCGCGAATGGATGGTCCGGTGTGGACCGCTACCGCGACACCACGGCCGGCTTCCACGACGAGCAGTACCCGCCGGACGGCCGCGGCGACCAGGACGGGCAGCGGCGCACGTTCTTCGGCGACGTGGCCAGGCCGTCGTCGTCGCGGTTCCTGCTGTACTCGGCACCCGGCTGGAACACCGGCAGCAAGCCCACGCCCGTGCTGCTCGTGCACGGCGCCAACGACAACCCCGACCGCGCCTGGGCCAACCCGAACGAGTCCGGCGGCTTCGGCTGCGGCTCGTCGACGTGCCCGTCGACCGGGCTGATGCAGTACCTCAGCTCGCGCGGGCACCGGGTGTTCGCGATCGGCTTCGCGCACAAGCAGGGCGACAACCTCCAGCAGGCGCAACAGGTCGGCGACGCGATCGCGATCATCAAGTCGCGGCTCGGGGTCGGCTCGGTCGACGTGGTCGGCTGGAGCAAGGGCATGATGTCGGCGCGGATGTACGTGGCGTCGGTCAAGCCGTCGTGGGGCCGGTCCTACGCGGGCGACGTCCGCCGGCTCGTCACGCTCGGTGGCCCCAACGGCGGCTACGACTACCCGTTCGCGCACGGCTGGGCGCACGACTTCTCGATCTGGCCCGAGTGCGGCGGGGCGGTCAACGCGCCGAGCCCGCACACGCGGATGACCTGCTACGGGACCTACACCTACCACCCGGAGCTGTCGATCACGCCGGCCGGCGGCTACGACGCCTACCCCGGCCAGCGGCAGATGCTTGCCCGGTGGGACGGCACGTTCGGGGTGAACACGTCCACACAGGACTGGTACACGACCTACTACGGCGGGCAGGGCGTCTACACCGACGGCCCGGGCATCCAGGCCGCGATCAACGCCGGCTCGCTCATCGCGCGGATCCAGGCCGCGCCGACGCCGGCGAGCGTGCCGGTGTACCTCCTCGCCGGCGGCTCGCCGTCGATCGTGGGCATCTGGAACGAGACCCGCGGCCCGAGCGACGGCGTGGTGTTCGTCGCGAGCGCGCTGGACACGACCGGCGTCACCACGGTCGGCGCGACCACCCTGGTGTCGTCGGCGAACCATCTCCAACTCGGCTGGGCGACCACGGTCATGTCGACCGTGGCGGGCTGGCTGTCCTGAAAGGACCGACCATGGCGCAGCTGCTCACCGGGATCACCGCCCGCACCGTGGCGACCGACCGGCTCACGGTGAACGTCCTCGAGATCGGCGGGCGGTCCGGCACGCCCGTGGTGTTCGTGCACGGCAACGTGTCGTCGAGCCTGTTCTGGCAGCAGGCGATGCTCGACCTGCCGCCGGCGTACCGCCCGCTGGCGGTGGACCTCCGCGGCTTCGGCGACACCGACCCGCTGCCCGTCGACGCCACCCGGGGCGTGCGGGACTACTCGGACGATGTCGCCGGGGTGGTCGAGGCCCTCGGGCTGGGGCCGGTGCACCTGGTCGGCTGGAGCATGGGTGGCGGGGTGGTGCTGCAGCTGCTGCGTGACTTCGCCGGGTCGGTGCGCACGGTGACGCTGATGAACCCCGTGTCGCCGTACGGGTTCGGCGGCACCCGGGGTGTCGACGGCGAGCTGCTGGACGAGGCGGGCACGGGCGCCGGCGGCGGCGCGGCGAACCCGGACTTCGTGCGGCTGCTGCGCGAGGGCGACCGGTCGGCGGACTCGCCGCTGTCGCCGCGGCAGGTGATGCTGTCGTTCTACGTGAAGCCGCCGTTCAAGCCCTCGTTGGCGGACGTCTTCGTCGAGTCGATGCTGAGCACCCGCATCGGCGATGACCATTATCCCGGCGACATGGTGCCGTCTTCCGGTTGGCCGGGCGTCGCGCCGGGCGGGCGGGGCGTGCTGAACACGATGGCCCCGACGCATTTTCGCCTCGACGACCTGCACACGATCACGCCGAAGCCGCCGATCCGCTGGATCCGCGGGGCGGACGACCAGATCGTGTCCGACACGTCGGTGTTCGACCTGGCGAACCTCGGCGCGCTGGGCGCCCTGCCGGACTGGCCGGGCGCGCGGACCCACCCGCCGCAGCCGATGATCGCCCAGACCCGCGCGGTGCTGGACCGCTACGCGGCGGAGGGCGGCACCTACGACGAGGTCGTGATCGACGACGCCGGGCACAGCCCGCACCTGGAGAAGCCGGCGGAGTTCAACACGGCACTGCGCGAGATCCTGGCGAAGGGCTAGCGCCCAGAAGAGCGTGCCGCACGACCCTTATCGGGTGGCGCCGATGCCGGTGACGGAGCGGACCTCGAGCTCGTCGGAGCGCGGGCCGTCCGCGCGGTCGCGGCCGAGCATCGTGCCGAGGTAGCCGAGCAGGAACGACAGCGGGATCGACACGATGCCGGGGTTGTTGAGCGGGAACAGGTGGAAGTCGGCGCCCTTGACGATCGACGTGCTGGCGCCGGAGAACACCGGCGAGAACACGATCAGCAGCAGGCACGAGCCGAGCCCGCCGTAGATCGAGAGCAGCGAGCCGGTGTTGTTGAACCGCCGCCAGAACAGCGTGTAGAGGATCGTCGGCAGGTTCGCGGACGCGGCCAGCGCGAACGCGAGCGCCACCAGCGACGCGATGTTCTGCCCGATCGCGAGGATGCCGCCGGCGATCGACAGGCAGCCGATCACCACCGCGGTCGTCCGCGCCACCCGCACCTCGGCACCCGCCTTCGGCCGGCCGTGCTTGACGACGGTGGCGTAGACGTCGTGCGCGAACGACGCGGACGCGGTGAGCGTGAGGCCGGCGACCACCGCCAGGATCGTCGTGAACGCCACCGCGGCCACGATCGCCAGCAGCACCGTGCCGCCGATGGCGAACGCCAGCAGCGGCACCGCCGAGTTCGCCCCGCCCGGCGCGGACAGGATCGCGTCGGACCCGACGATCGCGCTCGCGCCGTAGCCGAGGACCAGCGTGGACAGGTAGAACGCCACCATCGCCCAGGTGGCCGACACGACCGACCGGCGCGCCTGGTAGGCGTCGGGCACCGTGTAGAAGCGCATCAGCACGTGCGGCAGCGCGCCCGTGCCGAGCACGAGCGCGAGGGCCAGCGACACGAAGTCGAGCTTGGTCGTGCCCGTCTTCCCGTACTGGGCGCCGGGCTGGAGCACCGCGTCGCCGAGCGCGTTGTTGCTGGCCGCCCGGTCGAGCAGGGTGGTGAGGTTGAAGCCGAACTTGCCGATGATGAACACGCTCATCAGGACCACGCAGACGAGCAGCAGGGTGGCCTTGATGATCTGCACCCAGGTGGTGCCCTTCATGCCGCCGACCAGCACGTAGAAGATCATGATCGCGCCGACGCCGATGATCACCAGTGCCTGGCCGCCGGTGGACCGAATGTCCAGTAGCAATGCGACGAGCACGCCCGCGCCGGCCATCTGCGCGAGCAGGTAGAACGCGGAGATCACGAGGGTCGCGTTCGCGGCCGCCGCCCGCACCGGTCGCTGCCGCATCCGGAAGCTCACCACGTCACCCATCGTGAACCGGCCGACGTTGCGGAACCGCTCGGCGATCAGCAGCAGCGGGATCAGCCAGGCGACGAGAAACCCGATCGAGAAGAGAAAGCCGTCATAACCCTGTATCGCGATCGCGCCGGCGACCCCGAGAAAGGACGCGGCGGAAAGGTAGTCACCGGACAGCGCCACACCGTTCTGCCCGCCGGAAAAGGCGCCGCCGGCCGCGTAGTAGTCGGCCGCCGACGTATTCCTGCTGCTGACCCGGTAAACGACGAACAACGTGACCGCGACGATGACGAGGAAGATGCTGACATTGAGCACCGGCTCACCCGTCGCCGAGGCGGCGAGCGTCAGCCCGGAATCCGAGGCAAAGGTCATGATCGCGGCGCACCCGCCCGCGCACGCAGGGCCGCCACCTGCGGATCGATCGTTCGGCGCATGAAACGCGTGTACCGCAGCATGATCACGACCGTGGTGACGAACTGGGACAGGCCGAGCACGAGCCCGACGGTCACGCTGCCGAACAGCTGGTGGCCCATGAGCTCCGGCACGTACGCCGCCAGCAGCACGTAGGTCAGGTACCAGCAGAAGAACCCCGCCGCGGCCGGGAACACGAACCGGACCAGGCGCCGGCGGACGGCGACGAACTCCGGTGAATCACGGATCGCGGCGAAGTCCGGGTTGCCCCAGTCGGCGCCGGCCTCGTCGCCCCGACCCGGCTCGAACGCGGTGTGGGTCTCAATTTCGGGTGCGCGCGCAAAGGACGACATCCCGGTCATCACAGCTCCCGTTCGCGACGAATTCGAGGGCGCCGGTCGGGCGGCCGGCAGGCGCAGCGTCGAAGCGTAGCCATCGTCGCGTCGGAGTCAAGGGACCCATTGGTTCGAAAGAAACCGGATCTTGCGATATCAGGCGATCTGTTCGCCACTCCCGGGTGCGCAACGGAGCGTGCTCATCCGGTGGCGTAATCGGCTCTTGTACACACTGTCACCGCGTCCCTAAGTTTACTAGGCACAATTGTCGTGCCGGCCCGTCACGGCGGGAGGAGCTCGCGTGAGGTGCATCTCGTGAACGCGATCGGCGGGGCTTTCGTCGACTCGGCCGGCTCTCGCGGCGCGTGGTGGTCCACCGCGGTGCAATGGCGTAACTGGCCGCTGCTCGTCAAGCTGAGCGTGGTGCTGGTGGTTCCCGTCGTCGGCGCCCTGGTGCTCGGCGTCCTGCGGGTGCAGGCCGACGTCGCGCTGGCCGGCTCCTATGCCGGCATCGAGCGCATCGCCAACGTACGCGTGCAGCTCGTCGGCGTCCTTTCGTCCATTCAGGACGAACGCAACGAGGCGATGCGCCGGCGCCCGGACCTGAAGCGGCCCGCCGCGGTCACCGACTCGACGCTCACCACGGCGAACGGGCTGATCCGGCAGACGCCGAACCTGGGCGACAACGCCACCCAGCGCTACCGCAACCTGATCGGCGCGCTGGACCTGCTGCCCTACGCGCGCGGTCAGGTGGCCGCCGGCGCCGACGGGCTCGTCGTGCTCAGCTCCTACGACGCGGTGACCAACGCGGTGCTCGAGTTCGACCGCGCGCTCGTCGGCCGGTTCCCCGACGAGGACCTGACCAGCAGCTCGATCGCGCTCAACGAGCTGCAGGCGGCCCGCGAGCAGGTGAGCCTGCAGCAGGCGCTCGGCCTGCTCGCCATGCGGGACAACGCGCTGTCGGAGTCCGAGCGGCAGCTGATGATCGAGGCGGATGTCCGGCTGGAAGACAACGTCAGCGACTTCCGCGCGGTGGCCCCGCGCCCGCTGCTCGACCGCTACGAGAACACCGTGACCGGACCGGACGTCGCCCAGCGGCGGTTGCTCGTACTCGCCGCCCGCACCCCCGGCCCTGCGCCGGGGTTCACCCTCGACGAGTGGAACGCGACGTCCAACGCCACCACCGCGCTCTACGCCGACGTCACCGGGCAGGGCGCGGCCAAGCTGCGGGCCGACTCGGCCCGGCTGGCCGACTCCGCGGGCAACCGCGCGGGCGTGGCTTCGGTGCTGCTGCTCACGATGGTGCTGCTCGCGGCCGGCGTCGGCGGCGTGCTCGGCCGGTACCTGCTGCGCTCGGTCAGCCTGCTGCGCCGCACGGCGCTGGACGTGGCGACCAACCGGCTGCCGGCCGCGGTGGCGAGCATCCGGGCGGGTGCGGCGGCGCGGGTCGCGATCGACCCGGTTCCCTTGCACACCACCGAGGAGTTCGGCCAGCTGGCGCGCGCGTTCGACGCGGTCCACGGCCAGGCGGTGCGCTCGGCGGCCGAGGAGGCGGGCCTGCGCAGCAACCTCAGCAGCATCTTCCTGAACCTGTCCCGGCGCAGCCAAGGCCTGGTGGAGCGGCAGCTGCGGCTGATGGAGCAGCTGGAGCAGAAGACCGACGACCCCGACCAGCTGGGTGACCTGTTCAAGATCGACCACCTCGCTACCCGGATGCGGCGCAACAACGAGAACCTGATGGTGCTGTCCGGCACGGTGCTGGGCCGCCGGTTCACCGAGCCGCTGCCGGTGGCCGACGTGCTGCGCGCGGCGGTCTCCGAGGTGGAGCACTACGAGCGCGCGGTCATCCGCTCCGCGCCCAACGCCAGGATCATCGGCTACGCGGCCGGCGACCTGATCCGGTCGGTGTCCGAGCTGATCGAGAACGCGACCGCGTTCTCCCCGCCCGACAGCGAGGTCGTCATCACGAGCCGGCTGCTCGACCACGGCGCCGTGCTGATCGACATCCTGGATCTGGGCGTCGGGATGGGCGAGGCGGAGCTGACCGAGGCCAACCACCGGGTCGCCGCGGGTGGCGGGGTGGACGTGCCGATCTCCCGGCAGATGGGGTTGTTCGTCGTGGGCCGGCTGACGAGCCGGCACAGCATGCGGGTGCGGCTGATGGTGCGCGACGAGGGTGGGCTGTGCGCGTCGATCCTGGTGCCGGCCGACCTGGTCGTGCCCGAGGGCGCGGCCGTGCCCCCGCCACGCGAGCCGGCGGTCGCCCCGGGCTCGCCGGTGGAGCCGGCCGGCGTGGCCGTGCGGCTGGAGTCCGCGGGGATCTTCGTGCGGCTGCCCGTGCTCCCCGCGGCCAGCACACCCGCGTCGATCCTGTTCGCCGCGCACACGCCGGCCGACGGCGAGGCCACCCCCATGCCCGCGACCCAGGTGCCGAGCGGGTTCACCTGGCTGCAGCGGCCCGCGGCGGCCGCCCGGCACGCCGCGGTGGCGCCACCCCCGGTGCTCGACTCGGTGGCCGGTCCGACCGGGCTGCCGAAGCGGGTGCCGAAGGGCCAGCTGCTCGCGACCCCCGTCCAGGAGCCCGGGCCGGCACCGGCGGTCCGCCGGGATGCCGCAAAAACACGGGGGTTCCTGAGCAACTTTCAGGCGGGAATTCGCGATGGGGAGAGCAGGAAGGGGAACTCGAGCCCATGACGGTCGCGAGCAAGTCCGACGGCACCCACCCGGTGGGGCGGTTCGGCTGGCTGATCAACAACTTCGCCGACAGCGTCCCGGGAGTGGCCCACGCGATCGTGGTGTCCGTCGACGGGCTGCTGCTCACCTCCTCGTCCCGGCTCCCCCTCGACCGGGCCACCCAGATGTCCGCGATCGCCGCCGGCATCGTCTCGCTCAACCTCGGTGCCGCGAAGTGCCTCGGCGCCGACGAGGTCGTCCGCGCGGTCGTGGAGATGGACCACGGCGCGCTGCTGCTCACGTCCATCAAGGACGGCTCGTGCCTGGCCGTGCTGGCGTCGTGGGACTGTGACATCTCGCAGGTGGCGTACGAGATGACGGTGCTCGTGGACCAGGTCGGGCAGCTCCTCACCCCGCAGCTGCGAGCCGCGCTGGCCGCGAGCTGAGCCGGCGTGGTGGCCATGGGTGTCGACGACGGTCCCGAGCCCGCGGAGCTGACCTACGCCGACGTGCTCAACGGGATCACCCGCGGCGGCCGGCCGCCGCCGCGCCCGCCCGACCCCCAGCCGCTGCCGTATGTGAGCGGCCGGCCGCTGCCGCCGCCGGCCGACACCCCGAGCGAGGAGGTCGCGTCGGCCGTCCGCGCGTACGCCTGGACCGCCGGCCGGACCCGGTCGAGCTGGCAGTTCGAGATCGAGACGCTGGTGTCGACCACCGCGCGCGCCGAGGACCGGCTGGACACGCTGCGCAGCGAGCACCAGGTGGTGGCCCGCCTGTGCCGCCGGTCGATGTCGGTGGCGGAGATCGGCGCCCTGATGTCCCTGCCGATCGGCGTGGTGCGCGTCCTGCTGGACGACATGGCGGGCCTCGGGCTCATCGACGTGCACCGCACGCCGACCGGGCCGGGCGACCGGCCGGGCCTGGAGCTGCTGGACCGCGTCCGCCGCGGCCTGACGAACCTCCGCGGCTGACGCCCCGGGCGGCTGTCCCGCGCATTCCAGGGGCCGGCGCCGTCGGCATCAGCCGGGTCGGCCCGCCTGCCGGGCCACGGTGACCAGGTGGAGGTACCGGTTGCTGTTCGGGTGGTACAGCAGCGACATGGCGATCGCGGACAGCACCATCGCGGCGATGTCCAGCAACGCGTAGGCGAAGCCGTACGGGTTCGAGTCGCGGAAGCCCAGCCAGCAGTACGGCAGCAGGAACAGGGCGGTCACCGCGAGCGCGATCGTCGTCATGAGCCGGCCCGCCTGCCTGCCCTTCACGGCGCCGAACGACCCGAACACCACGAAGAACATCGCCAGGACCACCACGCCGACGGTCGTCGAGTCGTAGAGGTAGCCCGCGACCGGTACCCACAACACCACGACGACGATCAACAGGGCGCGCGCGACACCTACCTCGGGCGGCCGGCCCGCGCGGATCTCCTCGACACTGGACACCACGACCTCCTCAGGCACGCGAGTAGTGTCCGGCGATCCGGCCGGGACCCCTCCCAGGGGGAGGGCTTGGATCCTGACCTGCGAACGCGCCGCCTCCACCCGGGTCTCCCACAACCGGCTCCCCGGCATCGTCGTCACGGCAGGCGAGGCTCCAGGAGCCGCGCCACGTCCAGGGGCCGGCCGCCGGGGGTGCCGCCGCCTTCCGCGGTCCACACCTCGGACAGCACCGAGCCGACGAAGCCCCACGCCACCGCGCGGTCGAGCGGGATGCCCAGGCCGTCGGCCAGTTGCTCGAGCCGCGCGGGGACGAGTGCGAGCAGGCCGTCGTCGCGGTGGCGGGGATCCGGGTTGTACAGCAGCGGGGCGAGCTCGTAGCCGGGGTCGCCGATGACGCCGTGCGGGTCGATCGCCAGCCACGGCTCGCGGCCGGCGCGCAGGATGTTGCCGTGGTGCAGGTCGCCGTGCAGGACCACGCGCGCGGGCGCGGTCGCGCACAGCTCGTCGAAGAGCCGGTCCGCCCGGTCCACCAGCCGGCGCGGCAGGAGGGGGTGCTCGCGCGGGAGCCGCCGGAAGGCGCCGCCGTAGCGGACCAGGTCCGGCAGCGGCCCGCCGGCGGCTGGCTCGACGTGCAGCCGGCGCAGGATCCCGACGGCGACGGCCGTGGCCTCCTCGTCGCGCGCCGGGACCAGGTCGCGCAGCATCGTGCCGGGGTGGGCGCGTTCCAGCAGCAGCGCGCCGCGGCCGGCGTCGCGGTCGAGCAGGCGGACGGCGCCGGCGCCGGCGAAGCTGGTGAGCGCGGCCGCCTCCTCGGCGAGGTGCTCGGACGAGGGCACGCCGAGCTTGAGCACCGCCGGGGAGCCGTCCGCCCGGCGGACCGCGGCCACCCAGTTGAAGCTCAGCACGTACGGCGCCTCGACCACCAGCGACCACGCGTCGACGACCGCGTCGAGCAGCCCCGGCAGCTCACCCAGCCAGCGCTCCCCCGCGGCGCCCCAGGACTCCAGCACGTTGCGCCGCAACGCGGGCGGCACGTCTACATGCGACACGAGGGACATTCTGCCCGGTGGTGGCCGAGTGTCCGGCCGACGGGCACGGCGGCCGGGTCGGCCAGGGAGGCTAGGACGAGGACTTGTTCAGCCAGGCGTCCACCTTGTCGCGGTTGTCCTTGACCCACTTCTGGGCCGCGTCCTCCGGGGTCATCTTGTCGACCGCGATGTACTTGGCCACCAGGTTCTGGTCGTCGTTGGTCCACTTGAAGTTCTTCACCAGGTCCCACGCGGGGCCGCCGGCGTCGGCGAACTTCTTGCTCGCGATCTTGTCCAGGTCGTAGGGCGGGTAGTCGCAGGCGACCTTCTCCGCGTCCGCGTCACAGCCCGGCTTGTACGGCGGCAGGTCGACCTTCTTCAGCCGGACCTCCAGCAGGAACCACTGCGGCTCGTAGAAATAGCCCAGCATCGGCTTGCGGTCCTTCTCCGCCTGCCGGAACGACTGGATCAGCGCGGCCTCGGAACCCGCGTACACCACCTTGAAGTTGAGCCCGAGGTTCTTCACCAGCGCCGCGTCGTTGGTGACGAACGACGGGTCGCCGTCGAGCAGCTGGCCCTGGTTGCCGGACTCCGAGGTCTTGAACAGCTCCGCGTACTTGTCGAGGTTCTTGTAGTCGGTGATGTCCGGGTACTGCTCGACCATCCACGGCGGCACGTACCAGCCGATGGTCCCCGTGTTGCCCGTCGAGCCCACGCGCACGGCGGTCTTCTGGTTGTCGATGTACTTCTTCTTCAGATCGTCGTGGCCCCAGTTCTCCAGCACGACATCCACCTCGCCGGTGCCGAAGCCCTGCCAGGCGACCTCCTCCTTGAGGTCCTTCTTCGTCACGTTGCAGCCGAGATCGGTCGCCGCCACGTACGCCACCACGGCCGCGTCCGCCTCGTAGCCGACCCACGGGTTGATCGCGATGTTGAAGTCGCCGCAGTTCTTGCCGCCACCACCGCCGCCACTCGAGCTGTCGCCCACCTTCGCGCCACTGCACGCGGCGAGGGTGAGAGCGGCCACGGCGAGCAGCACCGTCCCACGCACCTTCGTAGTCATCGTGACCGTCCTCCTCCTCGGGTTGAGCTCGCGGTCCGGCGGGCCGCGGCCTGCGTGATTCGGTCGAGCATGATGCCGAGCAGCACGATCGCCAGCCCGGCCGCGAGCCCCTTGCCGTAGAGCTGCCCCTGGGAGAACCCCGCGACGACGTCGTAGCCCAGCGCGCCGGCCCCGACCAGCCCGCCGACCACGACCATCGACAGCACGTAGATCAGGCCCTGGTTCGTCGCCAGCGTCAGGGAGCGCGACGCCATCGGCAGCTGCACCTTCGCGATCGTCTGCCAGGTCCCCGCGCCCGCCGCGGTCGCCGCCTCGACGGTCGTCGCCGACACGCCGCGGATGCCGTCCGCGACGATCTTGATGACCACCGGCGCGGCGAACACGACGGCCGCCACGATCGCCGAGAACCGGGACGCGCCGAACAACGCGACGAACGGCACCAGGTACACGAACGCCGGCATCGTCTGCCCCGCGTCCAGCAGCGGCCGCAGCACCCGGTCCACCCGCCGGCTGCGGCCCATCCAGACCCCCAGCAGCACCCCGATCACGATCACCACGACCGTGGCCAGGATCGTCGAGGCCAGCGTGGTCATCGCGTCGCCCCACACGCCGGTGCCGATCAGCAGGCCGAGGCACACCGCCGACACGATGGCCGCGCGCGGCCCGCCCAGCACGTAGGCGAGCGCGATCACCACGGCGCACATCAGCCACCACGGCGACTCGGTGAGCAGCGACTCGAACGGGTTGAGCACCGAGGTGGTGACGGCGTTGCGCAACCCGTTGGTGAGCACCGAGAAGTTGTCCTGCACCCACAGCGTCACCTGCTCGGCCGCCCGGGTGATCCGCGGCCCGATGTCGGCCTCGGCGGGGAACCGCGCCGCCCAGACGTAGGTGTAGGACAGGTACGCGCAGACGAGCGCGACGACGCCGCCGCCGATCAACAGCGGCCTGCGCAGCCGGGACGGGCCGCGCGCGTGCCGCAGCTGCTCCCCGGCGCGCGCGCCGGCCGCCGTGGTCACCCGGTCCAGCACCACCGCCATGACCACGATCGCGAGGCCCGCGTTGAACGCGGTGCCGACGTCGAGCGACTGCAGGGCCTTGACCACCGTCTGGCCGAGGCCGGGCGCGTCGATCAGCGCGGCGATCGTCACCATGGCGAGCGCGGCCATGATCGTCTGGTTGATGCCCAGCACGATCGTGCGCTTCGCCATCGGCAGCAACACCTTCCTCAGCGTCTGCCACCGGGTGGCGCCGAGCGAGTCGGCCGCCTCGACGCTGGCCCCGGGCACCGAGGCGATGGCGTGCGCGGTGATCCGCACGGCCGGCGGCATCGCGTAGATCAGCGTCGCGATCGTCGCCGACGCCGGGCCGATGAGGAAGAACAGCGTCAGCGGCGCGAGGTAGACGAACGTGGGCATGGTCTGCATGAAGTCGAGCACCGGCGTGATCACCCGGCCGACCCGCGGCGAGAGCCCCGCCCAGATGCCGAGCGGGATGCCGATGAGCAGCGCGATGAGCACGGCCGCGGCGGTGAGCGCCAGCGTGTCCATGCTCTCCTGCCACAGCCCCTGCAGGCCGAAGAACACGAACCCGACCACGGCGAGGAGCGCGACCCGGACGTTGCCGGACAGCCAGGAGACGTAGCCGGCGATCGCGACCACGCCGAGCCAGCCGATCAGCGGCACGCCGCGGCCGGGCACCGGCTGGGAGATCAGGTACTGGATGCCGGTGACGAGGTTGTCGACGGCGAGCCGGATCTCGTTGAAGAAGTAGAGGAACACCGGGTTGCTGTTGCGGCTGGCGCCGATGGTGTCGTTGAGGTCGTTGAACCAGCGGTGCAGCGGGGTGAGCGCGGACTGGGCGAGGTCGAGGGTGTCCCGGCCGCGGAAGACGAGCCAGAGCACCAGCCAGCCGAGGAGGATCCCGGCCACCAGCATCCACCGGCCCACCGGCCGGCGCGGCGGGAGGTCGGTCAGCCGCACCGGTTCCCGGGTGGGCGGTGCGATGACGGCGGTCATGACGCGGTCTCCTGCGCGGCGATGACCGCCAGGATCTCCTCGTCGCCCACGATGCCGAGCAGTTCCCCGTTCTCCACCACCTTGACCGGCCGCTCGGCGGCGAGCACCGCGCGGGTCGCCTCCTGCACCACGACGTCCGGCGCGAACTCGGGGCCGTCGAGCGGGTCGTCGGCGCGGGGCTCACGCATGATCCAGCGCAGGGTGAGCACGTGCGCGCGGGACACGTCGCGGACGAAGTCGGAGACGTAGCCGTCGACGGGTGCGCCGACGAGCTCGTCGCCGGTGCCGATCTGGACCATGTCGCCGTCGCGCATGATGAGGATGCGGTCGCCGAGCTTGAGCGCCTCGGACAGGTCGTGGGTGATGAACACCATCGTCTTGCCGACCTCGTTGTGCAGCCGGATGACCTCCTGCTGCATGTCCCGCCGGATCAGCGGGTCGAGCGCGGAGAACGGCTCGTCGAACAGCAGCACGTCCGGGTCGACGGCGAGCGCGCGGGCGAGGCCGACCCGCTGCTGCATGCCGCCGGAGAGCTGGTCGGGGTAGGAGCGCTCGTAGCCGGCGAGGCCGACGAGCTCGATCACCTCGCCGGCGCGGCGGCGGCGGTCGGCCTTGCCGATGCCGCGGATCTCCAGTCCGAACGCGACGTTCTCGATGACGCTGCGGTGCGGGAGCAGGCCGAAGTGCTGGAACACCATGGCGAACTTGCGCCGGCGCAGCTCACGCAGCCGCTTCTGGTCCGCGGCCCGGATGTCCTCGCCCTCGAACGTCACCTCGCCGGCGGTCGGCTCGATCAGCCGGGTGAGGCAGCGCACGAGCGTGGACTTCCCCGAGCCGGACAGGCCCATCACGACGAACACCTCGCCGGGCGCGACGTCGAAGGTGACCTCGCGGACCGCGGCCGTGCAGCCGGTTCTGCTCAGCAGCTCGCGGCGCGACAGCGAGGTCAGCCCGGGGTCGCCGACAACTCGCTCGGCCTTGGGGCCGAACACCTTCCACAGGTCGCGGACCGAGATCACCGGATCGGCGTTGGTCGTCACGGCCGGCCCCTTTCGGACTGTAGCGATGGTTCGCGCGCCAACCTCAAGCGTGGAACCAGAACTGCGGCTTCGGATCGATGGTGTGCCAGATGTGCTTGGTCTCGCGGTACTCGCCGAGCCCGGACGGGCCGAGCTCACGGCCGAGGCCGGACCGGCCGTACCCGCCCCACTCGGCCTGCGGGACGTACGGGTGGTAGTCGTTGATCCATACGGTGCCGTGCCGCAGTCTTCCCGCGACGCGCTGTGCTTTTCCCGCGTCCTGGGTCCACACCGCGCCGGCGAGGCCGTAGGTGGTGTCGTTGGCGATGCGCACCGCGTCGTCCTCGCCGGTGAACCGCTCGACGGTGAGCACCGGGCCGAAGGACTCCTCGTGCACCACGGTCATGCCCTGGTGGCACTCGTCCAGAACCGTTGGCAGGTAGTAGAAGCCCTTGCCCAGCGCCGGATCGCCGGGTGGCCTGCCGCCGCAGCGCAGCACCGCGCCCTCCGCGACCCCGGTGTCCACATAGGCCGACACCTTGTCCCGGTGCGCCGCGGAGATCAGCGGGCCTGTCTCGGCGTCCACATCGAACGGTCCGCCGAGCCGGATGTCCCGCGCGCGCCGGACGACCTCGTCGACCACCTCGTCGTGGACCGCGTCCTCGACCACGAGCCGCGCGCCGGCCGAGCAGACCTGGCCGGAGTGCAGGAACACCGCGGTCAGCGCGAAGTCGATCGCGGTGGGCAGGTCGGCGTCGGCGAACACCACATTGGGGTTCTTGCCCCCGAGCTCCAGCGCGACCTTCTTCACCGTCCCCGCGGCGGCGGCCATGACCTGCCGGCCGGTCGCGAGGCCACCGGTGAACGACACGAGGTCGACGGCGTCGTGCTCGGCCAGCGGCGCGCCCGCCTCGGGACCGGCGCCCAGCACGAGGTTGGCCACGCCGGCCGGCAGGCCCGCCTCCTCGAGCAGGCGCATGAGCAGGATCGCGGTGGACGGGGTGAGCTCGCTGGGCTTGAGGACGAACGTGTTGCCGGCCGCGAGCGCGGGCGCGACCTTCCAGGACGTCTGCAGCAGCGGGTAGTTCCACGGCGTGATGAGCCCGCACACGCCGACCGGCTCGTGCACCACGCGGCTCTGCGCGTCGGCCCGGCCGGTGTCGACCACGCGGCCGGCGTCGGTGCCCGCGATGCCGCCGTAGTAACGGAAGCAGGCCGCGACGTCGGCGATGTCGTACTCGCTCTCGACGAGCCGCTTGCCGGTGTCGAGCGACTCCGCGCGGGCGAGGTCCTTGGCGTCGCGCTCGAGGAGGCCGGCGACGCGCAGCAGCAGCGCGCCCCGCTGCCCGGCCGGCGTGCCCGGCCAGTCACCGGCGTCGAAGGCTTGGCGCGCCGCGAGAATCGCCGCCGCCGTGTCGGCGGCGGTGGCCTCCGCGACGGTCGCGACGAGGCTGCCGTCGGCGGGGCAACGGATGTCCCGCCGACCGCCGCCGGCCGGCTCCCGCCACTCGCCCCCGATGTACAGCTCCGCCATGCGAACTGTCCTCACGATCGTCGTGGCGTTGCGTATCGTGCACGCTAGTGCTTAATGGGGAAACCCTTGTCTACCGCGCGAGCAACGTCAAGAGTGTTGTTCACCTTGGTATCGATAGAACTCGACGGCTGCCGGAGGTAACGGTGTGTCACCGAGAATCAGGTCCGCGGCCTTCTCGGCGACCATCATGACCGGTGCGTAGATGTTGCCGTTGGTGACGTAGGGCAACACCGAGGCGTCCACGACCCGCAGGTTCGCCAGCCCGTGCACGCCCATCGAGCCGGGGTCGACGACCGCGTCCGGGCCCACGCCCAGCTTCGCCGTGCACGACGGGTGCAGCGCGGTCTCGCCCTCGCGCGCGACCCAGTCGAGGATCTCCTCGTCGGTCCGGACCGCCGGGCCCGGCGAGATCTCGCCGCCGTTGAACGGCGCGAGCGCGGGCTGGTCGAGCAGGTCCCGGGTGACGTGCACGGCCTCGACCCACTCGCGCCGGTCCTGGTCGGTGGTCAGGTAGTTGAACCGCAGCGCCGGGTGCTCGCGCGGGTCCGTGCTGGTGATCTTCACCGAGCCCCGCGCGTCGGAGTACATCGGACCGACGTGCACCTGGTAGCCGTGCCCGCCGGCCGGGGCGGAGCCGTCGTAGCGCACGGCGATCGGGAGGAAGTGGAACATCAGGTTGGGGTAGGCGACCTCGGCGTTGCCGCGCGCGAAGCCCCCGCCCTCGAAGTGGTTGGTCGCACCCGGCCCGCTGCGCAGGAACAGCCACTTGGCGCCGATCCACGGGCGGTGCCGCCACTTCAGGTAGGGCTGCATCGACACCGGCTGGGTGCAGGCGTACTGGATGTAGACCTCGAGGTGGTCCTGCAGGTTCTCGCCGACGCCGGGCAGGTCCGCGACGACGTCGACGCCCAGCGCCCGCAGCTCGCCCGCATTGCCCACACCGGACAGTTGCAGCAGCTGGGGCGTGTTGATGGCGCCGCCGCAGAGGATGACCTCGCCGGCCTCGACGCGGCGGCCCCGGCCGTACTCGACGCCGGTCGCGCGGTCCCCGGCGAAGAGGATCCGGGTGACCATGGCCCGGGTGACGACGTCGAGGTTGGGGCGGCGGCGGGCCGGGCGCAGGTAGGCCTTCGACGCGGACCAGCGCCGTCCTCTGTGGACGTTGCGGTCGAACGGCGCGAAGCCCTCCTGGCGGAACCCGTTGACGTCGTCGGTGAGCGGGTAGCCGGCCTGCTGCACCGCCTCGAAGAACGCGGCGAACAGGGGGTTGGTGGCCGGCCCGCGCTCGAGCACGAGCGGGCCGCCGTGCCCGCGGAACTCGTCGTCGGCCGCCGCGGCCGTGCAGTCCTCCATGCGGGAGAAGTAGGGCAGGCAGTGCGCGTAGTCCCACGCCGCCATGCCCGGGTCGGCCGCCCAGCGCTCGTAGTCCATCGGGTTGCCGCGCTGGAAGATCATCCCGTTGATGCTGCTGGAGCCACCGAGGACCTTGCCGCGCGCGTGGTAGATGCGCCGCCCGTGCATGGCCGGCTCGGGCTCGGAGGAATAGCGCCAGTCGTAGAACCGGCTGCCGATCGGGAAGGTGAGCGCCGCGGGCATGTGGATGAAGACGTCCCACGGATAGTCGGGCCGCCCCGCCTCGAGCACCAGCACCCGGTTCGCGGGGTCGGCGGAGAGCCGGTTCGCGAGCACGGAGCCGGCCGAGCCGCCCCCGACGATGACGAAGTCGTACCGCCCGGAAGTCATCCGAGGATGGTACGACAGGTTGCGCGATACGCACGCTGTTGCGCAGTGTCATCTAGGGTGAGCCCGTGGCCGGCGACGAGGTCCTCGAGGGCGGCACCACCCCGGGGTCGTGCGGGTCGGCGACACGGTGCGCCGGCCACCGCACGACCGGTCGCCGTACGTGCACGCGGTGCTGCGGCACCTGGCGGCGGCCGGCTTCGACGGCGCGCCGCGGTTCCTCGGCACCGACGCGCGGGGGCGCGCCATACTGTCCTATGTGGACGGCACGGTGACCGCCGACGCGGCGGCGCTGTCCGACCTCCAGGTGGCCGGCGCGGGCCGGCTGGTCCGCGGCTTCCACGACGCCACCGCGGGCACCGGGCTGGCCGGCGGCGAGGAGGTCGTGCTGCACGGCGACCTCGGCCCGCACAACACGGTCTTCGCCGGCGAGCGGGCGGTCGCGCTGATCGACTGGGACGACGGCGTGGCGCCGGGCCCGCGGGTGCGCGACGTCGGTCACGCGGTCTGGTGCTTCGCCGACATCGGCGCGTCCGGCGGCCCGCTCGCCGTTCAGGCCCACCGCGCCCGGGTGTTCCTCGACGCCTACGGCTGGCCCGACCCGGCCGAGGTGGTCGACGAGATCGCCGCGCGGTTCCGCCGGGCCCGCGCCGACCACCTGGCGCACGACCGGGCGGACGCGGCGGCGATCTTCGCCGGCTACGTCGGCTGGATGGAGCGCCACGCCCCCACGCTCACGACGCTCATGGCAGCAGCGCCTCCCAGGTGAGCCGCCCGACCAGGCCGTCGTCCTCGAGGCCGCGGCTGGCCTGGAACGCCTTCACCGCGGCGTCGGTGATCGGGCCGAAGTCGCCGTCCACCCGGCCGGGCTGGAAGTGGCGGTAGATCAGCAGCTCCTGCAGGTAGCGGATCTCGCCGGCGTCCTCGTGGCCGCGGCGCAGGACCGCGCGACCGGTCGCCGGGCCGCCCTCGACGTACTCGCGGACCTGGCGCTTGACGCTGCCGCCGGTGGCGCCCGCGTCGGCCTCGCGGGGCGCGTCGACGCCGGCCGGCACGGGTGAGGTGCCGAAGGTCTGCTCGTACCAGTGGATCGCGGCGTCGGTCTTGGTGTTGGACTGGAGGATCGGGTCCTTGGCGGCCTGGTTGGCGATGTCGAGGTTGAGCTCGGTGCGCGTGTTGATCGCGGCGCCGTCCAGGTCGTAGAGGCCGGCCAGCAGGCGGGCGATGGTCCACCACTGCTCGGCGTGCCTGGACTCGTGGTAGATGGTGTCCATGTTCTCCGACGCGTTGCCGGCCTCCTGCGCCTGGACGTAGAGGTCGCGGTTGACGGTCACCGACCACGGGCGCCAGTCGAACACGGCCCAGTTGGTCCCGGCGTCGCCGAACCGGATCGGGACGTGCGGCACGCCGGCGGCGGCGAGCTGCTCGTTGGCCGACTCGGCGAGCCGGGCCAGCTGCTGGTCGGGGTCCATCGAGCTGTGCGCGGTGCCGTAGGTGTCGTCGACGTAGTCCTCGACGCTCTCCTCGGACCGCAACCCGTCGAGGTCGCCGAACTGCGCCTCGAGCGCGGCCCACGTGTTGACGTCGCAGACGCCCGGCGGGTCGCCGATCATGTGGTCGCTCTGGTAGGAGACGAGCGCGGCCTCGGTGACCGGCCCGAAGTCCCCGTCGATCTGGCCGACGGGGTAGTGGAGGTCGCGCAGCATCCGCTGGAGCAACCGCACGTCGTTGTTGTCGAAGTCGCCCTGCCGAACCGCTGGTCTGGGCATGCCGCTCCCCTTTCGTCGGGTTTGCCCAACGATGCGGTCGGCGCCCGGTTCAGGTCCGCCCCGAAGGGGCAGCGTTAGGGGCGCAGGCGCGGGTACTCGGTGGCCGACCGGGTGTGGGCCAGGACGGCGCGGACCGCGGCGGTCGTGGCCGCGGGTAGCTTGCGGACCATGAGCGAACCGTCGCCGTGGGGTGGACCGCCGATCTACCTCGACTTCAACGCCACCACGCCGATCGACCCGCGGGTGGCGCAGGCCTGCCTGCCCTACCTCACCGAGCACTTCGGCAACCCCTCCAGCGGCCACCTCTACGGCCGCGCCGCGCACGACGCCGTCGCCGCCGCGCGGGCCAAGGTCGCGGGGCTGCTCGGCGCCGCACCGGAGGAGATCGTGTTCACCGGCGGCGGCTCGGACGGCGACACGCTGGCCGTGCGCGGCGCCGCGCTGGCGAACCCGGGCGACCACGTCATCACCCAGGTGACCGAGCACCCGGCCGTCCTCGCGGTGTGCGACAGCCTCGTGCGGCTGCACGGCTACCGCGTCACCCGCCTGCCCGTCGACGAGCACGGCCTGGTGAACCCGGCCGACCTCGACGCCGCACTCGACGACCGCACCGTGCTCGTGTCGATCATGCACGCCAACAACGAGACCGGCACCGTGCAGCCCATCCGCGCGCTCGCGGCGCTCGCCCACGCCCGCGGCGCCCTGTTCCACACCGACGCCTCCCAGTCCGCCGGCAAGCTGGCACTGTCCACAGCGGACCTCGGGGTCGACCTGCTGACGATCACCGGGCACAAGATGTACGCGCCCAAGGGCGTCGGCGCGCTGTACGTCCGCGCGGGCCTCGCGCTGGAGCCGTCGACCTACGGCGGCGGGCAGGAGCGCGGGCTGCGGGCCGGCACGGAGAACGTCGCCCTCATCGTCGCGCTCGGCGAGGCCGCCCGGATCGCCCGGGACGTGCCCGACCTCCGGCCACTGCGCGACCTGCTGCACCGGCGCCTCGAGGAGGCCCTGCCCGGCCGGGTCCACCTCAACGGCCACCCGACCGAGCGCCTGCCCAACACCCTGAACGTGAGCATCGACGGCCTCCCCGGCGACGAGCTCCTCGCCGCCACACCGGGCGTCGCCGCGTCCACGGGCTCGGCCTGCCACGAGGGCGTGACCGAGCCGTCCCCCGTCCTCACCGCGATGGGCATCCCGCCGGAGCGCGCCCGCTGCGCCCTACGCCTGACCCTGGGCCGCACGACGACGGCGGAGGAGGTGGCGCGGGCCGCCCGCGAGCTGATGTCGCACAGCCCCGCCCTCTCGTAACGCGGCAGGGCGGCCCGCGGCCTGGCCCGTGCTCATGCGACCGACTACGAGACCGAGATCTGGTCCCCCGTCACCGTCACGGTCCGCGGGGGCAGGGGCTTCGAGGCCGGGCCCTTGGCGACCGAGCCGTCGGCGACCTTGAACTTGCTGCCGTGGCATGGGCAGTTGATCGTGCCGCCGGTGATCGTCGCGACCGTGCAGCCCTGGTGGGTGCACACCGCGGAGAACGCCTTGAACTCGCCGGTCTTCGGCTGGGTGACCACGACCCCGTCGGCCTCGAAGACCTTGCCGCCGCCCACCGGGATGTCGGCGGTCGACGCCAGGCCCGGCGGCGGCGCCGCGGCGGCCGCGCTGGTCTCGGTCTGCGGCTCGGTGGTCTGCGGCGTGGTCTGCGGCGCGTTCTGCGCCGGGCCGGTCGTGAGCTTGCCGTCGGCGGCGACCGACACCTCCTGGGCCGGCAGCGGCTTGGTCGCCGGACCGGCCTTCACCGCGCCGTCCTCGACGCCGAACTTGCTGCCGTGGCAGCCGCAGTTGATCGTGCCGTCCGCGACCTCGGCCACCACGCAGCCCTGGTGCGTGCACACCGCGGAGAAGCCCTTGAACTCCCCCTTCGCCGGCTGTGTCACGACGACCTTCTGCTCCTTGAACACCGTGCCGCCGCCGACCGGCACGGCCGAGGCCTCGCCGAGCACGACGCCGGTGTTCCCGACGGCCGGCGGCGCGTCGGTGGGCGGGGCGGCCCGCCCGCCGTACCGCGCGCAGCCGGCCGCCGCCCCGGCCAGCACCACGCCGCAGGCCACGGCCGTCCGCCGCGGCACCCCTGTGGCGATCCCGTCCACATTGGTCACAATGACACCCCGAACTCGGTGAAGAACCACAACGACGACGTCACCCACAGGCCGACGAGCGCGGTGAACACCACCCCGCCCACTACCGGGAGCACCCAGCCGGGCTTGTCCTCCCGGCTCAGCACCAGCATCTTGCACACGAAGATCCCGTAGAAGAAGCAGCCGAGCAGCGAGTGCAGCAGCACCCGCGTGTCGAACGCCTGGAACCCCAACGCGTACAGGCAATGCGCGGCCACCGGCAGCGACACCAGCACCGCGACCCGGCCGGACCAGCGGTGCAGGATCGCGGAGACCCGCCCGCCGCCCCGCGCGCCCGGCAGCCGGCCCCACATCGCGAGCGCCGACAGCAGCTGCACGATCACCAGCACGACCACGATCGACGCGAGCCAGGCCTTCGCGTGCAGGCCGCTGGAGAACCCGGCGAGGTTGAACGCCTGCCCGGTCCCCTCGTGCAGCCCGCCGTAGACCCCGATGGCGACCGCGACGAGCGAGCCGATCGCCAGCGCGACCAGCACGCCACGCATGCCGGTGCGCTGCTCCTCGGGCTCGGCCTCGAAGTCCCACGCGCCGGTGTCCCACCCCGTCGGCGGGCCGGCGTTGGCGCCGGGTACCCGCTGCGTCACGTCCGCGTCCGGCTCGGGCCCCGTAGGCCCGAAGTCGTGCGTACTCACGACACCCCCTCGCGGGCGCCCTGTGTCGTCGATTCGCTCGTAAGCTCGCTCATGTGGTGCTCTCCCTAGGCGGACCAACGGTCTAGCCGAACGTCGTGTCGCCGGCGACCTTCGCGGCCGCGATCCGGGTTCCGTTCAGCGTCACGGCACCCATGGCCGGGTCGAGCCTCGGCGCCGGCGCCGACCGGGCGCCGGAGGTCGAGATGCCGACCTGGGTGCCGTCGGGCAGCACGATCCAGCCGATTGTGGTGTCGCCGCCCTTGCCGCGGTAGAGGCCCGTCGGCGGTGGGGCGACCCCGATGGTGAACGGCAGGTCCTTGCCGCCGAACGTCACGGTGCCGGTGATGTTCTTGCCCTCCAGGCCCGCGACGAGGTGGCTCGACTGGTCCTTGGACGCGAGGTCGAGCTTGCCGGCCTGGGCGGTGCCGCGCAGCCAGGACTCGACGTTGGCGCCGTCGCACAGGTACCCGGCGGCCTCCGCCCCCTTCACCACGACGGCGATCGCCAGCGGGCTCGTCTTCGCCCTGCCCGCGTAGGCCACCTCGGCCGGGAACGCCGGCGGGGGTGGCGCCTCGGTCGTCGGCGGTGCCTCGCTGCTCGTCACCGGTGGCGCGGCCGGCGCTGCCGACTCCGACGCCGACGGCGGCGCCGTCTTCGTATTCGCCCCGGACGACTGCTCGGCGGTGTCGTTGCTCGCCACCACGAAGCCGCCGACCGAGTTGACGGTCATGAACCCGGCAAGTCCAACCACCACGACCACGGCGGTGACCACAGGCCCGCGTAGTGCCACGGCTCTCTCCTCCTCATGCGCGCTGAGCCGTCACCGGCTCGCCCACACACACGAGCGGGACGGCGAACCGGTTCACACCCCCGCGAGCGGGTTGCCCTTTCGGGCCGGCCGGACGTTGTGCCAGCGGTTGAACACGTTGTCCGGGTCGAGCTCGGCCTTGAGCGTGGCGAGCCGCTGGTAGTTCTCGACGCCGTAGCCCGCGACGACCCGGTCCTCGCCCTCGTCGCCGATGAAGTTGAGGTACACGTCGCCGGTCGCCCACTGGTGCATGTCGGCCCGGAGGTTGCGGGCCCACGCGCGGGCGCGGTCGTCGTCGGCCGGGTCGGCCCACAGGCCCAGCGGGTGGACCACCCACTTGTTGCCCCGGTCGAAGCCCGGCCACGCGGCGCCGCGGGCCACCGCGCCGCCCAGCGGCAGCAGGATGTGCTGCGAGGGCGAGGGGACGACCATGTCCTCGGCGCGCTCACAGAACCGGTCGAGCGCCTCGTCCGGCAGCGCGGTCAGGTGCTCGGCGGACCAGTGGTTGCGGTGCCCGGGCGGGGCGTCGAGCAGGCACTGGAAGTCGGCGTAGGGCATGTCGGTGACGAGCCGGCCCTCGGGAGCCATCGCCAGCAGCGGCGCGATGAGCTCGCGCAGCCGCGCCACCGGGCCGGTGTAGGTCACGAGCGCCGCGGAGCACAGCGTGCCGTGCAGGTGTTCGGGCACGAACTCCTCGGGCGGGCCGGTGATGAAGAACAGCCCGCCGCCGACCTCGTCGGGCGCGCCGGTGAGCAGCGAGTGGTACGCGCCCGCGACGCCGCGGCCCTGGTCGGCCGGCCACAGGAGCAGCGCGATCGAGAACTCGGGCAGCGGGTGCAGGCGGAAGGTGAACGCGGTGGCGATGCCGAAGTTGCCGCCGCCGCCGTGCAGGGCCCAGAACAGCTCCTGGTTCTCCTGCTCGTTCGCGGTGACCTCGCGGCCGTCGGCGGTGACGAGGTCGACCGAGATGAGGTTGTCGCAGGTGAGGCCGAACTTGCGCTCGAGCCAGCCGGAGCCGCCGCCGAGGGTCAGCCCGGCGACGCCGGTGGTGGACACCCGGCCGCCGGTGGTGGCGAGGCCGTGGGCCTGGGTCGCGCGGTCCAGCTCGGCCCAGATCGCGCCGCCCCCGACCCGCGCGGTGCCGAGCTCGGGGTCGACGGTGACGCCGTTGAGCCTGCGCAGGTCGATCACCAGCCCGCCGTCGGCGAGGGACGCGCCGGCGACGCTGTGCCCGCCGCTGCGGACGGCGACCTCGAGCCCGTTGTCCCGGGCGAAGGCGAGCGCGGCCCGGATGTCGGCCGTCGAGTCGCATTGGGCGATCACCTGCGGACGGGCGGTGACCATCGCGTTGAAAACCGCGCGAACGTCCTCGTAGTCGTTTTCCAGCGGCGTCACCACTCGGCCACCGAATTCCGTGCGCAGCGCGTCGATCGACGCCGGCTGGACCAGATTCCGTGTCATTCCGTATCTCCAAGCCCCCTGGCTCACCTGATGGAAGGGGGTCGTCTCCTTTCTCGGAATCGTTACGGAAACGGTCTGGGAAATGATTTCCCGACCGCGACACCTGTTCCGTCCGGAATTCGCCGGACAGCTCGCCACCGCGCGGCTGGGCTGGGTCACCTCGTCGCGCCCATGGCGGCCGCGCTCGCGGAAAGCTGTACCGGGCTTCCCCACGAGCAGGACCGGTGGTTCCGCTGACGGTGCCGTGCTACCGGGGTACCGGGTCCTCGCCGAGCAACTCGCGCACGCGCCGTAGGTCGTCCTCGCCCGCCGGGATCTGGAGGACGAACAGCAGGTCCGGGTACTCGACCGGGCGCAGCTGGTAGATGTCCAGGCCGACCCGGCCCGCGGCCGGGTGCTCGATCAGAACGGTCACCGGCTTGAAGTCGCGGATCGGGTACTCCGGCCACCAGGCGCGGAACTCCGGGCTCGCATCGTCCAAAGCGGACACCAGCTCGACGAACCGGGGATCCTTCGGGACCCGGCCGACCGCGGCGCGGAACTGGCTCAGCACCGACCGGGCGGCGGGCTCCCAGTGGACCATCCGGGCACGGTTCTCGGCGTCGGTGAACATCATCCACACGAGATTGCGCCGCGCCGGCGGCATCGCGCCCGGGTCGTGGCGCACCCGGAGGTAGGCCGTGTTCCACGCCAGGAAGTCGAGGTGGCAGTCGTAGACCACGGCGGGGTTCGGGGCGGCCGCGTCGACGAGGCGGCGCAGCCGGGGGTCGCCGCCGTCGGTGACGGTCTCCGCGCGGGGCGTGCTGAGTCCGGCCAGCGTGCGCAGGTACCGGTGCTGGTCGGGGTCGAGCCGCAGCGCGCGGGCGAGCGCGTCGACAACCTGGACCGACGCCATGATCGGGCGCCCCTGCTCCAGCCACGTGTACCAGGTGTCGGACACCCCGGCGAGCGCGGCGACCTCCTCGCGGCGCAGGCCCGGCGTCCGGCGGCGCTTCCCGTCGTCGCGCAGGCCGACGTCGGCGGGTTGCAGCCGCGCCCGCTGCGCGCGGAGGAACGCGGCCAGCTCGGTGCGGTCCATGACACCGTCCTCCTGGGTGGTGGTGTTCGCACCAGGCTAGAGCGGGCGCCGCTGGCTAGCGTCCACCTCATGACGGACACGGTTCTGGTGATCGGCGCGACGGGACAGCAGGGCGGCGCGACCGCCCGCGCGCTGCTTGCCCGTGGCCGCACGGTGCATGCTCTGGTCCGCGACCCCGGCCGGCCCGCGGCGGTCGACCTCGCGGCGGCGGGCGCGTCGCTGGTCGTCGGCGACCTCGACGAGCGGGAGTCGTTGCGGGCGGCCATGAGTGAGGTCGACGGCGTGTTCCTGGTGCTGTCGATGATGGCCGGGTCGCGGGTGTCCGCCGAGGGTGTCGCGGCGGAGGAGCGGCGGGGCAGGGCCGTCGCCGAGGTCGCCGCGGAGACCGGGGTCGGGCACCTCGTGTACAGCTCGGTCGCCGGCGCGGACCAGGGCACCGGCATCCCGCACGTGGAGAGCAAGGGCAAGGTCGAGGCGCACCTGCGGTCGCTGGGCGTGCCGGCGACGATCCTGCGACCGGTGTTCTTCATGGAGAACTTCGCCACGCACACCAAGCCGGCGCTCGTCGACGGCGAGCTGGTCGTGAGCCTGGCGCTGCGGCCGGACACGCCCCTGCAGCTGATCGCGATCCGGGACATCGGCGCGCTGGCCGCGCACGCGTTCGACGAGCCCGCCGAGCGGCCGGTGGTCATCGCCGGCGACTGCCTGACCGGGACGGAGATCGCCGACCGGTTCGCCAAGGCGAGCGGGACACCCGCGCGCTTCGAGCAGGTACCGCTGGACCGGGTGCGCGCGTTCGACCCGGAGGTGGCGCGGATGTTCGCGTGGTTCGACTCGCGGGCCGGCGAGCGGGCCGACCTCGCCGCCCTCCGCGCGCGGCACCCCGGACTTTCCACAATGGACACCTGGCTGGAGGAAGCGTGACGGACGGGCTGGTGCTGGCGCCGGGCGAGGGCGGGCTGATCACCGCGGCGGGGATGACGCTGAAGGTAGGCGCGGACGTGTCCGCGCGGTGGTCGGTGTTCGAGGCGAACGTGCAGCCGGGCTTCGACGTCGGCGCGCACCTGCACGGCGAGGTCGAGGAGCTGTTCTACGTCCTCGACGGCGAGCTGGACCTGCTGGCGTTCGAGCCGCGGGTGCGGACCTCGGGTGACTGGCAGCGCTGGGAGTCCGCGTCCGGCGCCAAGGTCGCGCGTGGCGGGCCCGGCAGCCTGATGTACGTGCCGGCCGGCTGCCCGCACGCCTTCGCGAACCCCGGCTCGACGCCGGCGCGGATGCTGTTCCTCGTCGCGCCGTCCGGGCACGAGGACTACCTGCGGGAGATGGGCGACCTGCTGGCCGGCGGCGGCCCGCCGGACCAGGCCGCGATCGCCGAGCTGCGGCGGCGCCACGACATCGAGCAGCTCACCCCGCTCGTTCCCGGCCGGTGAAAATGATCTGACCCGCAGGGCCCGGTCCCCGTAGGGTGGCCCGCATGTCGGCGGGGAAGGTGCTGGTGACCGGCAGTGCCGGGCACCTGGGTGAGGCGTTGGTCCGGGTCCTGCGCGCGGCGGGCCGTGCGGTGGTCGGGGTCGACGTGCTCGACTCGCCGTTCACCACGGTAGTCGGCTCGATCGCGGACCGGGACGTGGTGCGCGCGTGCCTGTCCGGGGTGTCGGCGGTGCTGCACCCGGCCACGCTGCACAAGCCGCACGTGGGCTCGCACGGCCGGCAGGCGTTCGTCGACACCAACGTGACGGGCACGCTTGCCCTGCTGGAGGAGTCGGTGGCGGCCGGGGTCGAGAGCGTCGTGTTCACGAGCACGACCAGCACCTTCGGCCGGGCGCTCACCCCGCGGGCGGGTGAGCCGGCGGCGTGGGTCACCGAGGACGTCGTGCCGATCCCGCGCAACGTCTACGGCGTCACGAAGACGGCCGCGGAGAACCTGTGCGAGCTCGTGCACCGCGACCACGGCCTGCCGGTGGTCGTGCTGCGCACCTCGCGGTTCTTCCCGGAGGCCGACGACCGCGCCGACGTCCGCACCGCGTATCCCGACGCCAACGTCAAGGCGAACGAGTACCTGTACCGCCGCGTGGACATCGCCGACGTGGTCGACGCCCATCTGCTCGCGCTCGCGCGGGCGCCGGCGCTGGGCTTCGACCGCCTCATCGTGAGCGCGACGACCCCGTTCGAGCGCGCGGACCTGCCGGACCTGCGCCGCGACGCGCCGGCCGTGGTGGCCCGCCGGTATCCCGACCAGCCGCGGGTGTACGCGAGCCGCGGCTGGCGGATGTTCCCCACGATCGACCGGGTCTACGTCAACACCCGCGCCCGCGACGTCCTGGGCTGGCGGCCGCGGTACGACTTCGGCCACGTGCTGAACGAAGTGGCCGCGGGCAAGGACTTCCGCAGCCCGCTGGCGGCGGAGATCGGCGCGAAGGGCTACCACGCGGAGTCGACGGGGCCGTACACCGTGAGGTAAGCCCTTGCCTGACGCTCGGGCGGCGCGCAGGATGGGTCTGTTCGCGACCAACGGAGGTCCTGCATGCGATTCCGGGGATTCCTGCTTGCCTTGGTGTTGCTGGTCAACCTCGTGCTCACGCTGCCCGCGGCGGCGACGACGAGCTCGGGGGCGTGGGTTGTCCACGAGGAGAGGCTCGGCGACCGGCTGGTCGAGCTGACCGTCCATTCCGACGCGGTGGGCCGGGACGTGGGGGTGCGGCTGCTGCTTCCGCCGGACTGGCAACGGTTCCCGCACCGGACGTGGCCCACCCTGTACCTGCTGCACGGTTGTTGCGACGGCGACACGGGCTTCCGGTCGTGGACCAACAACACCGACGTCACCGACCTGACCGCGCACACGAACGTGCTGATCGTGATGCCCGAGGCGGGTCCGGCCGGGTTCTACTCGGACTGGCTGTCCGGGCCGGCGTGGGAGACGTTCCACCTCACCGAGCTGCGCCGCCTCGTCGAGCGCCAGTACCGGTCCGGCCACGAGCGCGCGGTCGCCGGCCTGTCGATGGGTGGCTTCGGCGCGTTGTCCTACGCGGCACGGCATCCCGGCTTCTTCGAGGCGGCGGCGTCCTACAGTGGCGTCGTGCACCCGGCGTCGAGCCCCGACCTCGTGCAGGGCATCGTCGCCGGCACGGGCGCGGACCCGAACGCGCTGTGGGGCGACCCCGTGGCGCAGGCCGGGACGTGGGCCGCGCACAACCCGTACGACCTGGCGAGGCGGCTGCGCGGGATCCCGGTGTACCTGTCGACCGGCAACGGCCAGCCGGGCCCGCTCGACCCGCCGGGTGCGCGGCCCGACGGGCTGGAGCAGTTGCTGGGTGGGCAGTCGGAGGCGCTGGCGTCGCGGCTGCGGGCCGAGCACGTCCGCGTGACGACGGACTTCTACGGCCCGGGCCGGCACGCGTGGGCGTACTGGGAGCGGGCGCTGCATCGCTCGCTGCCGATGCTGGTGCGCGCGATCACCTGATCCCGCAGAGGGCCGCGACGGCGTCCGGGTCGGTCTCGTCGTGGTCGCCGAAGAGCCCACCGGCCCCGCGCACCGGCCTGCGCGGGGCCGCGTGGAGGTCCTCGACACCGGTCGCCGCGAGCACCCGCCGGGCGTTGTCCGCGCGGACGCCGCCGCACGCCATCACCTGGATCCGCCCGGCGGCCCGCTCGACCAGCTCCCTGATCAGCGGCGCCCCGTCGAGCACCGACCGCTCGCGCCCGGAGGTGAGCACCCGGGTGAACCCCGCCTCGATCGCCCGGTCGAGCGTGCGCCGGGAGTCCGCGCAGACATCGATGGCCCGGTGCAGCGTGGTCTGCATCCCTTGGGCCGCACCGAGGAACGGCACCGCCAGCTCCCCGTCCCCGTCGAGCGCCCCGACGACCACCCCGGCCACCCCACACTCCCGAGCGACCCCGATATCCCGCTCGATGACCCCCAGCTCGTCGGCGGTGTAGCGGAAGTCGCCGGGCCGGGGCCGGACGAGCACGTGCACCTCGATCCCCCCGGCCGCCGCGACCGCCGCCTCGACGAGCCCCCGGCTGGGCGTGAGCCCCCCGACCGCCGACCCCGCACACAGCTCGGCCCGGTCGGCCCCCGCCGCGACGGCGACCCGCACCCCGGCGACGGACTCGACACTGATCTCCACCCGCACGATCACGCACCGCCGCGCTGGTGGCGCCGCGCCGCCTCGGGGAACGGTCCGTCGGTGACGACCGGGCCGCCCTGCCCGTCGAACGTGACGACCTCGGCCGGCTCCGGCCCGGTCGGCGCCTGCATCTCGATCAGCTCGCCGTCGCCGACGAGCTTCTGGTCGAGCGCGCGGAACCGGTCATGATCGCCTCCTCACGCCTGGTATGCCCGCACCAGGTCCTCGACGGCCTTGGGGATGGTGGTCTCGAAGTCCAGCAGCTTGGCCCAGTCCGGCTCGACGGTGATCACGACCATCCGCGTGTACAGCGCGCGCACGCCCGCCTCCCAGCCCTCGAACGCCTCGGCCGGCACCAGCTTGCGCGACGCCTCGACGTACTCCTCCGGCACCCCGTCGACCAGCTCGAGCGTGGCCGCGCCGCGGACCAGCAGCACGTGCGGCGGGTAGCCCTCGGTGTCGATGGTGATCGCGACCCGCGGGTTCTTCCGCAGCGCCGCCACCTTCGCCGACGCCGGCACGGTGGCGATCACGAGCCGCGAACCGGTCCACCAGAAGCCGACCGGGACCACCCGCGGGTCGCCGTCGACGCCGACGTAGGCCAACCGCGCGGGGATCGACGAGCCCAGCAGCTCCTGCGAGATCGGCTTGGCCAGCACCGCGGCGACGTCTGCCTCGTTCATGTCGTTCTCCTCGTTGTCGGCGCCCATCGTGGCGCATTCGTGAGGTGGACGGAGCCGGCGACACCATCTCTACCTGCCGCGCTAACTTTTCCGGCTGTGACCTCGGCTGTGATCTCGGCTGTGATCTCCGTCGGCCGCGGGATGGGTGGCGCGGCCGGCGGTGTTGTGCCTTGCGTGCAGCAGACGGACGTCGTGGTGATCGGGGCCGGGCAGGCGGGCCTGTCCAGCGCGTACTTCCTGCGCAGGGCCGGGCTGGACTTCGCCGTGCTCGACGCCGACCCGGCGCCGGGCGGGGCGTGGCAGCACCGCTGGCCGACACTGCGGATGGCCACCGTGCACGGGATCTTCGACCTGCCGGGCATGCACTTCGACCCGCCGGCGCCCGAGGAGCAGGCCTCGGTCGCGGTGCCCGCGTACTTCGCCGCCTTCGAGCGCGAGTTCGGCCTCGACGTGCACCGCCCGGTGGCGGTCGACGCGGTCCGGTACGGGCCCGGGGACCGCCTCCTCGTCCACACCGACGCGGGCACGTGGTCCACCCGCGCGGTGATCAACGCGACCGGCACGTGGACCCGCCCGTTCTGGCCGCGCTACCCCGGCCAGTCGGAGTTCCTCGGCCGGCAGCTGCACACGGCCGACTACCGGGGGCCCGCCGAGCTCGCCGGCAAGCGCGTCGTCGTGGTCGGCGGCGGGACCTCGGCCGTGCAGCTGCTGATGGAGATCGGCGACACCGCCGACACGACCTGGGTGACGCGCCGGCCGCCGGTGTTCCGCGAGGAGCCGTTCACCGAGAACTACGGCCGCGAGATCATCGCCCGGGTCGACGAGCGGGTGCGGGCCGGGCTGCCGCCGCACAGCGTGGTCCGCGCGACCGAGCTGTCGCTCACCCCGGAGATCGTCGAGGCGCAGCGCCGCGGCATCCTCACCCGTCACCCGATGTTCGCCCGCATCACCCCGACCGGCGTCGCCTGGCCCGACGGCACCACGCTCGAGGCGGACGTGATCCTCTGGTGCACCGGCTGGCGGCCCGCGCTCGACCACCTCGCGCCACTGAAGCTCCGCACCCCCGGCGGCGGCATCGTCATGGACGGCACCCGCGTGGTCGCCGAGCCGCGGCTGCACCTCGTGGGCTACGGCCCGTCGGCCAGCACCGTGGGCGCCAACCGAGCGGGCCGCGCGGCGGTCCGCGAGCTGCGGGCGCTGCTGGACCCGGTCGCCGCGTAGCCCCCAGCGCCCGGCTCAGACCAGGAACGTGAACAGCGGGCTGTCCGGCGGTACGCGCTCGATCCGGTGTGGTGCCTGCGCCATCCGCTTCAGGATCGCCTCGAGGTTCTCCGGGTGGCCCAGCTCGATGCCCACCAGCGCCGGCCCCGTCTCGCGGTTGTTGCGCTTCACGTACTCGAACAGCGTGATGTCGTCGTCCGGCCCGAGCACGTCGTCGAGGAAGCGGCGCAGCGCGCCCGGCTCCTGCGGGAACTCGACGAGGAAGTAGTGCTTGCGCCCCTCGAAGATCAGCGCGCGCTCCACGATCTCCGCGTACCGGCTGACGTCGTTGTTGCCGCCGGACAGGATGCACACCACCGTGGCACCGGCGGGCAGGCCGAGGTCCTGCGCGAGCGCGGCCGAGGCCAGCGCGCCGGCGGGCTCGCTGATCACCCCGTCGGACTGGTACAGGTCCAGCATCTCCACGCAGATCTGGCCCTCCGGCACCGCGACGAGCATCGGCCGGGCGGCGAACGCGATCTCGAACGTGTGCTGGCCGACCGTGCGGACCGCGGCGCCGTCGACGAACGGGTCGAGGTGCTCCAGCGGCTCCGGCCGACCGCACGCGAACGCGTGCGCCATGCTCGCCGCACCCGCCGGCTCCGCGCCGATCACCCGCACGCCCGGACCCAGCCAGGCCAGCGTCCCGGCGAGCAGCCCGCCGCCGCCGACCGGCACCACCACCGCGTCCGGCACCCGGCCGAGCTGCGCCACGACCTCCTTGACCACGGTGCCCTGCCCGGCGATCGTGCGCGGGTCGTCGAACGCCGGGATCAGCGTGCTGCCCGAGGACGCCGCGAACGCGCGGGCGGCCGCCGCCGCGTCGTCGTAGGTGTCGCCCTCGACGACCACCTCGACGTGCCGGCCGCCGAGCCCCGCCACCCGGTCCCGCTTCTGCCGCGGCGTGGTCCGCGGCAGGTACACCCGGGCCCGCACGCCGAGCGCGGCACCCGCGAACGCCACGCCCTGCCCGTGGTTGCCCGCGCTCGCGCACACCACGCCACGCGAGCGCAGCTCCGGCGAGAGCCCGCTGAGGAAGTTGAACGCCCCGCGCCCCTTGTACGAGCGGACCGCGTTCAGGTCCTCGCGCTTGAGCCAGACGTCGAGGTCGTGCCGGGCGGAGAGCCGCTCGTTGCGCTGCAGCGGGCTCGGCGGGATCACGCCCGCGAACCGCTCCGCCGCCGCGTCGACCTCGGCCGCGCTCACCACACCGACCAGCCTCCTTGTCGTATGTTCGTCAGCATGAGCGATCCCGTGACCCCACCGGGTACCCACACGCCGCTGCTCGTGCTGGGCAAGATCGCGAAAATCCTCAACGCGTTCACGCTTCACCGACCGTCACTGACGCTCCGCGACCTCCAGCAGGCCACGGGCATCCCGGCCTCGACCGTCCAGCGGCTGGTCACCAACCTCGTCGCCGACGGCTTCCTCGACCGGACCGACGACCGGTTCCGGATCGGGGTCAAGATGGCGTGCTGGGCGGCGACCGCGGCCAAGGATCTGGACGTCCTCGACGTGGTCAACCCGGTCCTGAAGGACCTCCGCGACCTTACCGGGGAGACCGCCTGCTTCTTCCGGGCGGAGGGTCCGCACCGGGTGTGCATCGCGGTCGCCGAGACCCGGCACGCGCTGCGCCGGGAGATGTCGGTGGGCCGGATCGCGCCGGTCACGGTCGGCGCGTCGGGCCGGGTGCTGCTGGCGTGGGACCCGCACCTGGCCGACCAGGCGCTGGCCCACGAGCTGCCGCAGCTCACCGACAGCACGGTCACCGACCGCGACGAGCTGCGCAAGCTGATCAAGCAGACCGCGGCCGACGGGTACGCGATCACCGTCGGCGAGCGGGTCGACAGCGCGTCGGGCCTCGCCGCGCCGGTGTTCGACGCGGCGGCCGACCTGGTCGGCTCGGTCACCGTGCAGGGCCCGACCCTGCGGATGCCGTACGACCAGTGCGTCGAGTGGGTCGGCCTCGTGGTCGAGCACGCCGAGCGGATCACCCGCGCGCTCGGCGGCCGGTTCCCGCACTGACCCCCGCACGGGACCGCGGAGACGCTGGCGTGCGCGTCCTGGTTGGCCCGCAAGCGATTCGAGCCCCGGTGGCATGATCGGGCGATGATCCGGAGTCTTTCGCGCGTCATCGAGGCCGCGCCCGGGAAGCCCGTCCGGCCCGAAGCCGTGGCGTCGCAGGCGGCGGCGCGGGCGCTCGCCGAGGATCCGGGGTCCTGGTCCGGGGACGCGGCCCGCGAGGTGGTCCGCCGCTACACCGAGCTGGCGCCGGTATGGGACGGCGAGCGGGGCGGATACCGGCCCGTGCCGCTCACGGACGCGCTCGCGCGCGGTGGGCCGTGGCCGGCCGGGCTCTGCGTGGAGGTCGGCTGCGGGACGGGGCTGCTCACCCCGCGGCTGGCCGGCGTGTGGCCGGACGTCCTCTGCCTCGACCTCACCCAGGAGATGATCAGGCGCTCCACCGCGCCGCGGCGGGTCGTCGCGGACGCCGCGTGCCTTCCGGTCGGCGACCGCGCGGCCGCGGCCGTCGTGCTCGGGGACGCGCCGCTGTTCGCCGGCGAGGTCACCCGGGTGCTCGCGCGCGACGGCGTCGTCGTGTGGTCGAACGCGCTCGGCACCGACGCGCCGCACCACGTGCCCGTCGACACCGTGGCCACCGCGCTCGGCGACGCGGACGGGTCCGAATGGGACGCGGTCTCCGCCGAGGCCGGCTGGGGACTCTGGGCGGTCCTGCGCAGAACGTGAGCGCCGTTCGGTCGTTGAACAGTCATGGAACTGACCCGGAGGCTGACCCAGCAGGTCATCCTGCGGCTCGACGCGCTCACCGACGACCTGGTGCACGAGATCCTCGACGAGAACGCCGGCTACGTCGACGCGGAGCTGGTCTCGCCCGACGAGCTGCACCGGTCGTGCCGGGACAACCTCGAGCGCGTCCTCCAGATGCTCGGCGACATCGTCCCGCCCGGCATCGACCCGCTCGACGCCGCCGTCGTCACCGGCACCCGCCGGGCCGAGCGGCGCGCGCCGCTGGAGGCCGTACTCCGGTCCTTCCGCATCGGCGGCCGGGTCGTGTGGCGCTCGCTGGCCCAGGTGGCCAAGGAGGACGGCACGATCTGCTGGGACGACATGGTCGACGTCGCCGCGGCCGTGTGGACCGTCGTCGACGAGGCGTCCTCGGCCGTCGCGCGGGCCTACCGGCGCACGGAGCTGCAGCTGCGCAGGCTCGACGAGCACCGCAGGCTCACCCTGTTCGCGGACCTGCTGCGCGGCCGCGCCCGCGACGCCGCGTTCGCCGCGGAGGCCGCCGCCGAGCTGGACCTACCGCCGGACGGCGAGTACCTCGTGATCGTCACCGACCTGGCCCGGGACGGCGGCCCGGGCCTCGCCGCGGCCGAGGACATGCTCGCGGTCAGCGGCGTCCGCTCGATCTGGCAGCCGCACGCCCGGCAGACGGTCGGGCTCGTCGCGCTGGGCCACCACGAGCCGGACAAGCTGCTGGACCTCCTGCACGCGGCGATCCACGACCGGGTCGGCGTGAGCCCGCGGGCGCACGGGCTGGGCGAGGTCGGCACCGCGCACGAGCTGGCCGTCCTCGCGCTCCGCACGCTCCCCGCCGGCGAGCCCGCGACCGCCCGCCTGGACGACCGGCTGCCGTCGGCGCTGCTCGTGCGCTCCCCCGACCTGGCCGACCGACTCGTCGACGTGGTGCTCGGCCCGCTGCTGAGACTCCCCGAGGGCGAGCGGCAGGCGCTGCTGACGACCCTGTCCGCGTGGCTGCGCACGAACCGGTCCCCGGCCGCCGCGGCGGAGCGCCTTTACTGCCACCGCAACACGGTGATCAACCGGATGGCCAAGGTGGAGAGCCTGCTGGGCCGATCACTGGAGGACTTCGACACCGCGCTGACCGTGTCCTACGCGTTGATGGCCCTGGACCTACCGAACGGCGGCCACCGCAAACCGGACGACCCCGGCCACCCCACCTGACCCAGCCACCGCCCTGACCCGGCCACTCGGCTCCCGGCCTGACCGGGCCGTGGCCTCCGGCCCCGGTTTCCAGCCTACGGACGGGAACCGACGATTCCGGCCGGTCCGCCGCGGCCCTGTGGACAGCTCGGGACTCGCGGGGGCCCCCCGCGTTCCAGTCTATTCGGCGGCACCGACGGTTTCGGTCCGCGCGCGATGGCCTGTGGACAACCTGGCCGAGCGAGTGGCGGACCACCACGGCCACCCGGCACACCCCCCCACCCTGGCCCCACGCTGGCGCCCGCCCGAACGCGGACGCACACTGGCCAGGTGCTCATCGTGGACGCCGAGGTCGCCGGGCGAACCGGCGTCGGCGTGCGCGTGGCCGATGGGCGGGTCGTCGCGTCCGGGGCCGGCCTGCGTCCGGTCGGCGGCGAGTCGGTGCTGGAGGCCCACGGGGGTGCGCTCCTGCCCGGCCTCCACGACCACCACGTCCACCTGCGGGCCATGGCCGGCGCGCTCGCGTCCGTGCCGGTGGGGCCGCCGGTCGTGCGGGACCGGTCCGGCCTCGTGGCCGCGCTGCTGTCGGCCTCCGCAGGGCTGTCGGCGGGCGAGTGGGTGCGGGCGGTCGGGTACCACGAGTCCGTGGCCGGGCCGCTGACCCGGGTCGAGCTGGACGCGGTGGTCGCCGACCGGCCGGTGCGGGTGCAGCATCGCAGCGGGGTGTTGTGGATGCTCAACTCCCTTGCCCTGCAAGCGGTCGACGCGGCCGGGTCCGGGCTGTCGGGGGTCGAGCGGGACGACCTCGGCCGGCCGACGGGACGGCTGTTCCGCCTCGACAGCTGGCTCGCGTCCCGGCTGCCGAGGGTCGCGATGTCCCTGGCCGCGGTGGGCGACCGGGCCGCCGCCGCCGGCATCACGGGGTTCACCGAGGCCACCTCGGACCTCACCCAGTCCGATGTGGACTTCCTCGCGTCCGGTGGGCTGCCGCAGCGGGTGCACTGCATGGCGCCGCCCGGCGTGGTGAGCGACCGGCTGCCGCTGGGCCCGGTGAAGGTCCTCCTCGACGACTCCTCGCTCCCGTCGGTCGGCGTGCTGGCCGCCCGGTTCTACGCCGCGCACACCGCGGGCCGGCCGGTCGCCGTGCACTGCATGACGGTGGTCGAGCTCGTCGCGACGCTGTCCGCGCTCGCCGAGGCCGGCTCGGTTCCCGGCGACCGCATCGAGCACGGCGCGGTGATCCCCGCCGACCTGATCCCCCGGCTGCGCTCGCTCGTCGTCGTCACCCAGCCGGGCTTCATCGCCGAGCGCGGCGACACCTACCTCGCCGAGGTCGACGGCCGGGACATCGCCGACCTGTGGCGGCTGCGGTCGCTGCTCGACGCCGGCGTGCCGGTGGCCGGGAGCACGGACGCGCCGTTCGGCCACTTCGACCCGTGGGCCGCGATCGCCGCGGCCACCTCCCGGCGCACGACCTCCGGCGTGGTCGTGGGACCCGACGAGCGGCTGGACCCGGAGCGCGCGCTCGGGTTGTTCCTCGGCCACGCCTCGGCGCCGGCCCGGCCCCGCGCCGTCGAGGTGGGCGCGCCCGCCGACCTCTGCCTGCTGGCGGTGCCGCTGGCCGAGGGCCTGCGCATCCTGGACGCGACGATGGTGGCGGCGACCGTGGTGGCCGGGCGAGTAGTACACAGCAACTGACCGGGCGGTGACACGCTCGTTGTTTCAGTGGAAACTGAAATGACTGGCAACTCGTCCCGGGGAGCTGGCATGGCACGCAGGCCACCCGCGGCGCGGACCGCGTTCGGGCCCATGATCATCGCGGCGGTGGAGCGGTTCGAGCCCGCCGGGCGGCGGATCCTCGACGACCCGCTCGCGATCCGGTTCCTCCCGCCGCCGCTCGCCCTGCTGGTCCGGGCCTGCCGCTGGCACGTGCTGCGCGACCGCCTGGTCCGCACGACCGAGCGCAAGGCCGCCGGCCTCTGGGGCGGCGTGCTCTGCCGCAAGCGCTACGCCGACGACCAGGTCGCGGCCGCGGTCGACGCGGGCATCGACCAGCTCGTCGTGCTGGGCGCGGGGATGGACACGCGGGCCTCTCGCACGACCGGCGTCACCGCGTACGAGGTGGACCTGCCGGCCAACCTCGCGGCCAAGCGGGCCGCGGGCCAGGTCCGGCTCGTGCCCATCGACCTCGAGACCGGCGACCTGCTGGAAGCGTTGGCCGCCAAGGGGTTCCGGCTCGACCGGCCGGCGATGTTCACCTGGGAGGCGGTGACCCAGTACCTCACCGAGGACGGCGTCCGGCGCACGCTGGCCGTCCTCGCGAAGGCCGCGCCCGGCAGCCGGCTGGTCCTCACCTACGTCCGGCGCGACTTCCTCGACGGCACGAACCGCTACGGGGCCGACGGCGCCTACGCGGACTTCGTCGAGCGGCAGCGCCTGTGGCACTTCGGCCTCGCGCCGGAGGAGGTGGGCCCGCTGCTCGCCGAGTACGGCTGGACCGAGCGCGAGCAGCTGGGCGCCGCCGAGTACCGGCGCCGCTACGTCGAGCCGGCCGGCCGCGACCTCGCGGTGTCGGAGATCGAGCGGTTCGTCGGCGCCGCGAAGGGCTGACGAGTTGCGCGATAGATACCGAGTATGCATACTCAGTATCCATGTCCATCAAGTACGGCCTGCTGGCACTGCTGGAACGCGCGCCCATGTACGGCTACCAGCTCAGATCCGAGTTCGAGCGCTCCACGGGCGCTACCTGGCCACTCAACATCGGCCAGGTCTACACAACCCTGTCCCGGCTGCAGCGCGACGGCCTGGTGGCCGAGACCGGCGAGGCCGACGAGCAGGGCAAGGTCGTCTACCAGCTCACCGACGACGGTCGCGGCGACCTCGTGCGCTGGTTCACCACCCCGATCACCCAGGACGCCCGGCCCCGCGACGAGCTCGCGATCAAGATCGCGCTCGCGGTGACGACACCGGGCGTCGACCCGCGGTCGGTCGTCCAGGCCCAGCGCACCGCCACCTTGCGCCACCTCCAGGAGCTCACCCGGCTCAAGGCGACCGCCGATGAGCAGGCGGACCTGGCCTGGCTGCTGGTGCTCGACTCGATGGTCTTCCGGGCGGAGGCCGAGGTGCGCTGGCTCGACCACTCCGAGACCCGGCTGGCCCGGTTCGCGCCACGACCGGCAAACCCCGCGAAGGCCACGGAGACGGCCGAACCCCGGACGGAGGTCACCCGGTGACCGACTACGCACTCGAGCTGCGCGGCGTCACCCGCGTACACGGCGCCGGCCCCACCGCGGTCGACGCCCTGCACGGGGTGAGCTTCGGCGTCCGGCCCGGCGAGCTCGTCGCCGTCATGGGCCCGTCCGGGTCCGGCAAGTCCACGCTCCTGCACCTGGCCGGCGGGCTCGACAGCCCGACCGAGGGCGCGGTCATGGTCGAGGGCATCCGGCTCGGCGAGCAGACCCGCGCGGGCCTCGCCGCCCTGCGCAGGCGCAGCATCGGCTACGTCTTCCAGGACCTCAACCTCATCCCCGCGCTCACCGCCCGGGAGAACGTGGCGCTGCCCCGCGAGCTCGACGGCGTCCGGGCCAGGACCGCCATGGGCGAGGCGATGACCGCGCTGGCGGAGGTCGGCGTCGACGACCTCGCCGACCGGTTCCCCGACGAGATGTCCGGCGGCCAGCAGCAGCGGGTGGCGATCGCGCGCGCACTGGTCGGCCAGCGCCGGTTGCTGCTCGCCGACGAGCCCACCGGCGCGCTCGACTCGCACACGGGCGAGGCGGTGCTCCGGGTCATCCGCGCCCGCTGCGACGCGGGCGCGGCCGGCCTGCTGGTCACTCACGAGGCCCGGCACGCCGCGTGGGCCGACCAGATCGTCTTCCTGCGCGACGGCCGCGTGGTCGACGAGACCGGCACCGCGCCGGCGGTCGACAGCCTCCTCGAGGGCGCTTCGTGAGCGGCTGGCGGCCCGCGCTGCGGATAGCCCGGCGGTCGGTGCGGCGGCAGCTCGGGCGGTCGGTCCTCATCGCCAGCCTCATCGCGGTGCCGATCGCGGGTGCCACGGTGATGGACGGGCTGTTGCGCACGATGAGGGGCCCGGAGTACCGGGTACAGGGGACGATGGGCTCGGCCGACGGCATCGCCGAGGTCACCGACCGGTTGTCGCTGCCCGGCCGGCTCCCGGGCACCTACCCGCAGCCGTCGTCGAAGGACCCCGAGCGGGACCCGAGGGACGTCGACCTCGCCGCGCTGCTGCCGCCCGGCTCGCGCGCCGTGCCCGACGTCGAGGGCTACTCCTTGCGCCTGGCGCAGGGCGACCGGATCGTCCGCACGGAGCTGAACCTGGTCACCGTCGGCGACCCGCTGACCGACCACGTGGTGCGGCTCGCCGCGGGCCGGTTGCCGCACGGGCCGGGCGAGGCCCTGGTGACCGAGTCGCTGGCCGGCCGGCTGGGCCTCCTCGACGGCGGCGACCTGCGGCCCGGCGCCACCGTCACCGCGCAGAACGGGCCGACCGTCGCGGTCACCGGCCTCGCCGTCCACCCGAAGGCGCTGGGCCTGGAGACCGTGGTGGCGCCCCCGGGGTCCGCGCTCACCCGCAGCGCCAAGGGATACGGCGAGGCGCAGCGGCGCTACCTCGTCGACCTGCCGGACGGCACCGATCCGGCCACGGTCTGGCCGGGGCTCGCCGAGCACGGCGTCCTGTTCGACCCGCGCGACCTGTACCTGAACCCGGAGCGCTACCCGGGCCAGCAGGTGGTCTCCGGCGGCGACTTCGTGGAGACGGCCGGGCCGGTCGCGCTGGTCGTCGGCTTCGGGGTGCTCGAGGTGGTGCTGCTGGCGGGTGCCGCGTTCGCCGTCGGTGCCCGCCGGCAGGTCCGCGACCTCGGGCTGATCGGCGCCAACGGCGGCAGCGCCGCGCACGTGCGGCGCACGGTGCTCGCCCAGGGCCTCTTCCTCGGGATGCTCGGCGCGCTCGGCGGGCTCACCCTCGGCGTGCTGGCGACCGTCCTCGCCGAGCCGCTGTGGGAACGGCTCACCGGCAAGCTGATCGACGGCTGGACCTTCGGCTGGCCCGAGCTGCTGCTCGCCGGCGGGATCGGCCTGCTGTCCGGGCTCGCGGCGGCGCTGGTGCCGGCGATCGGGGTGGCGCGGATGCGGCCGGTGGACGCGCTGGCGCAACGGTTCCGCAGCACCCGGCTGCGCACCCGGCTGCCGGTGCTCGGGGTGGTCCTCCTGGGGGTGGGCATCGCGGGCGTCGTCCTGTCCGGCCTGGTGGCGCGGCATTCCATCGCCGACTACGTCGCCGCGATGGCCGAGGGCGGGGCCCAGTACGTCCCGAGCCCCGACCTGATGCTCCCGACGGCCGGGGTGCTGCTCGCCGGGCTCGTCGCGATCGTCGGCGTCATCACGGTCACCTCGGGCCTGCTCGGCACGCTGGCCCGGATCGGCGGGCGACTGCCGCTGTCGGGACGGCTGGCCGTGCGCGACGCGGGGCGCCACCGGCACCGGACCGTGCCGGCGATCGCGGCGATCATGATCGTGGTGACCGGCTCGGTCACCCTCGCGTTCACCTTCGCCGCGGCCGGCGCCGAGGACTTCGTGACCATCCCGGACAACACCGTGCTGGTGACGTCCGACCCGGCGCTCGAGACCAACGGCTCCACCGCCGACGCGGTGCGCGCCGACCTCGTCGCGGGGAGCAAGGACGTGGCGGGCGAGCTGCCCGGCGCGAAGGTGCGCGAGGTCCCGGTCCTGTTCGTCGGCGAGGAGCCGGTTTACGTCGGCACGGCGGACGAGACCTGCGGCTACGTCTCGGGTGAGGTCGGCGTGGCCACCCCGGAGGTGCTGGAGGTCGCCACCGGCGGCAAGCCGGACGCGGCGATGCGGGCGGCGCTCGGCGCGGGCAAGGTCGTGACGCTCGACGACTGCCTCATCGGCGCCGACGGCACCGCGCACGCGCTGTCCGGTGTGGACGGTGTGGCCCCGGTCGGGCTGCCCGGGTACCGCGGCCACCGGCCCGAGGGCACCAGCTACTACGCGCTGCCGGGTGCGTTCGTGTCGGCGGAGAAAGCGGCGGCGCTCGGCTGGCGGACCGTGGTGCGCACCACCGCCGTCACGCATTCCGCGACGGCGACCCGGGACGAGATCGACGCGGCCATCGCCGCCGCGGAGGACAACGGTCTCAGCACGCAGGTCCAGAGCAACAACGACGCGGAGATCAGCGCGGCGAGCCTGGGGCTGGCGGCGGGTGCCGGGCTGGTGACGTTGCTGGGCGTGGGCGTCACGGTGGCGCTGTCGGCCGCGGAGAGCCGGGCCGACCTCGCGACGCTCGCGGCCATCGGCGCGCAGCCGCGGCGGCGGCGCACGCTGGCCGGCGCGCAAGCGTTTGTCCTCAGTGGACTGGGCACGGCGCTCGGGGTGGCCGTTGGCGGGTTGCTCGGGTACGCGGTGGTGCCGCTCACCGGCCAGGACGCGATGGTCGTGCCGTGGCAGAACCTGGCGGTCACCGTGGCCGTCGTGCCGCTGCTCGCGGTCGCCGTGGCGATGCTCATCACCAGGGCGAACCTGCCGATGGTGCGGCGAGTGGAGTAACCGGTGTGCGCCGGCCGGCCCAGTTTCGCCCGGGGCCGGCCGGCTCGCCGTTCAGCGAGGCGCCTCCCGTCGTGAAACCATTGTGGGACGAGGAGGTCGCCATGACGGACAGGAGCCTCAGTCCACTGTGGAGAGTCGGCCGTTCGGTCGCGATCGTCGTCGTGGCTGTGGTCGCCCTGCTCTGGCTGGTCAGCCGGATACCGAACCTCAACCCGTTCGCCGAACGGACCCAGGACCGCAGCCAGCCTGCGCTGCTCCAGTCGGTCCGGGACCTCAGCCAGTACCACGCGGCGGTCGGCGACTTCCAGGTCATCGTCGACCTCGAGCACGACGTCGCGTGGGTGCCGGATGTGCTGGCGGGCAACAGGACCCTGTTCGTGGCCGCGGGCTCGGTCAGCTCCTACGTCGACTTCGGCGGCCTCGAGGACAAGGCGCTGACCGTCGACACCCAGAAGAAGACCGTCCAGGTGCGGCTGCCGGAACCCAAGCTGGCCAAGCCGAACATCGACCAGGAGCGGACGTACCTGTACTCGCAGGAGCGCGGCGTGTGGGACCGGGTGAAGGCCCTGTTCAACCCGCCGGACCAACAGGAGTTCTACGTCCTCGCCGAGCACAAGATCGCCGACGCCGCGAAGAAGGCCGGCCTCACCGACCGCGCGAAACGCAACACCCGCACGATGCTCACCGGAATGTTCCAGTCGCTGGGCTACAAGGCCGAGTTCCCCGCCGACAAGACCTAGCACCTGCCGGGAAGGCGGCCCGGCGTCCACCGCCGAGCCGCGCGCCCGTCCGGCTAAGGCCTGTCTCGTAGATCATCGGGTGAAGTCCCGCGCCGACCACCGGAACCTCAGGGACCGTGACGACACCCAACCACCACCCATCCCGACACCCACACCATTCACCGGGACGCACGCACACTGTAAATCCCGGGGAGGCGGACCAGCTGTCTCGTAGATCATCGGGTGAAATCCAGCACCGACCACCGGAACCTCAGGGGACCGTGACGGCACCCAACCACCACCCACCCCGATACCCACACCATCCGCCGGGACGCAACGCACACTTGTAATCCCGGGGAGGCGGACTAGTCATGCGCCGACCACCGGAACCTCAAGGGACCGTGACGACACCCAGCCACCACCCACCTCGATACCCACACCATTCGCCGGAACGCAACGCACACTTTCAATCCCGGGGAGGCGGACTAGCCACGCCCGGCGATCGCCAGCGCGCCGCCCAGGCCGATCATGGTCAGGCCGCCGACGACCCGCTCCCGCACCCGCCAGCGCGGGTTGCCCAGCAGCGTGCGCGACAGCCCGCCCGCGAACACCGCCACCATCAGGTCCACCAGTAACGCCATCGTGACCACGATGAGGCCGAGCACCACGAACACCAGGGGCGCCGGCGCCGACTCCGGGTGCACGAAATGCGGCAGGAAGGCCAGGAAGAACAGCGCGGTCTTGGGGTTGAGCGTCTCCACGAGGATGCCCTGGCGCAGCGCGCCGCGCTTCGGCGTGGGCCCCGGCCCGGCGGCGGGACCCGAGCGGTCGAGCAACGCGCGCACTCCCAGGAAGACCAGGTACGCGGCGCCGACGAGCTTGACGACCGTGAACGCGGCCGCCGACGTGGCGAGGATCGCCGAGAGGCCGAACGCCGCCGCGACGACGTGCACCGACGCGCCGATCCCGTTGCCGACGACCGACCGGATGCCGTCCGCGCGCCCGCCGCGCAGGCTGCGCGCCAGCACGTAGAGCACGCCGGGTCCGGGCAGCAGCGCGAACAACGCGGCGGCACCGAGGAACACGAGCCACTCGGCGGAGGTCGGCATGACCGCCAACCTACCGGCTCACGCGCCGCCCTCCTGGGCCTGCTGGATATGCTCGGCGATGGCCGGCGGCAGCTCGATCGGCAGCGGGGTGCGGACCGGCATCGGCTGGCCGCCGCGAACCACCACGGTGCCGCGGACCAGCTCGTAGAGCGCGGCCGCGCTGTTGTCCAGCCGGTCCGGCGGGCCGGCGACCACGGCGCGCAGCATCCAGCGGGGACCGTCGACGCCGACGAACCGCAGCGACACCTCGCCCAGCGCGGCCAGGAGCTCCAGGCCCCACTCGCCGGTGGTCGTGCGGACGGTCGCGCCGTCCTTGCGGAGCTGCGCGGCGAGCTCGGTGCTCACCTCGTGCCACAGGCCGCCCGAGCGGGGGGCGGCGTAGGCGGTGACGGTGAGCTGGCCGACCGGGGTGACGATGTGCACCGCGCGCACCGGGCCGGCCGGGTCCATCTCGACCTGCAGCTGCGCGCCCTCCGGCACCGGCAGCCGCAGGCAGCCGAGGTCGATCCGGTTCAGGCCGTCGTCCGGTGCCTCGTCCTCGTCCCACGGGCCGGCGCCGTCGAACAGGTCGCCGCCGACCTCCTCGTACTCGTCGTCGGCGAAGTCGTCATCGAAGTCGTCGCGGTCGTAGTCCTCGACCCCAGTGGCCCCCTCGGCCTCCTGCCGGCGACGCCGCCCAAACAGTCCCACGGTGACCTACTCCTCCGCCCCGGTCGCGGACCGGGTCAGCACCGAATGCCCACCAGTGGACCCATATCCACCGGCGCCGCGCTGCGAGTCGGCCAACTCCTCCACCTCTCGGAATACCGCGTGCTCGACGCGTTGGACCACCAGCTGCGCGATCCGGTCACCCCGGCACAGCTGGACCGGCTCCCGGAGGTCGTGGTTGATCAGGCAGATCCTGATCTCCCCCCGGTAGCCGGAGTCGATCGTGCCCGGCGTGTTGACCACGCTCAGCCCGACCCGGGCGGCCAGGCCCGAGCGCGGGTGGACGAACGCGGCGTATCCCTCCGGCAGCGCGATCGCGACACCGGTGCCGACGGTCGCCCGCTCCCCGGGGGGAATGGCGACATCGGCGGTGGTGACGAGATCGGCGCCGGCATCTCCCGGCCGCGCGTACGACGGCACGGGAACACCCGGATCTAGCCGGGTCAGCAGGACCTCCACGCTGGGCACGACCGGCGAGACTACTCTGGGTCCGTGACCGACAGCGAGGCAACCACCGCCGCCACCGCGGCCACGACCTACCGCGAACGGCTGTACGTCACCTGGTATTGGTGGCTGCTCCCGCTGCTCGCCGCCGGGCTGCTCGCGGCGGAGGTCCACCTCGGCTACCCGGGCGTGCGGGCGTGGCTGCCCTACGTCCTGCTGCTGCCGCTCACCGCGCTGTTGATCTGGCGCGCGGGACGGCTGAGCGTGCGGGTCCAGGACGGCGAGCTGTGGGTGGGCAACGCCCACCTACCCCTGCGCCACGTCGGCGAGATCCAGGTGGTGCCCGCCAAGGACAAGCGCAGGGTGCTCGGTCCGCATCTGGACCCCGCCGCCTACGTGCTGCACAGGGGATGGGTGGGCCCGGTGGTGCGGCTACGCCAGACCGACCCCGAGGACCCGACCCCGTACTGGGTGTTCAGCACGCGGCACCCCGACCGGTTGGTCGAGGCGCTGCGCGTGCGCGACTGAGCCGACCGGTCGGTCAGGCGCAGTCGCGGCAGATGTACTGGCCGTTGCTCTCTTCGGCCAGCCGGCTCCGGTGGTGCACCAGGAAGCACTTGGAGCAGGTGAACTCGTCGGCCTGCTTGGGCACCACGCGGACGGTGAGGTCCTCGCCGGACAGGCTGGACAGGTCCGCACCAGGGAGCTCGAAGCTCTCGGCAGTCTCGGACTCGTCCACGTCGACGACCCCGGACTGGTTCTCGTTGCGACGTGCCTTCAGCTCTTCGAGCGAGTCCTCCGCGAGATCGTCGGCCTCGCTGCGGCGTGGCGCGTCGTAATCGGTGGCCATGGTCTTGCACCCCCACTTCAGAATATGTTCGTGCCGCTGGTCAACGTTCAGGCGCCCCAGTTTGTGCCCGCCAGCAGAAGTGACGGAGGTCTCGCGGTAAGACCTACATCCGAATCGGTCGCTTGGACCGTTCGACGACTGGAGCGCGCAGAGGGTAGCCCATGAAACTGCGCCCATCCACTACGTCACCCGTTCGGGTGTGTCAGGTGAACCTTGAAGTTCACTCTTGCCGGTCCGTGCAACCCGTGGTGCGATGTTGATCGTCCAGTTGTCACAGTGCGCACTCGGTCCATCGCGCGAGGCGACCGGGATCGGCTCTTGACCCAATCGCGACACGATGCGTCTACAGGATCCGCCCCGTCCGGCCGAAGAACACTGAAACGCTTAGGCTGATCAGCAACGAAACACAGAGTGTCCAAGGGGTATGGGACCGGACGGGAGGCGGGCCAGGTGGCGTCCGGGAACGTGTGGCGGGACAACAGGCCACAGCGCTATCGGAAGCGCCGTCCGCTGCCCGCGCTGATCCTCATCCTCATCCTCGGGGTGGCCGCGACCATCGTGTGGTTGCGCGTGATGGGCACCGACGAGGGCACCGCCAACGCCAAGCACTGCGACCCGCCGGCCGCCCGGCCCTCCACCTCGCCGTCGGCGCCGCCCACCACGCTGGGCCAGGCGCTCAAGCCCGACTCGCTCGACCGGACCGTGCCGGCGCCGCCCGGGCAGGTGCTGGTCAAGGTCGTCAACGCCAGCGGCACGCGGGGCGCGGCCCGGATCGTCACGGAGAACCTGCGGCAGCTGGGCTTCGCGAAGGTGGCCGAGCCCACCAACGACCCGCTCTACAGCGACTCGATGACCTGCCGCGCGCAGATCCGGTTCGGTCCGCAGGGCACGTCGGCGGCGCGGACGCTGTCGCTCATCGAGCCGTGCGCCGAGCTCGTGCGCGACGACCGCAAGGACGCCACGGTCGACGTCGCCATCGGCTCGGACTTCGACAGCCTGCACCCCAACTCGCAGAGCCGCTCGGTGCTCGACCAGCTCACCGCGTGGGCCGCCGCGCATCCGGAGACCCAGGGCGGCCTGCAGGCCGACGGCCCCCAGCCGAACGTGGACACCGCGCTGCTCACCGCGGCCCGCAACGTCCGCTGCTGAGTTACCTCGGCACCACGGCCGCCGCACCGGTCCAGCTCGCCAGCAACCGCAGCGCCTCCTCCGACGGGGAGCCCGGCTCGGCGGTGTGCAGCCCCAGGACCTGGTCGGGATCGCCGGTCGGGGTCAGCGCCTCGTAGTCCAGGGTCAGCTCGCCCACCACCGGGTGGTGGTAGCGCTTCGAGCCGTGGGTGCGGCGGTAGACGTCGTGCTCGGCCCACCAGTGGCGGAAGTCCTCGTCGCGCACGGACAGGTCGCCGATCAGCTCGGCGAGCCGCGGGTCGCGGGGGTTGCGGCCCGCGTAGTGGTGCAGCGTGGCCACCACGCCGCGGGCCGCGGCCGGCCAGTCCACGTACAGCGAGCGCGCCGCCTCGTCCAGGAAGGTGAAGCGCGCCATGTTGCGGTCGCGGTGCGGCAGGGCGGCGAAGTCGGTGTAGAAGGCCCGGGCCAGCGCGTTGCTCGCCAGCACGTCGAGGTTGCGGCCCAGCACGAGCGCCGGCAGGTCGGCCAGGCCGTCCATCAGCCGCACGAGCGCCGGACGCACCCGCTGCGGCGGCAGCCGGCGCGACCGGGTGGGGCGGGCCACGGCGAACAGGTGCTCCCGCTCGGTCTCGGTCAGCCGCAGCGCGCGGGCCAGCGCGTCCAGCACCGCCTCGGAGACGTTGCCGTTGCGGCCCCGCTCGAGGCGCACGTAGTAGTCGACGCTCACCCCCGCGAGGTGCGCGACCTCCTCGCGCCGCAGGCCCGGCACGCGCCGCGGTCCCGGCCCGGCCGGCACGCCCGCCTCCGCCGGGGTCAGCCGGCCGCGCCTGCTGCGCAGGAACTCCCCGAGCCCATCGCTCATGACCTCCACAGTAGAACCGCCGGCCACGATGTGGGGGTCCTGGCAGGCCCCCGCTCCAGCCCGCAACCAGCCGGAACCGGTGCTTGACTGGAGGACATGAAGCGAAGGACTCTGGGCGGAACCGGCATCTCGGTGAGCGACCACGCGCTCGGCACGATGATGTTCGGCGCCATGGGCAACACCGACCACGACGAGTCGGTCCGCATGATCCACACGGCGCTCGACGCCGGCATCAACCTCGTCGACACGGCCGACGTCTACTCGTCCGGCGAGTCGGAGGAGATCGTCGGCAAGGCGCTCGAGGGGCGCCGGGACGACGTCGTGCTCGCGACGAAGTTCTCCCTGCCGATGGGACCGGACGCCAACCAGCGCGGCGGCTCGCGCCGGTGGATCGTCCGCGCCATCGAGGCGAGCCTGCGGCGGCTGCGCACCGACCACGTCGACCTCTACCAGATGCACCGGGCCGACCCGGCCACCGACATCGAGGAGACGCTGTCCGCGCTCGACGACCTGATCCGTGCCGGCAAGGTGCTCGCGATCGGCTCCTCGGTCAACCCGGCCGAGCTGGTCGTCGAGGCACAGTGGGCAGCCGAGCGCCGCGGCTACCACCGGTTCCGCACCGAGCAGCCGCCGTACGGGATCCTCACCCGGGGCATCGAGGCCGCCGTCCTGCCGACCGCGCAGAGGTACGGCATGGGCGTGCTGACCTTCGGCCCGCTCAACTCCGGGTGGCTCTCCGGGCGCGGCGACCCCACCAAGGGCAGGCGCAACACCCCGGCCGGCGCGCGGATGTTCGACCTCTCGAAGCCGGGTGTGCGGGCCAAGGTCGACGCCGTCGAGGCGCTGTCGAAACTCGCCGCGGAGGCCGGCCTGCCGCTGACCCACCTGGCCACGGCGTTCGTGCGGGCGCACCCCGCGGTCACGTCGGTGATCATCGGCCCGCGCAGGCCCGAGCAGCTCGACGACCTGCTGGCCGGCGCGGACGTCGAGCTGAGTGCCGACATCCTCGACCGGATCGACGAGATCGTGCCGCCCGGCACCGACCTCAACCCCGACGACATCTACTACACAACGCCCGCGCTGGCCGACAAGTCGCTGCGCCGCCGCTGAGTCAGATGTCCCGGTACCCGGTCTCGCCGAGGGCGGCCCACAGCTCCTCGGCGATGCCGGGGGTCGTCACGAAGGTCAGGCCCGCCTCGGACTCGGGCAGCCGCACGACGGCCCCGGCCTCGGCGGCGATCAGCGCGCCGCCCGCCCAGTCCCACCGGTGCAGGCCGTGTTCGAAGTACCCGTCGACCCACCCGGCGGCCACCGCGCACAGGTCCAGCGACGCCGCGCCCGGCCGGCGGATGTCGCGCACCCGGCCCAGCAGCGACGCCATCGCGGCCGCCTGCCTGGACCGCCGCTCGGCCCGGTAGGCGAACCCGGTCGAGATCAGCGAGAGCTCCAGCCGGGTGGCCGACGAGACCCGCAGCCGCCGCCCGTCCAGGAACGCCCCGCCGCCGCGGGTCGCGGTCCAGCGGCGGCCCGACGCGGGCTCGACCACCGCCGCGGCCACCGACTCGCCGTCGACCTGGGCCGCGAGCGACACCGCGTACCAGGGCAGGCCGTAGAGATAGTTGACGGTGCCGTCGATCGGGTCGACCACCCAGCAGACACCACCGCCGGGCGCGCCCGAGCCGCCCGCCTCCTCCTCGCCCAGCACCGGCTCGCCGGGGCGCCGCTCGGCGAGCCGCTCGCGCACCAGCCGCTCGACCGCGACGTCGGCCGCGGTGACCACGTCGGTCTCGCTGGTCTTGGTGTCCACGTCGTGGATCGCGGCCTCCCGGGCCGTCCGGGCGAGCTCCGCGGCCTCGACGGCCACCTCGATCGCGATATCGAGAAGGTCTCCCTCTGCAACACCCACGGGACCTATCGGACCACACCCGGCTAATCTCCGGGGAACAGCGAGCTGAATCGAGTACGAAGGGATCCGTGGGGATGGGCGCAACCCTCGGCTTCGGCATTGACATCGGCGGATCGGGCATCAAGGGATGCACGGTCGACCTCGATGCCGGACAGCTGCACGGCGAACGGATCCGCATCGCGACACCCGACCCGTCGAAGCCGGACGCGGTCGCGGACGTGGTGAAGCACATCATCGACGAGTTCGGCTGGACCGGGCCGGTCGGAGTCACCCTGCCGGCGGTCATCAAGCGGGGGGTCGCGCACACCGCGGCCAACATCGACAAGTCGTGGCTGGGCACCGACGCGTCGGCGTTGTTCGCCGAGCGGCTCGGGCTCACGCCGGCGGAGGTGGTCGTGCTCAACGACGCGGACGCGGCCGGCCTCGCGGAGATCCGCTACGGCTGGCCGGACGACCGGGACGGCGTGGTCGTGCTGCTGACGTTCGGCACCGGCATCGGCAGCGCGCTGTTCCTCGACGGGCAGCTCGTGCCCAACACCGAGTTCGGCCACCTCGAGGTCGACGGGCACGACGCGGAGACGCGGGCCGCGGCCTCGGTCAAGGAGGAGCAGAACCTGTCCTGGGCGGACTGGGCGCAGCGGGTCACCCGGTACATCCGCGGCCTCGAGGACCTCATCTGGCCGGACCTCATCATCGCCGGTGGCGGGGTCAGCAAGAAGGCCGACAAATGGTTGCCACTGCTGGAGGTGCGGACCAAGGTCGTGGCCGCCGAGCTGCGCAACGACGCGGGCATCGTGGGTGCCGCGGTGGCCGTGCGCGAGGGCCTGCACCGCTGACCCACCTGGATCTTCGCCGGGCGCACACCCCCTGCGGAGTATCGTCGTTACAATGGAACAGTGCCCGCGACTCCAGGTCTCCGGGCTTTCCCCGAATTCCGGTTGACCAGCTATCTGGTCAGCTGTGATCGATAGCAGCGAAAGGGCGTACGTGGCAGCCGCACGAACCGCAACCCGACGCTCCACCGCCTCGGCGGGCGCCGCCAAGTCGGCGCAGCCGGACACCGACGACTCGACCGAGAAGCCCACCTTGACGACCGCGACGAAGAAGGCGGCGGGTACCAAGACCACCCGCGCGCCGCGCAAGACCACTGCCAAGACCGCGGCCGCCGGTGCCAAGAAGGCCAAGGCTGGTGAGGCCAACAAGAAGGCCGACGCCGCGGGCGGCGAGCCGAGCGAGGGCGAGGAGCCAGATCTCGAGTCCCCGAACCTGGAGGACCTCGAGGACGTCGAGATCGACGTCGTCGAAGAGACGGTCGAGGAGGAGCCCGCCGAGAAGGAGGGCCCCAAGGGGACGACGACCACCACCACCAAGGACGGCGACTTCGTCTGGGACGAAGAGGAGTCCGAGGCGCTCCGGCAGGCGCGCAAGGACGCGGAGCTCACCGCGTCCGCCGACTCCGTCCGGGCCTACCTCAAGCAGATCGGCAAGGTGGCGCTGCTCAACGCCGAGGAGGAGGTCGAGCTCGCCAAGCGGATCGAGGCCGGCCTCTACGCGGCGGAGCGGGTGCGCAAGGCCGAGGACGAGTCCGCGGAGAAGCTCGTCCCGCAGCTGCGCCGGGACCTGCGCTGGATCGTCCGGGACGGCGAGCGCGCCAAGAACCACCTGCTCGAGGCCAACCTGCGCCTCGTCGTGTCGCTGGCCAAGCGCTACACCGGTCGCGGCATGGCGTTCCTGGACCTGATCCAGGAGGGCAACCTGGGCCTCATCCGTGCGGTCGAGAAGTTCGACTACACCAAGGGCTACAAGTTCTCCACCTACGCCACATGGTGGATCCGGCAGGCCATCACCCGGGCCATGGCCGACCAGGCGCGGACCATCCGCATCCCGGTCCACATGGTCGAGGTCATCAACAAGCTCGGTCGTATACAGCGTGAGCTCCTCCAGGATCTGGGTCGAGAGCCAACGCCCGAAGAGCTTGCCAAGGAAATGGACATCACCCCGGAGAAGGTGCTGGAGATCCAGCAGTACGCCCGGGAGCCCATCTCGCTCGACCAGACCATCGGCGACGAGGGCGACAGCCAACTCGGTGACTTCATCGAGGACTCCGAGGCGGTCGTCGCGGTCGACGCGGTGTCGTTCACGCTCCTGCAGGACCAGCTGCAGTCGGTCCTCGCCACGCTGTCCGAGCGCGAGGCGGGTGTGGTCCGGCTGCGGTTCGGCCTCACCGACGGCCAGCCGCGGACGCTGGACGAGATCGGTCAGGTCTACGGCGTCACGCGCGAGCGCATCCGCCAGATCGAGTCCAAGACCATGTCGAAGCTGCGGCACCCGTCGCGCTCGCAGGTTCTGCGCGACTATCTGGAGTGAGCCTGTTGCTCCGAACGCCCCGCCCGGTCCAACCGGGCGGGGCGTTCGCTCGTACCAGCCTTTACAACGGCTCGGGTCTGGCTCGAGGCTCCCTCGAGCGGAGCATGAGTCCCACTACAACGGCGGCGATGCCCACCGCCTCCGGAAGGCTCGGCACCTGGCGGAGAACGATCAACCCGATCAGCGTGGCGGTGACGGGGAGTAGCGCGAGCAGCAGCGCGAACGACGCCTGACCCAATCGGCGCAGCACGACCTGGTCGAGCACATACGGGACCACCGTGGACAAAACACCCACCCCGATCCCGAGTAACAACAACTGTGGGGATGCCCACACCGGACCCGTGCCCAGCGCGAGTGGTGCTAGAGCGAGAGTGGCGACGGCGAAGCCCACCGCGAGCCCGTCGACCCCCAGCCCGACGTCGGCGACCCGCTTGCCGAGAACGATGTAGCCGGCCCACAGCAACGCGGCCGTCAACGCGAACAGGACCCCGCTGGTGCTGCCCGCCCACTGCACGTCGGCGATCATCAGCACACCGCCGATGACCAGCGTCAACGCGATCACGTCGCGCGCGGTGCGCGACCCGAACGCCGCCACGAGCACGGGCCCCACGAACTCCAGCGCGACCGCCGTACCCAGCGGAAGCTCCGCGATGGCCTCGTAGAACGCGATGTTCATACCGGCCGTCACGAGCCCGAAGAGGGCGGCGAGCCAGAAGACCTTGCCGTGCCAGTTCGCGCGCTTCGGACGCCGCCAGGCGAGCAGTACGAGGGCCGCGCCGAGCTGCCGCAACCACGCGACACCGGCCGGGTTCACCTCGTCGAAGAGCCACACCGCGACCGCCGCGCCGAGGTACATGGAGACGCCGCCGACGACGAAGAGTAGCGGTGCGGGCACGCGCCGCACGGCTAGCACAGGATCCGCGGAGTTCACCACCCGATCCTGCATCGCGGGACCAGCGATGCGACAACCGGGTTAAATCTGCCGTTGAGCGATCTCTCATTACGGCCGGGAACACTGACGACAGCCAAAACGTCTGGAAGAGTAGATGGCAGCGAGCACCGCGGGTGGTCGCAGCCGGAGACGGCATCGGGACAACCGGTGCCGGGACGGAGGGAGATCTGCCATGAACACCACACTCGCCCGCCCCGACCTAACCGCTGCCGACCGCTGCGACCGGTGCGGGGCAGCCGCGCAGGTCCGCGCCATCCTCCCCTCCGGGGGCGAACTGCTTTTCTGCGGTCACCACGCCCGCAAGCACAAGGAGCGCCTGGTCGAGCTGGAAGCCAACCTGCAGCAGGGTCAGGCCTGACGGCACAAAGGGCTTGCGGGGGCGGGATTCGGCACGAGCCGGGTCCCGCCCCCGCATATCCGCCCCGGTGGCCACCTGGTGGTCACCGGAGGACCCAGGGCTACACGGCGTCCAGGACGGGCTCGAAGGCCAGCTCGGCGGCGCCCAGCAGGGTCACGTCGCCCCCCAGCGTGGAGGCCACGATGCGGGTGCCGCCCACGGCCCGCGACACAAGGCTCCGCTGCCGGACCGCGGCGGCCACCTCGGCGATCAGGGACGCCGGCAGCGCGGTGAACAGGTCCCCCAGCACCACGAGCTCCGGGCCCAGCACGTTCACGACGTTCACGAGGCCGAGCGTCAGCCACTCGGTGAACTCCCCCAGCCGCGACTGGACCTCGTCGGGGTCCGCCGCCAGCGCACGCAGCTCCGCCACCACCGCACCGCGCGGCGCGCCCTCGCGTAGACCGAGGGCCCGGCACAGCGCGGGCTCCCCCACCTCCGTCTCCCAGCAGCCGCGGCTGCCGCAGTAGCACGGCCGTCCCCCGGGGTGGATGACCATGTGCCCCAGCTCGCCCAGGTAGCCGGCGGTCCCGCGCAGCGCCGACCCGTCGGAGATGACCCCGCCGCCGACCCCGACGTCCGCCGAGACGTAGACGGCGTCGGAGCTGCCGCGGGCGGTGCCGCGCAGGTGCTCGGCCAGCGCACCCAGCTCCGCGTCGTTGCCGACCATGATCGGCATCTTCAGCACCGAGCCCAGGCGCTCGCCCAGCGGGACGTCGGTCCAGTGCAGGTTCGGCGCTTCGTGCACCAGCCCGTCCGACCGGCGGACGACGCCGGGCACCGAGATGCCGGTGGCGACCATCCGCACGCCGAGGTCGGCCGCCAGCACGGTGGCCGAGTCGATGACGTGTGCCATCACCTCGCCCGGCTCCCGGGTGCGCACCCGCAGGTTCCAGCTGTTGCGGCCCAGGATCTCCCCGCCCAGCCCCACCAGCGCGATGGACACCTGGTCGACCCGCACGTCGACGGCCAGCACGACGGCCGCGTGCGCCTGGGGAAGGACCAGCAGGGACGGCCGGCCGGCACCGGTGCGCTGGCGCGGCACCCGTTCCTCGACCACGCCGGACTCGGCGAGCCCGTCCACCAGGGCCTTGATCGTGCTGCGGTTGAGCCCGAGCTCAGCCGCGAGCGACGCCCTGGTGCACGGGCCGCCGATATGCAGCCTTCGTAACAGGACCGTGCGGTTGTGCCGGCGCACCTCGTCGGGCCGCGCGCCCGTGGTCGGTGTGCTCGTCAAACCCCTCGCTCCCGTCTGGTCAACCCGTCACAGCGGCCCTTCGCCGGGACAGCGCGTCGACCGTGGCGGCGAGCAGCAGCACCAGGCCGGTGACGATGTTGACCACCGCGGCCGGCTGACGCAGGAGGCCCAGGCCGTTCTCCACGACCGCGAGCACCAGCCCACCGATGACGGCGTGGGCGACCTTGCCCCGCCCGCCGAACAGCGACGTGCCTCCGATGACGGCCGCGCCGACGGCGAACAGCAGCGTGTTCAGCCCACCGGCCTGCGGGTCGACCGAGCCCGCCTTGGACGAGTACACGATCGCACCGATCGCCGCCGCGGACGCGGAGACCACGAACACACTCGCCCTGATCTTGCTCACGTTGATACCGGCGCGGCGGGCCGCCTCGGCGTTGCCGCCGACCGCGTAGATGTGCCGGCCGTAGCGGGTGCGGTTGAGGACGAACGTCCCGACCACCAGCAGGACCAGGATGATCGGCACCACGTACGGCACACCCTGGATGGTGACGAGGTCCGGGTTCGGCGAGCGGTTCAGCGCCAGCAGCCACGTCGAGACGATCGCGATGACCGCCACCGCGATGACCTTGAACAGGACGATCGGCGTCGGCTGGGTGACCAGGCCCCGGCGCAGGCGGGTGAAGTGCTCGCCGAGCACCACCAGCGCGTAGCCGCCCGCGGCGACGACGCACAGCGCCCAGCTGCCGAACACCGACAGGTTGCCGTTGGCGACGTTGAACAGCACCGGCGAGGTGCGGATGCCGAAGACGCCGCCCTCCCCGATGAACTGCAGGATCACGCCCTGCCAGGTGATGAACAGCGCCAGGGTCACCACGAACGACGGCATGCCGATCTTGGAGACCATGAAGCCGGTGATGCAGCCGATCGCGGCACCGACGCACACCGCGAGCAGCATCTCCAGCCACGCGTTGGGTGCGACGCCGAGCGTCGCCATGACCACCGCGATGACGCTGAGCACGGCACCGGCCCAGATCCGCATCAACAACGCGATCACGGCGGCGACGACCATGCCGGTGACGAACACGTAGAACACCGTGCTGCCCATGCCGCCGAGCAGGTTGCCGTTGCGCACGTAGTGCATGGCCATCACCGAGGCGCACACGCCGGACAAGGTGCCCGCGGACAGGTCGATCTCGCCCAGCAGCAGGACGTAGACCAGGCCCATCGCGATGATCATCTTGCCGGCGCCCTGGGCGATCAGGTTGGCCGTGTTGTTCAGGGTCAGGAAGTTGTCCGACAGCGCCCAGAACACGATGACGAGCGCGGCGAGGCCGAGCAACGCCGGCAACGAGCCGAGCTGGCCGCCGCGCAGCCTGGCGAAGTAGTCGCGGATCGCCTCGCCGCTGGACTGGGACGTGGTGTCGATGCCGAAGTCGGAGATCGCGTTGGCCGCGGTGTCCGGCTTGGCGGGAGTTTCGGTCATGAAGGGGTCCTCGGGTGAGAGATCAGAGGGTCACGTGCTCGGGCCGGGCCAGGCCGAGGTCGCCCGACCGGCCGGCGGTGATCAGCTCGACGACCTGGCTGTGCGTCGTCTCCTTCGCCGGCAGGTCGGCCACCAGCCGGCCCAGGTACAGCGTGGAGATGCGGTCGGCGACCTCGAACACGTCGGCCATGTTGTGGCTGATCAGCACGACGCCGAGACCCTGCTCGGCGAGCCGGCGGACCAGGTCGAGCACCTGGCGGGTCTGCGCGACGCCCAGCGCGGCGGTGGGCTCGTCGAGCAGCACGACCTTGCTGTCCCAGAGCACCGCCTTGGCGATCGCGACGGTCTGCCGCTGGCCACCGGAGAGCTGGGAGACCGGCGTGCGCACCGACTTGACCGTGCGCACCGACAGCGACGCGAGCGTCTCGCGGGCCGCCTTCTCCATGCTCGACTCGTCCATGAGCCAGCGCGAGCCGCGCTCCCGGCCGAGGAACATGTTCTGCACGACGTCGAGGTTGTCGGCGAGCGCGAGGTCCTGGTAGACGACCTCGATGCCGAGGTCGGCGGCTTCCTTCGGGCTGTGGATGGTGACCGGCTGGCCGCGGAAGCGCACCTCGCCGGAGTCCATCGGGTAGATGCCGGCCACGCACTTGATCAGCGTGGACTTGCCGGCGCCGTTGTCCCCGACCAGCGCGGTGACCTCGCCGGCCCGCACGGTGAAGTCCACGTCGTGCAGCACGTGCACGGGGCCGAAGCTCTTGTTGATCCCGATCAGCTCGAGAAGGGGCTCACTCATATGAATCGATGTCCTCCTACCCCGGAGGAAGCCCGCACCCTCATGCCGGATGCGGGCCTCCCCGGGTGAACTTGGGTCAGGCGATGCCGAGCTGGGTGCAGACGGCCTTGAGGTCGCCGGTGCAGATCTCGTCGGCCTTCACGTAGCCCTCGTCGATGACGCGCTTGACGTCCGCCTTGGTGATCGTGAACGGCTGGAGCAGCACGGACTTGACCTCACGCTTGCCCGTCGGGTCGTTGCTCTTGTCGGTCGCGATCTTGTCCGCGGCGCCCTTGTCGTTCTTGGCCAGCGCGGCGGCGAGCTTCGCGGTCGCCTCGGCCTCCTGCTTGATCGGCTTGAACACCGTCATGTACTGGTCGCCGGACAGGACCGCCTTGAGACCGTCGGCGGTGGCGTCCTGGCCGGTCACCGGGACCTTGCCGTTCAGGCCGTTCTTCTTCAGCACCGTGATGATCGCACCGGCCAGACCGTCGTTCGCCGCGACGACGCCGTCGACCTTGCCGCCGTTGGACGTCAGGATCTGCTCGAAGGTCGTGCCGCCCTTCTGGTTGTCCCAGTCGTCGATCGCCCGGGACTGGACCAGCTTGAGCTTGCCGGAGTCGTACAGCGGCTTGAGCACGTTCGTCTGGCCCTGGTGGAACAGGGTCGCGTTGTTGTCCGTGGGCGCGCCCTCGATCTCGATCACCTGGGCGCCCGCCGGCTTGTCCTTGAGCGCGTCCGCCAGGCCCTGGCCCTGCAGCTCGCCGACCTTCACGTTGTCGAACGACACGTAGTAGTCGGAGCTGCCGCCGAGGTTGAGGCGATCGTAGTCGATGGTCGGGATGCCCTGAGCGTTCGCCTTCTGCGCGACCGTGCCACCGATCTCGCTGTTGATCGAGGCGATGATCAGGACCTTGACGCCGGCGTTGATCATGCCGTCGGCCAGCGTGCTGAACTTCTGCACATCGCCCTGGGCGTTCTGGATGTCGGGGTCGAGGCCCTCGGCCCTCATGGCCGCCTCGAGCATGGGCTTGTCGAAGCCCTCCCACCGGGCCGACGTCGCGGTCTCCGGAAGGATCACGCCGACCGGGATGCCTCCCGAGGACTGGCTGTCCGAGCTCGTGCTACCGCCGCCCCCGCTCGACGTGTCCTGATTGGCTCCACAGGCCGCCAGGGCAAGGGTCAGACCCATCCCCGCGGCGAGAAGAGCAAGCCTTGTACTGCGCATTCAACGGTCCCTTCACAGTCCTCAGGGCGAAATGTTGCGGTGCACAACATATGCCCGGACGGGCAGTGATGGAAGCCACGAACGGGCATTTTGCGACTCGCGTATGACACAGTTTGGCAACGAACCGCTCATCTGCCGGTCATCCGGCGCCCGGCCGCTACCAGGAACGCAGCGTAGCGATCCGTTCCTCGAGCTGCTCGACGGAAGCCATCGCGGTGGGCGGTCCCGCGCATACTCTCCGCAATTCGCTGTGAATCATTCCGTGGGATTTTCCCGTTCGATGGTGGTACATGGCCACCAAAGTGTTGAGCTCTTTGCGCAGCGCGGTCAACCGTTCGGCTACGGTCTGCGACCGCGCCGGCGCCGGCTGTGCCGGCTCGTCCTTCGCCCGGCGTGAACGCTCCGTCACCTGATCGGCCTGACGCTGCCGCAGCAGCGCCCGGACCTGGTCGGGCTCGAGGAGGCCGGGGAGGCCGAGGTACTCCTGCTCCTCGGCGGAGCCGGCGAACGCGGCGGTGCCGAACGAGGAGCCGTCATAGATCACCTGATCGAGCTCGGCCGACGCGCCCAGCGAGGTGAACGCCTTCTCCTCCTCGCCCGGCTCGTCCTTGACCCGGTTGGCGTCGGCGAGCAGCTCGTCGTCCCAGCCGTCCTTGTCCCGGTCGGGCTTGCCGAGCACGTGGTCGCGCTGCGCCTCGAGCTGGCTCGCGAGCTCGAGCAGCACCGGCACGCTGGGGAGGAACACGCTCGCGGTCTCGCCGGGGCGGCGGGCGCGGACGAACCGGCCGACGGCCTGAGCGAAGTACAGCGGGGTGGACGTGCTGGTGGCGTAGACGCCGACGGCCAGGCGCGGCACGTCGACGCCCTCGCTGACCATCCGCACGGCGACGAGCCAGCGGTCGTCGGAGTCGGCGAACTCGGCGATGCGGCCGGACGCCTTCGGATCGTCGGACAGCACGACGACCGGCTCGCGGCCGGTGGTGCGCTCGAGGAGCCTGGCGTAGGCCTTGGCCGACTCGTGGTCCGAGGCGATCACGAGCCCGGCCGCGTCCGGCACGCTCTGCCGCAGCTGACCCAGGCGCAGGTCGGCGGCGCCGAGGACGGCCGGGATCCACTCGCCCTCCGGGTCGAGCGCGGTGCGCCAGGCCCGCGCGGTCTGTTCGGCGGTCATCGGCTCGCCGAGCCGGGCGGTGAACTCCTCGCCCGCGCTGGTCCGCCAGCTCGCCTCGCCGGAGTAGGCCAGGAAGATCACCGGCCGGACCACGCCGTCGGCGAGCGCGTCGGCGTAGCCGTAGGTGTGGTCGGCCTTGCTGCGCAGGAAGCCGCCCTGGTCGGGCTCGTAGACGATGAACGGGATCTGCGAGTCGTCGCTGCGGAACGGGGTGCCGGTGAGCGAGAGCCGGCGTACGGCCGGGGTGAACGCCTCGCGGATGGCGTCGCCCCAGGACTTGGCGTCGCCGCCGTGGTGGATCTCGTCGAGGATGACCAGCGTCTTGCGGTTCTCCGTGCGCACCCGGTGGAGCATCGGGTGCGCGGCGACCTGCGCGTAGGTGACGGCGACGCCGCGGTAGTCCGACGAGGTGGCGCCGGCGCCGTTGCGGAAGTTGGGGTCGATGGGGATGCCCGCGGCCGCCGCCGCGCCGGCCCACTGGTGCTTGAGGTGCTCGGTGGGCGTGACGATCGTGACCTGCTCGACGATCCGGTCGGCGACGAGCTCGGCGGCCACCCGCAGTCCGAACACGGTCTTGCCGGCGCCGGGCGTGGCCACCGCGAGGAAGTCCTTGGGCCCCCCGGCCAGGTACTTCGTGATGGCCCGGCGCTGCCACGCGCGCAGTGGCCGGGATGTGCTCGTGGTCCCCCGCACGATCGGCTCGGCCGTCACCATCTCCCCCTGCACGCACACCGGGCAAAGCAAAGCCCCCAAGCGACGTCGTTGAGGGCCGGGCCGACTTTACCCTTGGCGCCCGGGCGCCGCCGGGCGCCACGCGACACGTCCGTCACGATGACCGGGCGGGCCGCGCCAACCACCTGCCGATGCACCATGCTTGAACGTGAGATGAGTCCGCAGCCACAGCACCCGACCCGCAACGCGGCGCAGACGACCGGCGCCCTGCTGCGGCGCGGTCCCCTGCGGCTCATCAAGCGCACGTGGGTCAAGGCCTGGAGCGGCAACCTGTTCTCCGAGGCGGCCGAGGCCGCGTTCTGGCAGGTGCTGTCGCTGCCGCCGCTGCTGCTGGGGCTCCTCGGCAGCCTCGGGTACGTCGCGGACTGGTTCGGCCAGGACGTCATCGGCTCCGTGCACAAGGCGATCATCGAGTGGTCCCGGACCGCGTTCAGCAGCAGCGTGGTCGACCAGATCATCAAGCCCACGGTCGACGACATCCTGCGGCACGGCCAGGGCGAGATCCTGACCGTCGGCTTCCTGCTGTCGCTGTGGGCCGGCTCGTCGGCGATGTCGTCGTTCGTGGACGCGATCACCGTGGCGCACGACCAGTACGGGGTGCGCAACGAGGTGTGGCAGCGGATCTTCGCGCTGCTGCTGTACATGGCGTCGCTGGTGCTGCTGGTGGCCGGGCTGCCGATCCTGGCGCTGGGGCCGGACGTGCTGCCGAACCTGTTCCCGACGGCGTGGCGCTCGGAGATCGCGTTCTGGGTCAACGCCCTGTACTACCCGGTGCTGGCCGTGCTCCTCGTCGTGGCGCTCGCGACCTTGTACAAGCTGGCGCTGCCGCGGAAGCTGCCGTGGCACCGGGTGCTGCCGGGCGCGGTGCTCGCGATGATCGTGTTCCTGCTGTCCAGCATCGGGCTGCGGCTCTACATCTCGTGGATCACGACCACCGGCTACACCTACGGGGCGCTGGCCACGCCGATCGCGTTCCTGCTGTTCGCGTTCTTCATCGGGCTGGCCATCGTGATCGGCGCCTACTTCAACGCGGCGATCCAGGAGATGTGGCCCGCCCGGATGACCCGCCGCCAGCGCCGGCGGTGGCGGCGCCTGGAGATGAACCGCGCCTCGTCCCAGCCCACCGACGCCACCGACGCCACCGCGTCCCCGGACGCCGCGGCCCCCGGGGACGCCGAGCCGCCGCCGGACTCACGCAACGGGCAGCTCGGGTCGCCCCGGCGCGCGCGGCACAACGTCGAGGGCCAGTCGGGCTGACCCCCGCGCCGAGCGCTACGAGCTAAGGCCTGTCTCGTAGATCATCGTGTGAAGCCCTGCGCCGACTGCGCCGACTGCGCCGACCACCGGAACCTCAGGGGACCGTGACGGCACCCAGCCACCACCCACCCCCGACACCCGCACCATCCGCCGGGACGCAACGC
>NZ_DASWSJ010000244.1:0-68238 GCF_036402745.1 Actinophytocola sp. | reverse complement strand
ATCGCGGCGTGCCCGGGCTGGCGCGGGATCGAGAAGTACAGCGCGGACACCAGGTCGAACGCCGCGGCCGGCGGGGCCGTGACGGTCAGGTCGGCGTGCGTCCAGGTCACCTTGTCGGCGGCGGGCACGCCGAGGGCGGCGCGTTCGAGTGCGACGCGGGAGATGTCGACCGCGGTCACGAGCCAGCCCCGCTCGGCGAGCCAGAGCGCGTCCGCGCCCTCGCCGCAGCCGACGTCGAGCGTCTGGCCCGGTGCCAGCCCGGCCGCCTCGACGACCAGCACGCCGTTGGGCGCGCCGCTCCACAGCTGGTTCTGCTCGCGGTACTTGTCGTCCCAGAACTGCTCGTCCACAGTGGTCCCCTCGGCTCGTTCGGCTTTCCTGGGACCACCATGTCCCCAGTCGTGCGATCCTGGCAAAGCTTGTTGCCGAAACCGCAACTCGAGGGGTGGGCCCGTGGGGAGTGACCTGGCGGCGGCGCTTCGGCGGGCGGGGGAGTCCCGCGCGTTCATCACGCTGACCGAGGAGCGGGCCCTTCGCGAGGCCGGGGCAGCGGGTCCGCTCGGCGGGACGCTGGTGGCGTGGAAGGACCTGTTCGACATCGAGGGGACGCGCAGCACCAACGGGTCCGCGACTCGGCGCGACGCTCCGGTGGCCCCGGCCGACGCGCCGGTCGTGCGCAACCTGGCGGCGGCCGGCGCCGTGTGCGTCGGCAAGACCAACCAGAGCGAGTTCGCGTTCTCCGGGCTGGGCCTCAACCCGCACTTCGGCGACCCGGTCAACCCGCTCGCGCCGGACCGGGTACCCGGCGGCTCGTCCTCGGGCTCGGTGGTGGCGGTCGCGGACGGCATCGTCGACCTCGCGGTCGGCACCGACACGTCCGGTTCGATCCGGGTGCCGGCGGCGTTCTGCGGGCTCGTCGGGTTCCGGGCGAGCTTGGACCGCTACGACCGGACGGGGATGCTGCCGCTGTCGCCGAGCTTCGACTGCGTCGGGGTGTTCGCGCGTGACCTCGCCACCGTCGTGGCCGCGGACGCCGCGCTGCGCGGGGTGCCGGCCCGCGCGGTCGCCACCGGGCCGGTGCGGCTGGTCGTGCCGGCCGGGGAGCTCGTCGAGGACTGCGCACCCGAGATCGCCGCCGCGTTCGACGCCGCGCTGGTCCTATTGGAACTGTCCGGAGTGGACATCGAGCGGCGGGTCCTGCCCAGTCTCGTCGAGGCGCAGGAGCTGATGGACCGGCACGGCGCGCTGGCCGTCGCCGAGGCCTTCCAGCAGCACGGCCACCTGCTCGACCGGCCGGATGGCGTCGACCCGTTGGTACTGCGGCGACTCAGCCGCTACGACCCCGGCGGCGAGCCGGTCCTGCGTGCGGCCCAGGCCCCGCTGCGCCGCCGCCTCACCGCGGACCTCGCCGGCGCGGTCCTGCTCTGCCCGACCGTCCGGGACCCCGCGCCGCCCGTGGCCCCGCTGCTGGCCGACCTGGACCTGATGGAGGCGACCAACCGCCGGGTCCTCCGCACGACGATGCTGCTGAGCTACCTGGGCCTCCCCGGCGTCGCCCTGCCGCACGGCCACCTGCCACATGCTGGCCTGCGCGGCAGCGTGCTGCTGTCCGTCCCCTCGGGCGAGGACGACCGCCTGCTGGCGACCGCCACCGCCGTGGCGCGCTCGCTGTCCGCCGGGGACCCGGCGCACTGATCCCACGGCGTCCGAACGGGCGTTGACGGTGCGCCGGCTCGACGCCTAGCGTCTGCGGTGCAGTGACCCGGGCTCGTCGCCGGGTGTCCGCGGTTTCGCAGTGCGAGGTCCGGGAGGACGCGATGGCGCGTCGGGTCACCGTTGTCGCGGCCGTTGTCGCGGTCGTCGCGGGTCTGGTCGGTGCCGCGGGGTCGGCCGGGGCGGGGGAGTCGCCCGGTTCGCTGCGGCTCGAGACGCTGTCCGGGCCCGCGCGGTACGTCAGCGGCGGGGCGGCCCGGGTCCGGGTCGTGGTCCCGCGTTCGGTCCCACTCGATGCGGCGACCGTCTCGGTGAACGGCGCCGACGTCAGCTCCTCGTTCGTCCCCGACGACCAGGCGCCGCACGCGCTGGAAGGCGTGCTGCGGGACCTCCCGCTCGGCGCGAGCACCGTCACGGCGCGGGCGCCCGGGCACGACCGCGCCACGCTGCGGCTGGTCAACCACCCGAGCACCGGGCCGATGTTCGCCGGCCCGAAGCAGCCCGACTTCTTCTGCTCGACACCGGCGCACCTGGCCGGCTTCGACCTCACCGGGCCGTTCCTCGACACCGACTGCTCGCTGCGGACCCGGGTCGGCTACTACTACCGAACCACCGGTGGCACCTGGCGACCCTACGACCCGGCCGCGCCCCGCCCGGCCGACCTGGCCACGACCACGACGGGCGCCGGCGCCACCGTGGACTTCGTGATCCGCTGGGAACGCGGCACGATCAACCGGTTCGTCTACACGATCGCGGTGCTCGACCCCGGGGCGAGCGGGCCGGCGAACCTGCCGCACTGGAACCGCAAGCTGATCTACTACTTCGGCGGCGGCGTGGCCATCGGCCACTACCAGGGCTCGAACAACCAGAACGAGTCCCGTTACCCGTACGGCCTCGGGCAGGGCTACGCGGTCGCGTGGTCCACCGGCACGAAGACCGACACGCACTACAACCTGGTCCTCGGCGGCGAGACCGCGCTGATGGTCAAGTCGCGCTTCGTCACCGAGTACGGCGACCCCGAGTACACGGTCGGGCTGGGCGGGTCCGGCGGCGGCATCCAGCAGTACGTCTACGGCCAGAACCACCCGGGGCTGCTCGACGGCGCGATCCCGCAGTACTCGTACCCGGACATGGTCACCCAGGCCATCCACGTCGGCGACTGCGAGCTGCTCGAGCGCTGGATGGACCTGAAGGTGCGCGCGGACCCGGCCTCGAAGTGGCGGGTGTGGACCAACCGCTCGCAGCTGGAAGGGCTCGCCGCGTCGAACACCGTGCCCAACCCGTACCAGCCGCTGACGCCGTGGCTCGCGACCCCCGGCTCGACCGAGTGCGTCAAGGGCTGGCGGGGCCTGTCCCCGCTCGTGCTCAACCCGAAGTTCGGCACCGCGCCGGGAATCACGCCCGAGCAGCAGGCCCAGGTCGAGTGGACACACTGGAACGACGCGGTCAACGTCTACGGGCGCGATCCCGCCACCGGGTTCGCCCGCTCCACATGGGACAACGTCGGCGTCCAATATGGACTGAAGGCCCTCGTCGACGGGAACCTCACCCCGGCGGAGTTCCTCGACCTGAACGCCTCCGCCGGCGGCTGGAAGCCTCCGGCCGAGGCGGTGCAGGAGGGCTGCCCGTTCATCGCCACCGCGTGCCCGGCCGACATCGACGTGTGGAGCGCGCGGAACATCACGCCACCCGGTCCCGACGGCGTGGCCCCGCGCTCGGAGGGCGACGTCGAGGCGATGCGGGCCGCGTACCGGTCCGGGCTCGTGTTCGACGGCCGGATCGACATCCCGATCATCGACTGGCGCCACTACCTCGACGGCGAGCTGGACATGCACAACGCCCGCCAGTCCTTCGCGTCCCGGCAGCGCATGCTGGACCGGCGGGGGAGCGCGGCGAACCAGGTCGTCTGGTTCACCGACGCGCGCCCGGCCCGGACGTTCGACCAGACCCCGATGGCGCTCGCGGTGATGGACCGGTGGCTCGGGAACCTGCGGGCCCACCCGGGCCTTGGCGTCGTGCGGGCCAAGCCGGCCGAGGCGGTCGACAGCTGCTTCGCCACCGACGGGACGCTGCTGTACCGGGGGAGGGACGCCTGGCGCGGGATCCTCGACGCCGGCCCGGCCGGCCCGTGCACCCAGCGGTTCCCCATCCACGGCACGTCCCGCACGGTCGCCGGCGGCCCGTTCGACGAGCAGCACTACAAGTGCGCGCTCCAACCGGTGCGGTCGGCGGTCGCCCGCGGGGTGTACGGGTCGTGGCGGCCGACGAGCGCCGAGCAGGACCGGCTGGCGCAGATCTTCCCGACGGGTGTCTGCGACTACCGCAAGCCGGACGTCGGCAGGCCGCGCTCCTTCGGCTGACCGCGGTGGTGGGAAGCTGGCGGGGTGGACACAGCTGCCAGCGGGAACCGGCCCGATCGCGACCGTGACGAGCAGGGCCGCGCCCGCAACACCCGCCCGCGCGACGGGCTGGGCCGGCCGCTCCCGCGCGGGGCGAGCGGGGTCGCGCGCCAGCCGGAGGGCGTTGTCCGGTCGCCGGAGGAGTCCCTCGCCGAGGCCCAGCGGCTCCTCGACGGCGGCATGCCGTTCCACGCCCACGAGGTGCTGGAAGACGCGTGGAAGACGGCCCCCGAGCCGCAGCGCGCCCTGTGGAAGGGCCTGGCCCAGCTCGCCGTGGGCGCCACGCACGCCGCCCGCGGGAACCTGACCGGTGCGGTGACGTTGCTCAGGCGCGGTGCCGGCCACATCGAGCCCTACCGGGACGAGCCGCCGTACGGCATCGACGTCGCGGGGCTGCTCCGGTGGGCCCGCGACCACGCCACCGTCCTCGAGGGCGGGGCCGGCCAGGTACCCACCCCACGCCTTCGCGGCACCGGCTGAGCGCGGGTCAGCTCGAGCGCAGCTGCGCGACCCGGACGTCGAGGTTGCGGAAGTGCTCGGCCATCGCCTGCTCCGCGCGTGCCACGTCGCTCTTGCGGAGCGCGGTGACGATGGCCCGGTGCCGGCGCACGGTCTGCAGCGGGTTCGGGTCGGTGACGCCCAGCCGGTGGTTGACCCGGTGGAAGACGTCCCAGAACGCCCGCAGCAGCTGCGTCACCAGCTCGTTGTTCAGCGACCGGTACAGCACCTCGTGGAACTCGCGGTCCTCGTCGGCGAACGTCTCGCCGGACTTGGCGCGTTCGCTCATCCGGCGCGTGACCCCGTCCAGCGCCGCCAGGTCGGCCTCCGGGATGCTGGCGGCGACCCGGCGGATCAGCGCACCCTCCAGCGCTTCGCGCACCTCGACGATCTCCTCCATCGACCGGAGGTCGCGCCCGATGTCGTGCAGCGCGCGGAAGGTGAGCCCGTCGGCGAGCGGGTCCAGCGACAGGCGGCCGACGTAGGTGCCGTAGCCGTGCCGGATCTCCACGATGTCGAGTGCCTGCAACGCCTTGAGCGCCTCGCGGACCGAGTTGCGGCTGACGCCGAGCGCCTCGACGAGCTCGGTCTCGGTGGGCAGCGGGTCGCCGGACTTGAGGCCCCGGCTGAGGATCAGCCCGGTGATCTCGTCCCGGATGGCGCGGCCCATCCTGGTGGCCAGCCTGGCCGGCGTGTGCTGCTCCGTCACGAGGACCTCCCACGTCCAACCTTAGAGCAGGCCGGCGTCTTCCAGGTGCTGCCGCACGGCAGCGCGCTCGGTGTCGTTCAGCGGGATCATCGGCTCGCTCGTGGTCGCGCCGGCGATCACGCCACGGGCCACCAGCCCTTCCTTGAACGCGCCGATCGCGGAGGAATACCGGCCCATCCTCGGGTCGCCGACGTGGATGAGCCGGAACAGCCGCCGCAGCCGTGCCTGCTCGGTCCGCGCGGTGTCCCAGTCCGCCCGGCGGGCCGCCTCGTAGAGCCGCAGATACCCGTGCGGGTCGACGTTCCCGATGCCCGGCACCAGCCCGTGCGCGCCGATGAACAGGCCGAGGTCGGCGAGCGTCTCCGAGCCGGAGTAGCACCGCAAGCGGGACGGGTCCGTGCGTTCCAGGACCGCGCGCAGGCCGTCCAGGTCGCCGCTCGAGTCCTTCAGCGCGGCCAGCGTGCCGTCCTCGGCCAGCTCCACGACGACGTCGGTCGGCAGCTTCGTGCCGACCGAGCTGGGGATGTCGTAGGCGACCAGCGGCAGGTCCACCGCCGCCCGGATGGCCCGGAAGTGGCCGGGGAACTCGGCGGGATGCGTGGGCGCGAAGAACGGCACGGTGGCGACGAGCGCGTCCGCGCCGGACGCCTTGGCCGCCCGGGCGTGCTCGATCACCCGCGGCGTGGTGGTGTCGATGATCCCCGCGAGGACCGGCACCTGGCCGGCCGCGACCCCGGCGACCACCTCCAGCGCCCGGTACCGCACCTCGTCGGGCAGGTAGGCGACCTCGCCGGTGGACCCGGTGACGAACAGGCCGTGCATGCCCGCCTCGATCAGGAAGGCGGCCAGGCGTTCCAGCGACGGAACGTCCAGCTCTCGTTCCGGCGTGAGCGGGGTGCACACGGGTGGCACGACGCCGCCGTCGAGCTGAATCAAGAGCCTCTCCCTTGCGGGCCGGGTCGGTCGGGCATCCGGTCGCCCGACATCCTACGTCCTATGTCCAATGTCCTATCACTGGAAAGGGTTCGATCGCCGTGACCTCGATCGTGCGGGACCGCCTCGGCACCCCGGCTGGGGTGGAGGCGGTCCGGCGTGGCCGGTGGCTGTTCCTGTTGAACCACAACACGACCGCGGTGACCGTGCCGGTCCCGGCGGGCGCGGTCGACACGCTCACCGGGGATCCGCTCGGCACCGAGGCCCCGCTGCCGGGCCGCGGTGTGCTGGTCGCGCACCTGGCGGAGCACTAGCGCCAGGCCAGGTGACGCATGGACAGCTGGGTGAACGTGATCGTCTCGTAGGTGCCGGTCCCGCCGGTCTCGTACAGGAGCCCGACGGTGGCGCCGGTGAGCTGCACGAGGTCGGAGTAGGCGGCGGGCGCGGTGGACACCAGCAGCGCCTGGCGCCACGTGCGGCCGCGGTCGGCGCTGACCCGGACGGCCATCGAGCGCCGGGCGGCCGGGTTCGCGGGGCCGGAGAACAGCAGCACGTCCGGCCGGACCGTCTGCAGGACGCTGCCCTGCACCTTCGGCCCGGTCAGGCCCGGCTGCGGCTGGTACGGCGCGGCGAGGGACGTGCCGCCGTCCGTGCTGTAGCCGTCCACCCGGCTGCCGCTCGTGCCCTGGTTGCGGCTGGTGAAGTAGAGCCGCCCGTCCGGCAGCTGCGCCACCGTCGTCTCGTTCGACGCGATGCCGGGGTCGGCACGGTCCTCGGTGAACCCGATGCGCCAGGTGCGGCCGCCGTCGTCGCTGAGGAGGTCGTGGCCGCCGTAGAACTTCGCCTCGGTGCCGACGTCGGAGGAGCCGGCCGGCGGGGCCACCGAGTGGTTGGCGGGCACCACGATCCGGCCGTCGCGCAGCACGACGGCGTGCCCGGGACCGGTGGCGTACCAGCGCCAGTCCGCCTTCTTCGCGACGCCGGTGAGCTCCCGCGCCGACGACCACGTGCGGCCGTTGTCGTTGCTGCGCTGGACGAACACCCGGCGACCGTCCTCGGGGGACGCGGTGCCGGACATGATCTCCTTCTCGGTGACCCGGCCGTTGCGCGTGGTCAGCAGCACGATCTCGCCGGTGGGCAGCACGACCGGCGCGGGGTTGCCCGCGGTCGCGGCGCCGTTGTCCGACACCACCGACAGGGGTCCCCAGGTGCAGCCGCCGTCGGTCGAGCGGCGCAGCACGGTCCGGATCGCGCCGGTGTCCCCGGCCGACTCGACGCGTCCTTCGGCGAAGGCCAGCACCGTGCCGTCGGCGGCCTCGACGACGGCCGGGATGCGGAACGTGTGGTATCCCTCGGTCCCGGACACGTACGGCACCGAGGTGCAGCCGCCGTGCGGGGTCGCCCCGGCGAGCCGGTCGAGCGGCAGCCGGAGCACCTGGCCGGCCGGGATGTCCACATTGGACAGCCGGACGGCGTCGAGCTCGGCGGTGGTCAGCGCCCGGCGGTACAGGCGGACCTCGTCGAGCGTGCCGTCGAATCGCTGCTGGTAGTCCTGCCGCTCACCGAGGTGCACCTGGAAGGACACCCGCTCGCTGAGCGAGCCCGCGACGGCCGGGCCGGCCGCGACCTGGACGCCGTCCACCCACAGCAGGAGCCGGCCGGCGGATCGTCGCAGGGCGACGTGGTGCCACTGCCGGTCGTCGTACGCCGACGTGGTGGTGACCGACGCGCTGCCCTTCGCCGTGGTCATCCACGCGACGAGCCGGTTGCTCGCCGGCTCGCCGCGCAGCCACAGCTGCGGCGCGGTGCCCCCCATCCCGCCGAGCCACAGCAGTGCCTGCGGTCCGGTGGACTCGCCGTAGCGGAACCACGCGGTGTAGGTGAGGTCGCCGTCGCCGGGCTCCTGGGCCTTGTCGTAGGGCACCCGCAGGTAGTCGTCGACGCCGTCCAGCTCCAGGCCGGCGCCGAACCGCCCCGCGGCGGGTGCCGGACCGCCGAGGACGTAGCTGTCGGCGCGGGTGGGCGAGGTGTCCGGGGTCGTCGGGCCGGCCGGGCCGCGCCGGCCGAGGTACTCCTCGTCGAACCGGGCGAAGCGGATCTCGTCCCTCGCGTCGACGGCGCCACCCTCGTAGAGCAGGCCGATCTCGGTGGACCGCGCCCGCGGGTCGCTGATCTGGACCAGGTCGGAGTAGCCCGACCAGTCGGTGGTGATCCGGGTGCCCTGCTCGGCGCTCTCCCAGCCGCGGCCGCCGTCGTAGGAGGAGCGGATCATCATCCAGCGGCGCCGGTCGGTGTCCGACGGCGAGGAGAACAGGATCCGGTCGGGTCCGGGCCGTTCGAGGCGCAGCACGGCGCCCTGCACGGTCGGCGTGACGAGGTCGGGGATCGCGGTCCACGGGGTGCTGAACGACGTGCCGCCGTCCCGGCTGACCGCGTACGAGCGGTTGCCGACGTCGGTCCCGCCCTGCTCCCGCGCGCCGGCGTAGACCGAGCCGTCGGCCAGCTCGGTGACGGTGATCTCCTGCGGCTTCTGGGTGAAGGTCCCGCCGGGCGGGAAGTCGATCGTGTCGAGCGCGCCGACCTGCCAGGTCTCGCCGTGGTCGTCGCTGTAGACCAGCGCGGCCTCGTTGGCGACCGCGTGCGTGCCGTCGCTGACCTCGCCGCAGATGCCGAACACGAGCCGACCGGCGTGCGGGCCGCGGGTGAGCTGGATGCCGTGCACCGGGCCGGTGGCGACCCACCAGTCCCACCGGGGGAGCGTGACCTGCGCGCTCAGGTCGGCCGGCGCCGACCACGTCGCGCCGTCGTCGTCGCTGTACTGCAGGTGCGGTGTGCGGGCGCACGGCTTGTCGTCGGCGCGGCCCGCGTTGTAGGTGGTGAAGAGGAAGATCCGGCCGGTGCTCCGGTCGACGATCGGCACCGGGTTGCCGTGCGTGTCGCCGTTTCCGTGGTTCACCAGCCGCAGCGGCGACCAGGTCCGGCCGCCGTCGGTGGAGCGCTTCAGCACCACGTCGATGTCGCCGGTGTCGCCGCAGTTGTCGACCCGGCCCTCGGCGAACGCGAGCAGCGTCCCCGCGGCAGTGCGCACGATCGCGGGGATGCGGAAGCAGGAGTAGCCCCGCTCCTGCGCGGCCTTGAACAGCACCTGCTGCTCGAGGTGGGGTGCGGCCGGCCCGGCCCGGGTGGGCTCTGTGGGCCCGGCTGCTGGCTCGGCGGCGGCCTGGGTGAGGCCCGCGGCCAGCAGGCCGGCCACCACCACGGACAACAACGCTGTTGCTCTCACGGCCCAACGTCCCTTCTGCTCACGACAGCGGTCGCCCTGTGACATTTGGTTCGCTCGTACGCTCGCGGGTGACAGCCCCTCGCGGGCTCGGTGCTGCCGCTCGCGGTCGCCCTGTGTTCAATGGTTCGCTCGCAAGCTCGCTCACGGCTACTCCGGGTGGATGCAGCGGTAGGTGTGCCCGGCGCCGGCGGTGGCCAGCGGCGGCAGCTCGAGCGCGCACTCGTCGGTCGCCTTCCAGCAGCGGGTCCGGAAGTGGCACCCGCTGGGCGGCGCGGTCGCGGACGGCACGGGTCCACTGAGGACGATCGGCTCGACCGGGTGCAGCAGGCTCGGCGTGGCCGAGAACAGCGCGCGCATGTACGGGTGGTGCGTAGCCGCGGGCACGGCGGCGGCCGGTGCCTCCTCGACGATGCGGCCGAGGTACATGGTGACGATGCGGTCGCTCATCTTCTTGACCGTCTGGATGTCGTGCGAGACGAACACCATCGCGAGCCCGAGCCGCTCGCGCAGGTCGGTGAGCAGGTAGAGGATCTGCGCGCGCACGGACACGTCCAGCGCCGAGGTCGGCTCGTCGGCGACCAGCAGCGCCGGCCCCAGCGCGAGCGCCCGCGCGATCGCGACCCGCTGCCGCTGCCCGCCGGAGAGCTGGCCCGGCACCGCGTCCGCGACGCTGTCCGGCAGGCCGACCAGTGCCATCAGCTCACGGACCCGTTCCGCCCGCTCGGCCCGCGTGCCGTGCCGGTGGACGTCGAGCGGGTCGCGGATGATCTTGGACACCGCGAGGCGCCGGTTGAGCGCGGTCGCGGGGTCCTGGAAGATCATCCCCACCTGCGGGCCGAACCCGGCCGAGCGCTGCGCCGGGGTCATCTCCCACAGCGAGTCGCCCCGGAAGCGCACGGTCCCCTCGGCCGGCCGCTGCAACCCGACGATCACCTTGGCCAGCGTCGACTTCCCGCACCCGGACTCGCCGACCACGCCGACCGTCTCACCGGGGTCCAGCACGAGGTTCGCGTCGGTCAACGCGTAGACGTCGTCGTGCCCGAGCAGCCGGGCCGACCGGATCCGGTGCACCACGTGCACACCGTCGAGCTCAAGCAGGCTCATGGGTCACCGCCGGCTGCCGCGCGGGGAAGTGGCACGCGATCAGGTGGTTGACGTTGTCGCCGACCTTCGCCGGCGGCTCGTGGTGGCAGATCGCGCGGGCCGCGGGGCAGCGGTCGGCGAAGCGGCAGCCCGCCGCGAAGTCCGCGGGGGAGGGGACGACGCCCTTGATCTGGGTCAGCCGGTCCCGGTTCTCCTCCAGCGACAGCACCGCGCTGAGCAGGCCGCGGGTGTAGTGGTGCCGCGGCGAGCCGACGAGCTGCGCGATGGTCCCCATCTCGGCGACCTGGCCGCCGTACATCACCACCACGCGGTCGGCCACCTCCGACACCAGCGCCAGGTCGTGCGACACGAGGATCAACGCGAAGCCGAGCTCCTCCTGCAACCGCAGCAGCAGCGTCACGATCTGGGCCTGCACGGTGACGTCGAGCGCGGTCGTCGGCTCGTCGGCGACGATCAGCTTGGGGCTGCGGGACAGCGCCATCGCGATCAGCACCCGCTGGCGCTGCCCGCCGGAGAGCTCGTGCGGGTAGGACCGCAGCGTCCGCTGCGGGTCGAGGTTCACCAGCTCCAGCAGCTCCGCCGGGGTGCCGGTGCCGCCCCGCCGGGTGAACTGCTTGAGCTGCGCGCGCACGGTCATCGCCGGGTTGAGCGAGCTGAGCGCGTCCTGGTAGATCATCGCGAGGTCGTGACCGAGGTGGCGGCGGCGCTGCCGCGGGGTGAGCGCGAGCAGGTCCCGGTGGTCGAAGCGGACCTGGCCCGACACCCGCGCGGTGGCCGGCAGCAGGCCCATGATCGACAGCGCGGTCAGCGACTTGCCGCAGCCGGACTCGCCGATCAGCCCGAGCACCTCGCCGACCCGCACCGTGAACGACACGTCGTCGACGACGTTCACCCCGTTGTGCCGGTCCCGGAACGAGATCGCGAGGTGCTCGACGTCGAGCACGGTCTCCCGGCCGGCCAGGTCCCTGGTCCGCCGGCCCAGCCGCTCGCCGGCCTCGCGCAGCCCCGCGATCGGCAGCACCGGCTCGACGCGCTCCTCGGTCGCGGCCGGTGCCTCCGCCGCCTTCTTCGCCGCCCGGCCCGCCTTCGCCCGGCGCGCGGACGGCGTCGCCCAGGCGTCGGAGATCCCCTCGGACAGGACGTTCAGCGACAGCACCGTGATCAGGATCAGCAGGCCCGGGAACAGCGTCGCCCACCAGCCGCCGGTGAGCACCAGTTCCTTGCCGTTGGCGAGCACCGACCCCCAGGACGGGTCCGGCTGCTGGATGCCGGCCCCGATGAACGACAGCGACGCCTCGAACACGATCGCGTCGGCCACCGTCACCGTGCAGAACACCAGCACCGGGGCCGCGCAGTTGACCGCGACGTGCCTGGTGAGGATGTGACCGCGCCGGGCGCCGATGACCCGCTCGGCCGCGACGTAGTCCTCGCTGTACTGCGCCAGCACGTTCGCCCGGACCACCCGCGCGACCGACGGCGTGTAGAGGAAGCCGATCGCGAGGATCAGCACGCCGATCCCGCGCCCGAACACGGCGACCAGGACCGCGGCGAGGGCGATCCCCGGGAACGCCATGATCACGTCGAGGACCCGCATGACCGTCTCGTCCAGCCGGCGCCGCGAGGTCGCCGCGAACGCGCCGATCAGCGCGCCGGCCACGAGGGCGAGCGCGGTGGCGCCGAGACCGATCGCGAGCGACCAGCGGGTGCCGTGGACCAGGCGGGAGAAGATGTCGCGGCCGGAGGAGTCCGTGCCGAGCCAGTGCTCGCCGCTCGGCCCGGCGACCGCCGTTCCCGTCAGGTACGGGTCGTGCCCGGCGACCAGCGGGGCGAGGACGGCGACCAGCGCGAGCAGCACGATGACCGACAGCGCCACCCAGGACGGGGTGTTGAGCCGGCTGAACCGGATGCCCGGCCGGGTGAGGCGCTCGGTGAGGCCGGGGCGCATCACGCGTGGCTCCGCAGCCGGGGGTTCGCGATCAGGTAGAGGATGTCGACGATCAGGTTGACCAGCACGAAGCCGATGGCGATCGTGATCACGAAGCCCTGGACGTTCGACGTGTCGCCGTCGCGGACGGCCTGGATCATGTTCTGCCCCATGCCCGGCAGCGCGAACATCGTCTCGATGACCACCGCGCCGCCGAGCAGGTAGCCGAGCCGCAGGCCCAGCACGGTGAGCGGGGTGACCAGGGCGTTGCGCAGGACGTTGCGGCCCACCACGACGACCGGCGGCAGCCCGCCGCCGCGGGCCGTGCGCACGTAGTCCTTGTCGAGCTCCTCCACCATCGACGTGCGGATGATGCGGGTCAGCTGGGCGGCCACCGGCATCGCCAGCGAGACCGCGGGCAGCGTCATCGAGTTCAGCCAGCCGGTGAACGAGTCGGTCATGCTGACGTACCCGCTGGTGGGGAACAGGCCCTTGCCGACCGCGAGCCACTGGACGAGCAGCAGCGCGATCCAGAACGCGGGCGCCGCGACCCCCGCGAGCGACACGATCCGGATGAGCTGGTCGGGCCAGCGGTCCCGGAAGATCGCCGAGGTCACCCCGAGCAGCAGCGCGAGGACGATCGCGATGACGAGGCCCATCAGGGTCAGCTGGACGGTCAGCGGCAGCGCGGTGGTGATGGTGTCGGCCACCGGCTGCTTGGTGATCACGCTCGTCCCGAAGTCGCCGTGCATCAGCTGCCAGACGAACCGCACGTACTGCACGGGCCAGGGGTCGAGCAGCCCGTTCTCCCGCCGGAACTGGTCGAGCTGCGCGTCGGTGGCGTTCGCGCCGTCGAAGGCCGCCAGCGCCGGGTCGACCGGCGAGAAGCGCATCACGACGAAGACGAACAGCGTGACGCCGAGCAGCAGCGGCACGAGGGCGAGGATGCGGCCGAGCAGCATCCGCAGGACGATCAAGTCAGGCTCCCGGCTTGGCCTGGTTCAGGTTGATGCCGGGATAGCCCTGCGCGCGCACGCCGGACAGCGCCTTCGGATCCCACGCGGTGCCGTTCTGGGTGAACACGATCGGGTACACGACGGCCTGGTCGGAGATCAGGTCCAGCACCTGCTTGGTGAGCGTCTCGCGCTGCCCCGCGTCGGCTTCCTCGGCCGCCTGGTCCAGCAGCCGCAGGAGCGCCTGCGCGTCGGCGCCGGTCCACCGCGAGTACTTGGGCACGACGCCGGAACCCGCGTAGTAGTAGCGGATGAGCAGGTCCGGGTCGTTGCCGAACTGCCCGGCGTTCTGCGTCGTGGCGACGACCTGGAAGTCGAACCCGGCGTCGAGCTTGGAGAACAGCGCCTTCGTGTCCTGGGAGTCCAGAGTGGTGGTGACGCCGATGGCGTCCCAGCCCTCCTTGATCACGTTCACGCAGTCGGCGACCAGCGTCGTGTTGGTCGTGGACAGGGTGACCCGCAGGTTGCCGAGGCCGGCCTGCGCCAGCAGCGACCTGGCCTTGGCGGGGTCGTGGGCGAAGTCGTTGACCGCCGGCTGCGAGGACTCGAGCTTCGGGTTGATGAAGGAGGTCCCGGGCGTGCCCTTGCCCTTCAGACCGACCTCGATCATCTTCTCGCTGTCGATGGCGTAGTGCAGTGCCTGGCGCACCAGCTTGTTGTCGAACGGCGGGTGCGCGGTGTTGAACATCAGCCACAGGTTGTTGCCGCCGTCGGCGAACTCGACGGTCCGGCCGTCCTTGTGCAGCTGCTCGGCGTTCGCCGGCGGGATGTTCTCGACGATCTGCGCGGCCGGCCGCGCACCCGAGATCTTCGCCACCCGGGGCGCCGCCTCGACGATCGAGTTCCACAGCATGCGCTTGTAGACCGCCGGCCGCGGGCCGTTGTAGCCGTCGAAGCGCTCGAAGCGGGTGTGCGACAGCGGCGCCTGCTCGACCACCTTGTACGGGCCGGAGCCGACCACCTTGCCGGCCACCGCGTCCGCCCACTTGCCGTCGAACACGTGCTTGGGCACGATCTTGACGGTCTGGAGGCGTTGCAGCACGTAGGGGAAGGGCTTGGCCAGCACGAGCTCGACCGAGCGGTCGTCGACCTTGCGGACCTCCCGCAGCCAGCCGCCGAGGAAGGTCCGGACGAGGACGTTCTCCTTCGGGTCGAGCGCCCTGGTGTAGGTGAAGACGACGTCCTCGGCGGTCACCGGCTTGCCGTCGTGCCACGTCGCGCCGTCGCGCAGCTCGAAGGTGACGCTGGTGCCGCTGACGTCCTCCGGCAGGGCCTTCGCCAGCCCCGCGTACGGCTCCCGGGTGAGCGGGTCACCCTCTACAAGGGACTCGTAGCAGTGCAGGATGGCGGCCATGGAGAAGGCCGAGGCCGTCTGCAGCGGGTCCCACGTCTGGTTGTTGCCGTAGCCGATCACGGCGGTGATCGACTCGGCGGTGTCGCCGGTCGAGTTGGTCGAGGCCGGCCCGCCGCACGCGGCGAGCGTCGAGGAGAAGGCGGCTGCCACGCCGGCGAGGCCGGTGAGGCGCAGCATGTCCCGCCGGCCGAAGTACTGACCAGAACCGCGCCGAGTTGCGGACACCGCGCCTCCTGATTCGCCACGAGATAGGACATGGGACGTCCTATGACTGGCAGAACCATAGGGTGCGCGCGCCAGCTGGTCAAGAGTGCGGTACGCATAGCCGAAACGCCGTTGTCACGCAACGGAAACGTCCCCGGTGAGGGGCCCGGCGCGGGCGGCGCGCCCCGCCCGGCGGCGCGCTGTCGTGTGCACGTTGGCACGTAACGGATAGCGGATGGCCATCGAGCCGGCGGCCGGACGCCGACCTCGCGACCGTCACGCCGAGGGCCCGGGACACCCGATCCGGCTGTCCGATGTGGACTCGGTAGCGAGCACGGCACCGGCGCCTGGCGCGGTCGCGGTCGGGCCGGTACCGAGCGGGGTGGGCGTCCGGCCACTCGTCCCGGCTCCCGGGAGCGACGGCCTATGATCACAGCGTGCGGAGACCACGAGGCCAGCAGCGGCCGCACGCCGCCGGTGTGGTGCTGGCGGCGGGGGTCGGTGCCCGCATGGGTGCCGACCTGAACAAGGTCTACCTGCCGCTGGCGGGGCGCCGGGTGGTGTCCTGGTCGCTGGAGGCGTTCAGCAGGGTGCCCGAGATCGGCGTGCTCGTGCTGGTGGTCCGGCCGGAGGACACCACGCTGGTCGAGTCGGTGCTCGACCGTGAGCTGGGCGGGGTGCCGGTCGAGGTCGTCCACGGCGGGGCCACCCGGCAGGAGTCCGAGCTGCGCGCGCTGCACCGGCTCGCCGGCCGCATCGACGGGGGCACGGTCGACATCGTTCTCCTGCACGACGCGGCGCGCCCGCTGGTCAGCCCCACGCTCATCGCCGGCGTGCTGCACGCGGCCCGCGAGCACGGCGGCGCCATCCCCGGCCTGCCGGCCGAGGACATCGTGGCCGTCGGCGGCGACGGCGCCGTGGTGCGCGACCAGTCGCTGGAGGGCGCGATCAGGGTGCAGACCCCGCAGGGGTTCCGCGCGCCCGAGCTGCTCGAGGCCTACGAACAGGCCGCGCGCGAGGGGTTCCTCGGCACCGACACGTCCTCGTGCATGGAGCGCTACTCGAGCCTGCCCGTGCGCTGGGTTCGCGGCGAGGAGCACAACTTCAAGATCACCTACCCGCACGACCTGTCGGTCGCCGAGCACTTCCTCGCCGCGTCGGCGTACCGGAGCTGATCGAGGAGGCTCGCGCTCCTTGCTACGGTGGACTGAGATCAGGATCGAGGGAGACCACACGTGGCGGGTGACGACGACATCTCCGGGTGAGCCCGGGGAGTGCTGGGCCATCGGCAGGCGCTTGTGCAGCAGCCGCGGTGGCCATGCCGTCGTTCCTGTTCCCGCGCCGGGCGGCTCCGGCACGCCCGCATCACCCATGAGGTCTCTCCGCATGTCCGATGCGTTCATCGTCTGTTCCACCCTGTCCTTCTCCTGGCCCGACGACACCCCGGTGTTCGAGGACCTGTCCTTCACCGTCGGCGGCGGCCGCACGGGGCTCGTCGCGCCGAACGGGGCCGGCAAGACCACCCTGCTCAGGCTGATCGCCGGCGAGCTGGCGCCCAGCGGCGGGACCGTGTCCGTCGACGGGGTGCTCGGCTACCTCCCGCAGGCCCTGCCCCTCGCCGGCGACCTGACCGTGGCCGAGGTGCTCGGGATCGCCCCGGTGCTCGCCGCGCTCGCCGCCATCGAGTCCGGCGACGCGAGCGAGGAGCACTTCACCACGATCGGCACCGACTGGGACGTCGAGGAGCGCACCACGGCCCAGCTCGACCGGCTCGGCCTCGGCGACGTCGCCCTCACCCGGCCGCTGCACACGCTCAGCGGCGGCCAGGTCGTCTCGCTCGGCCTGGCCGCGCAGCTGTTGCGGCGGCCCGACGTGCTGCTGCTCGACGAGCCGACCAACAACCTCGACCTCGACGTCCGCCGCAAGCTCTACACCGCGCTCGAGGACTGGTCCGGCTGCCTGCTGCTGGTCAGCCACGACCGGGCGCTGCTCGACCGCATGGACCGCATCGCCGAGCTCGACCGCGGCGAGATCCGCTTCCATGGCGGCAACTTCACCGAGTACGAGGAGGCCGTGCGCGCCGCTCGGGAGGTGGCCGAGAAGAACGTTCGCAACGCCGAGCAGGAGGTGCGGCGGGAGAAGCGGGACCTGCGGCAGGCCCGGGAGCGGGCCGCGCGCAGGGCGGGCAACGCCGCCCGCAACCTCAAGAGCGCCGGGCTGCCGAAGATCGTCGCCGGGGCGATGAAGCGGAACGCCCAGGAGTCGGCGGGCCGGGCGAACGAGACGCACGCCGCGCGGGTCAGCGAGGCCAAGGCCAAGCTGGACGAGGCGGACCGCGCGCTGCGGGACGAGCAGAAGATCACGCTGATCCTCCCCGGCACCAACGTCCCGGCGGGCCGCACGGTCTTCCTCGGCGAGCGGCTGCGGGTCTCCTACGGCGACCGGGCCCTCTTCGCCGCCGACGGCGTCGACCTGGCCATCCGCGGTCCCGAGCGGATCGCGCTGACCGGTCCCAACGGCGCCGGCAAGTCCACCCTGTTGCGGGTGATCAACGGCGAGCTGGCGCCGGCCGGCGGCGGCACCAGGCGGGCCGACGGCCGGGTCGCCTACCTGTCCCAACGGCTGGACCTGCTCGACGTCGACCGCACGGTGGCGCAGAACCTGGCCGCGTTCGCACCCGCGATGCCGGAGTCGCAGCGGATGAACCTGCTCGCCCGCTTCCTGTTCCGCGGCGCCCGCGGCCACCTCCCGGTGGCGGCGCTGTCCGGCGGCGAGCGGCTGCGGGCCACGCTGGCCTGCGTCCTGTTCGCCGAGCCGGCACCCCAGCTGCTCCTGCTCGACGAGCCGACCAACAACCTCGACCTGGTGAGCGTCGGCCAGCTGGAGAGCGCCCTCAACGCCTACGAGGGCGCCTTCGTGGTGGTCAGCCACGACGAGCGGTTCCTGGCGCGGATCAGGGTGAACCGCTGGCTGCGCCTCGCCGGCGGCCGGCTGCTGGAGACGGGCGCACCCACGGGCACGTAACTGAAACGTAAGTGTCGTGTAGTCGCGCCTTTGTAGCGTCGGTTTCCGCAGCAGCCCGGTGACCGGAGGACGTGGTGATGATGGCGGCCAACGGGGGCGAGGTCAGGTGACCTCGGCAGCGGAGTCGCTCGAGCGGCGGGTCGCGGTCGCGGTTCCCGTCGCGTCGTTGCTGTCCGCCGACTCGCCGCGGCTCGCCGGTGAGGACGCCGAGCACGTGCGCACGCTCGCCGAACTCGACGGTGGCGGCCCGCCGATCATCGTCCACCGGGCCACGATGCGCGTGGTCGACGGGATGCACCGGCTTCGCGCGGCCGTCCTCCGTGGTCGGGAGACCATCGACGTCCACTACTTCGACGGCACCGAGCGGGACGCTTTCGTGCTGGCCGTCGAGCTCAACGCCGAGCACGGCCTGCCCTTGTCGCACAAGGACCGCACCGCGGCCGCGTGCCGGGTGATCGGCACGCACCCGCACTGGTCGGACCGGATGATCGCCCAGCTCACGGGCCTGTCGTCGAAGACGGTCGCGGCGATCCGCAGCCGCGCGGACCACGGCGCCGACCAGGTGACCGGCAGGATCGGGCGGGACGGAAAGGTCCGGCCGCTCAACGTCGCGCACGGCCGGCTGCTGGCCGGCCGGCTCATGACCGAGCGCCCCACGGCAAGCCTGCGCCAGATCGCCCGCGAGTCGGGCATCTCGCTCGGCACCGTCCGGGACGTGCGCTCGCGGCTGGACCGCGGCCTGGACGCCGTTCCGGCGCGGCAGCGCCACGCCGATGAGGCGTGCGACTGGGCGAAGGTCGAGGACCCCGGACGCTCCGATGTGGACACTCCGACGGACCCGCGGGTCGCCGCCCGGATGCTCCAGCAGCTGAAGAAGGACCCGTCGCTGCGCTTCTCGGAGGCCGGGCGCACCATGCTGCGCCTGCTCGACGCGCACTCGATCTCCTCGGCGACGTGGAGCGAGCTCATCGACTCGACGCCGGCGCACTGCGCGGACGCGGTCGCGACGGTAGCGCGCAACTGCGCGCAGTCCTGGCGGCAGTTCGCCGAGCTCATGGAGCAGCGGACGGTGAGCCGCACCTGAGGGTGCGCAACCGCGGAAGTCCCCCAGTTGGCCAGGTGGGCGGCGGGCTAGCTCCTCGGCTCCGCACCGCCGGACCAGATGTCCCGCAGCACCGAGACACCCCGCGCGCCCCCCACGAAGAAGCCCGTGCACCGCACCTCGGCCGCGTACCGCGGCCAGCGCTGCCGGCACAGCCGGTCGAGCTTGCGTAGCCGGTGGTGCGGGACGGTGGGGAACCAGTGGTGCAGCAGGTGGTAGAGGTCATCGGAGTGCGACCCGATGGCCCAGCGGGTCAGCACGTTGCCGCGCCAGTTGCGGCTGCCCCAGAGCCGGCCGGCGTCGCGTAGGCCGCCGTGCTCGCCGAGCTCCGCCCAGTAGGCGCACATCTGGTAGGTCGTCAGCCAGGGGAGGAGCCAGTACGCCGCGACACCGGCCGCCAGCGGCGGAATCGCGCTCCAGCACACTGCGACGGCGCCGGCGACCATGGCCGCGGCCAGCAGCCGGCGGGTGGTGATCCCGGACCAAAGCCGCCGCAGCGGCATCACGGGGACGACGACCAGCAGGACGTGCTCGCCGAGGAACCGGGTGAAGCTGATCCGGCCGGCGGACCGCCGCTCGGTGCCGGTCAGCCGGTAGAGGGCGACGTCGGGGTCGTCGGCACCGCGCCACAGGCTCTGGTGGTGGCGCCGGTGATCGGACTCGTAACGGGTTAGGTCGATGAATATCGGCCACGCGCAGAACAATCGGCCGACAACGGAATTGAGCACGCGCCGCGCGAACAGCTTTCGATGCGCGGCCTCGTGCACCAGATTGGCCAGCGCACGCATTCGGGTGCCGATGAGGATCGTGGCCGCCACATAGACCAGCGCGCCACCCCAGCGGACGTGCGCGACCACTGCGACCGCGATGACCAGCCAGTCCGCCGAAAGGAAGAGAGCGTTGCGCCAGTTGTCTACTGTGGACACCTCGCGGAGCGCCCGGGTTATTTCCGCCGGTGGTTTGTCGGCAGTGGCGAGTGACGTCATCATTACCCCTCGCGTGGCACGGAAATGCGGGCACGGTACCAATTCGGGTACTGTGCGCACAGGAGTCGACGGCTCGCTCGGAAATGCGCAAATGCGACCCTTGCTCAGGCTGCGGCGCCTCTGCTAGAAATCGTTCGGCCGTATCAATGAGCACCTTCCGAGTACAGGCCGGATGCAATTCCATGTGCATTTCGGTGAATGGTGCCCGAATGGTTTGAGGTGACGGGGAGTGGCCGCTCGATGGTTGTACGAGTTCCGGCCGCCGACCGGGACGTGCGCGCTGGTCTGCCTGCCTTACGCGGGTGGCTCGGCGTCGATCTTCGACACCTGGCAGCGGCAGACGAGCGTGCTCGACATCGTTGCCGTGCAGCTACCGGGCCGGGCAAACCGGATCGCGGAGCCACCGTTGGTGAGCCTGGCCGAGATGGTCGACCGCCTCACCACCGAGCTGGCGGGCCTCGGGCGCGACTACGCCTTGTTCGGCCACAGCATGGGCGCGCTCGTGGCGTTCGAGCTGGCGCGCCGGATCCGCGACGACGGGCTCGACGGGCCGAGGGCGCTGTTCGTGAGCGCCTACCCCGCCCCGGACCTGCCGATCCCGCCGCCGGTCTACAACCTGCCCCGCCCGGAGCTCATCCGCTGGCTGGTCGACAACGGCGGCCTGGACATCGACGTGGCCCAGCACGACGAGCTGATGGACGTGCTGCTCCCGGCACTGCGGGCCGACCTCGCGGTCGCGGACACCTACGCCTACCGGTCCGCGCCGTCGCTGCCGTGGCCCATCCGGGTCTTCCTCGGCGCCGAGGACCCCAGCTGCACCCTGGCCGACGTCGGCGGCTGGCACCGCCAGTCCACCAGGGGATGCGAGGTCGACGTGCTGCCCGGCGACCACTTCTACCTCCACGACCAGGCCGCGCTGCTCGTCGAACTGATCGAACGGGATCTGGTGACCAGAGGAGGCATCCGCGCATGACGATGGGCAACGGGACTCGACAGGCGGGCGCGCCGGGGCGCGACCACGCCGACTGCTACGTCTTCGCGCCGTCGTTCGGCCAGGAGCGGCTGTGGTTCCTGTCCCAGCTCGAGCCGGACAGCGATGTCGCCTACAACGTCCACACCGCGGTCGGGATCGCCGGCCCGCTCGACCGGCTGGTCCTGCAGCAGGCCCTCGACTCCGTTCTCGCCCGGCACGAGAGCCTGCGCACGGGTGTCGCGCTCATCGCCGGCGAGCCGCGGCAGATCGTGCTGCCGCACGCGGTTGTCGCGATCCCGGTCGTCGACCACCCCGGCCTGACCCCGGAGCAGGAGCGGGCGACGGTCACGACGACGCTCGCCCGCGAGGCCGGCCGGCGCTTCGTCCTCGACCAGCCGCCGCTCCTGCGGGTGCTGCTGCTCCGGTTCGCCGAGGACCGGCACGTACTCCTCGTCGTGCTGCACCACATCGTCTGCGACGGCTGGTCGATCGGCGTGTTCCTGCAGGACCTCGCCACCGCCTACGACCGCGTCGGCCGCGGCGACGAGCCGCCGGGCGAGACCGTCGTCCAGTACGCGGACTTCGCCGCGTGGCAGCGGGAGGCGCTGAGCGGGCCACGTCTGGCCAGGCTGACCGGGTTCTGGAAAGAGCAGCTCGCGGACCTCGAGCCACTGGAGATCCCCACCGACCACCCGCGGCCGCCGGTCCGGGCCGCCCGCGGGGACACCTGCCGGGCACGCGTGCCGGCTCCGCTCGTCGAGGCGTTGACAGGCCTCGCCGGCCAGCACGAGGCGACGCTGTTCATGGGGATGCTCGCGGCGTTCCAGGTCCTGCTCGCCCGGCACGGCGGCCAGCGCGACCTGGCCGTCGGCACGGCGGTCGCCAATCGCACCAGGCGCGAGCTCGACGGTGTGCTGGGGCTGTTCGTCAACACGCTCGTGATGCGCACGCGGCTCCCGGAGTCGGGCACGTTCGCCGAGCTGCTGGGCCGGGTCCGGCGCACCTGCCTGGACGCCTACGCCCACCAGGACCTTCCGTTCGAGAAGGTCGTGGAAGAGCTGCGGCCGGTCCGGGACCTGAGCCGGACCCCGCTGTTCCAGGCGATGTTCCTGCTGCAGAACACCCCGGTGCGGCCGATCGCGCTGGATCGCCTCACGTTCACACCGTTGGATATCGACCCCGGCACGGCCAAGTTCGACCTCACTCTGGAGGCTACGCCGGTGGGGGCGGAGCTCGACCTGGCGTTGCACTACAGCCCCGACCTGTTCGGCCGCCCGACCGCCGAGCGGATGCTCCAGCAGTTCCTGCGGCTCCTGCGCGGGGTGGTCGACGCGCCCGACCGGGACACCGCCGACCTCGACCTGCTCGGTGCCGAGGACCACCTGCTGGTCGGCCGCGACTGGGCGCGCGGGCCGGTCCGCGAGGTGCCGTGGCGCCCGCTGCACGAGCTGGTCCGGGCGCAGGCCACCCGCACTCCCGAGGCCGTCGCGGTCGAGGCGGACGACGCGACGCTCACCTACGCGGACCTCGTGGACCGGGTGGACGCGCTCGCGCGTCACCTGCGCGGCCACGGCGTGTGCCCCGGCGACGCGGTCGGCGTGTGCGTCGAGCGGTCGGCCTCGCTCGTGGTGGCGCTGCTGGCCGTGCTGACCGCCGGTGCGGCCTACGTGCCGATCGACCCCGGGTACCCGACCGAGCGGATCGGCTACATGCTGCGGGACGCGCGGGTGCGGCTGGTGCTGTCGACCTCGGCGGCCGCGCCGTGCCTGCCCGCCGGCGGCCCGGATCGCGTCCTCCTGGACCGGCTCGGCGACCCGCCGTCGGCGATCGACCCGGCCGAGGACGGCGCGGGGGACCGGGCCGCGTACCTCATCTACACCTCCGGCTCGACGGGCCTGCCGAAGGGCGTGCGGATCGGCCACCGGTCGCTGGTAAACGTCATCCTGGCCGTCGCGGCCGAGCTGGCCGCGGGCCCGGCCGACACCCTCGCCGCTGTGGCCAGCGTGTCGTTCGACATCGCCGCGCTGGAGCTGTTCATGCCGCTGCTCACGGGCGGCACGGTCGTCGTCGTGCCGGAGCGCAGCGTCGCGGACGGCCCGCAGCTCGCAAGCCGGATGGCCCGCGGCGGCGTCACCATCATGCAGGCGACCCCCGCGACCTGGCGGCTGCTGCTCATGGCGGGCTGGCAGCCCTCCCCGCGGCTGCGCATGCTCTGCACGGGCGAGGCGCTGGACGGCGACCTCGCCGCCCGCCTCCTGTCGGGCGGCGGGCTTTTGTGGAACCTGTACGGCCCCACCGAGGCGACCCTGTACGCCAGCGTCGGCCGGGTCCGCGACGCGGACCGGATCGGACTCGGGGAGCCGGTCGCCAACACCGTCCGGCACGTGCTCGACGGCGCCCTGCGGCCGGTGCCGATCGGCGCCGTCGGCGAGCTCTACCTGGGCGGGGCGGCGCTCGGCTACGGCTATGTCGGCCAGTCCGCGCTGACGGCCTCCCGGTTCCTGCCCGACCCGTTCGCCACCACGCCGGGCGCGCGCATGTACCGGACCTCCGACCTGTGCCGGTACCGGTCCGACGGGACGCTGGAGTACCTCGGTCGCGCTGACCAGCAGATCAAGGTCCGCGGGTTCCGGATCGAGCCGGGCGAGATCGAGACCGTGCTCGCCCGGCACGCCGAGGTCGCGCACGCCGTGGTCGTCGCCCGCCGAGTGAGCGCGGTGGACGTGCGGCTCGTCGCGTTCGTGGTGGCCCGGCCCACGTTCGGCCGCGGCCCGGACGCGGAGGCGGGGCTCGTCGAGGAGCTGCGCGACCTGGCCAAGCGGGACCTGCCGGCACAGCTCGCGCCGTCCATGTACGCCGTGGTCGACGAGCTGCCGCTCACTCCCAGCGGCAAGCTCGACCGCGCGGCGCTGCGGCGTGACTCGGCCACGATGACCGTCCAGGCGGTGGACGAGACGCCGCCGCGGACCGAGGTCGAGCGGCAGATCGCGGCGATCTTCGCCGAGGTGCTCGGTGTGGACCGGGTCGGTGTGCACGCCGGCTTCTTCGACCTCGGCGGGCACTCGCTGCTCGCCGCCAAGTTCGCGACCCGGCTGCGCGAGGAGACCGGAGTCACGATGCAGCTCCGGGACCTGTTCCACCGGCCGACCGTGGCCGCGGTCGCCGCCGCCGTGGTGGCCGGGCAGGGCAACACCGAGGCCGCACGCGAGGACGCGGCGTTGCGGGCCCTGCTCGCGGACCTGCCCGACGCCGAGGTCGAGGCGCTGCTGCGCGGTGCCGGCGAGAGAACTTCCCGAGATGACAACGAAGCACGGAGGCACTGATGAGCATTGACAGCGACGAGGCCATCTTCCTGGTGGTCGTCAACGACGAGGAGCAGTACTCGATCTGGCTCGAGGACATGGAGCTGCCCGCGGGGTGGCGTCCCGACGGTGTGCGCGGCACCAAGCAGGAGTGCCTGCGCCACATCGACGAGGTGTGGATCGACATGCGGCCGAAGTCCGTCCGGTCCTGACCGCCCGCCCCAACCCCGGAGGTGTTCTCATGAACGACCAGCGGCGCGACCTCACGACCATGTCATCCGGCGAGAAGCGTGACCTGCTCGCGAGCCTGCTGCAGGACGGCTCCGGGCTCGCCGTGTCCAACCTGACCCTCGAGCAGCGCCGGCTCTGGTTCCTGCGCAAGCTCGACGACTCGGTGCCCTGGCACGTCTCGGCCGGCCTCCGCTTCGCCGGCGGGGTCAACCTGGCCGCGCTCCAGCAGGCGCTCGGTCAGCTCATGCAGCGGCACGAGTCGCTGCGCTCCACCTTCGTCGAGGTCAACGGGCAGCCGTTCCGCGGCTCAGCGCCGATCTCCGGCCTGTCGGTGTCGGTGGTGGAGTTGGGCGACGGGGACCTCGACGACGTCGTCGTGCGGGAGTTCGGCACCGGGTTCGACGTGGGTGCCGGGCCGCTGGTCCGGGCCCTCGTGGTGCGGGACGGGGCAGGGGAGCACGTCGTCGTGGTGACCATGCATCGGCTGGTGGCCGACCGGGTGTCGCTGGGCCTGTTCGTCGACGAGCTGGGCGCGGCCTACCGGGACCTGGTGAGCGGCAAGGGCCTCCCGGGCGCCGCGGCCGCCACGGTGGAGTTCTCCGACGTCGTGACGCGGCAGCGGGAGTGGCTGGGGAGCGCCGAGGCCGACGCGCACGTGGCGTTCTGGCGGGACTGGTTGGCCGGCGTGGGGTCCCTGGACCTGCCGTCGGATCGGGTGCGGCCCGCAGTGAAGTCCTTCGGCGGGACGGGTTGTGCCCTCGACTGCGACGACGTCGTCGGTGGGCTGACCGATCTGGCGGACCGGCTGGGCGTGGACCCGTCGGTGGTCGTGCTGGCCGGGTGGGCCGCCGTGCTGGCGCGGTCCTCCGGGGTGCGGGACTTCGCGGTCGGGCTGCCGGTCCCGGGTTGGCGCGAGGGTGCCGAGCAGGTGGTGGGCCCGCTGGCCAACGTCGTACCGCTGCGGTGTGGCTTCGACGGGACCAAGTGCTTCGGCGAGTGGGTGACGCTGGTCGGCGAGTGGGTGGCGGCGGCGCGGGCACACGGCCGGGTGCCGTTCGAGCGCATCGTCGAGGCCGTGGACCCGGGCCGGGACCTGTCGCGCTCGCCGCTGTACCAGGTGTCGTTCGAGAGCGTGACCGGCGGGCAGGCCGGCGTCCGGACGCCGGACACGGTCGTCGAGCCGATCGCGACGGAGACCGGGTTCGCCGCGGTGGACCTGGAGCTGACCGCGACCTGGCGTGACTCAGGGCTGCGGCTGCGCCTGGACGGCAACGCCGACCTGTTCGATGTGGACACCCTTCGCCAGCTGCTGGACCGGGTGGTGCGCTTGCTCACCGCCGGGGTGCGCGACGCCGGCATTGGTGTGTCGCGGCTGGGCCTGATGGACCCGGCCGAGCGGGACCGGGTGGTCACCGGCTGGAACCAGACCACTGTGGACTATCCGGCCGACCGGTGCCTGCACGAGCTGGTCGAGCGGCAGGTCGCCGCCAGCCCCGACGCCATCGCCGTGCGGTGTGGTGACCAGGAGCTGACCTACACCCAGCTCAACGACCGCGCCAACCAGCTCGCGACCGAGCTCCGCTCGCTCGGGGTCGTTCCCGAGTCCCGGGTCGGCGTGCTCACCGACCGGTCGGTGGACTCCGTCGTGGGTCTGCTGGGCGTCCTCAAGGCCGGCGGCGCCTACGTGCCGCTGGACCCGTCCTACCCCGTGCAGCGGCTGGGCTACATCGTGGCCAACGCCCGCGCCGTCGCGGTCGTGGGTCCCGCCGCCGACGTGGACCTGGCCACCGCCGCCGCGCCCGGCTCCCGGTTCATCCCCACCCCCACCGGGGAGACCGGCGCGGACAACCCGGCCGTGGTGACCAACCCGAACAACCTCGCCTACGTCATATACACCTCCGGCTCCACCGGGCAGCCCAAGGGCGTGGCGGTCAACCACCGGCACATCGTCGCCTCGACCGCGGCCCGCTGGACCCACCCCGGCTTCAACCAGCCGGACCGCTACCTGGTCATGGCGCCGCTGACGTTCGACGCCTCCGGCGGTGGGCTGTACTGCACGCTCACCCGCGGCGGCACCGTGATCCTGCCGACCGAGACCGAGGTGCAGGACCCACGCGCGCTGGCCGCGCTCATCAGGTCTGCCGAGGTGACCCACTTCGACGGCGTGCCCTCGCAGTACGCCGTGCTGCTGGAGGCGGACACGACGGGCACCGAGTCGCTGCGCACCTGCGTGCTCGCCGGCGAGGCGCTGCCGCCGACGCTTGTCGGCGCGCACTTCGAGCGCAACCCGGACACCCTGCTGCAGAACGAGTACGGGCCGACCGAGGCCACCGTGTGGGCCGCGGTGTGCGACTGCCGGCCGGAGCACGGGCTCGCCGGGTCGGTGCCGATCGGCCGACCGATCCCGAACGCCCAGATGTACCTGCTGGACGAGTACCTCGCCCCAGTGCCGCCGGGGGTCGCGGCCGAGCTGTACATCGGCGGAGACGCGGTCGCGCGCGGGTACGTGAACCAGCCCGGCCTCACCGCGCAGCGGTTCGTCCCCGACCCGTTCGGCGGGCGGCCGGGCGCCCGCCTCTACCGCACGGGGGACCGGGCGCGGTACCTGCCGGACGGGATGATCGAGTTTCTCGGCCGGGTCGACCACCAGGTCAAGATCCGCGGGTTCCGGGTCGAGCTGGCCGAGATCGAGAACGTGATCCTGCGCCACCCGCACGTCGCCGAGGCCGTCGTCACCACCCAGGAGCCGACCCCGGGCAACCACCGGCTGCTCGCCCACGTGGTCGCCTCGGCCGGGCACCTGGTGACGCCGCAGGATCTGAGCGCGCACCTGCTCGCATACCTGCCCGACTACATGGTGCCGTCGGCGTTGGTGACGCTCGACCGCATGCCCCTGACGGTGCAGGGCAAGATCGACCGCGCCTCGCTGCCGCGTCCGGACGTGCTGCCGGACGTCGCCGACCGGACCGGGCCGACCACGTCGACCGAGGCCGCCGTGGCCGAGCAGTGGTCGAAGGTGCTCGGGGTGGAGACCGTCGACATCCACACCGGCTTCTTCGACCTCGGCGGGGACTCGCTGCTGGTGGCGCGGCTCGTGGCCCGGCTGGCCCGCCAGTTCGACGTCACCCTGCCGGTGGAGGAGATCTTCCGGGTGCCGACCGTGGCGGGGATCGCCGGCGCGATCGACACGCATCAGCGGCGCAAGGCCGGCCAGCTCGACAACGAGGCCCTGTACGCGATGGAGCTGGCCGAGCTGCGCAACGAGGCGAAGCTCGACGACGCGGTGCGGGTCGACGGGCTGCCGACCGCCGACTACCTCAACCCCGAGCACGTCTTCGTGACCGGTGCCACCGGCTACATCGGCTGCTTCCTCGTGGCCGAGCTGGTGCGCAAGACCTCGGCCACCGTGCACTGCCTCGTGCGCGGCGAGGACGACGTCGCCGCGTACGCGCGGCTCGAGGGCATCATGCGCAGCTTCGAGGCCTGGGACGAGTCCTACCGCGACCGCATCCGGGTCCTGGCGGGCGACCTCGCCAAGCCGCTCGTCGGACTGTCCCCCGAGCAGTTCGACGACCTCGGCGAGAAGGTCGACGCCATCTACCACTCCGGCGCGATGGTCAACTTCACCATGCCCTACGAGGTGATGAAGGCGGCCAACGTGGGCGGCACCGGCGAGCTGCTGAAGCTCGCGTGCCACCGGAAGGTCAAGGCCTTCCACCACGTGTCCACAATGGACATGTTCATCGCGTCGCGGGCCGACCGGCCGTGGCTGGAGGCCGAACACGCCGGGCCGCCGAACGTGATCCCGCAGGGCTACCCGCGCAGCAAATGGGTGTCCGAGCACATGGTGATCATGGCGCGCGAGCGCGGCCTGCCGGCGTGCGTCTTCCGGCCGTGGATCGTCGTCGGGCACACCGAGACCGGGGTCGCCCACCAGACCGACTACATGTTCGTCGGGCTCAAGGGCTACCTGCAGCTCGGCTTCCTCCCGGCGTACTCCGAGATGGTCAACGCGGTCCCGGTGGACTACTTCTGCGCCGCCCTCGTGCACATCTCACTGCGCGAGCAGTCGTTCGGGAAGTTCTTCAACATCGGGAACCTGGAGCCTGTGTCGTTCCCCACGCTCTACTCGTGGCTGCGGTCCTTCGGCTACAGCCCGACGCTGGTGGACGAGAAGCTCGGTGAGCAGCGCACGCTGGACGTCCCCGAGGACAACGCGCTCTACCCGCTCACGCCCATGATCCGCGCGAACCGCCCGGCCACCGTGGCGATGCACGCGGAGACGCAGCAGAGCATCGACCCGGTCGTCGAGTGCCGCAACGTGCTCGAGGCGCTCGAAGGCACCGGGATCCGCTGTCCCAAGTGGACAGAGGAGATGGCGCACGCGTCGCTTCGGTACATGGTCGACATCGGCTTCCTGCCCGCGCCGGGCGAGGTCGCCGTCAGCGCCGTCTGACGGTCCCCGCCGGGTTCCCTGCCGTGCCACCAGGAAGGGCGAGTGCGAGACATGACAGCGAGCCCCGTTCACCCCACCATCGTCGCCACGCGCCGGCGCCCGCCCGTGTACGGCGCGTGGCGGGTCCGCGGCGGGCTCGACCTCGACCTGGTTCGGCGAGCCGCGGACGTCGCGGCTGCCCGGCGCGGCCTGACCCGCGCCGGGCAGCCCGCCGTGTCGATGTCGGTGGTGGAGCTGGGCGGCGGCCTGCTGGGCGAGGTCGTCGCGAGGGAGTTCGCGGGTGGGTACGACCTCGGCGCCCGGCCGCTGGTCCGCGTGCTCGTGGTGCGGGGCGGGGCGGCCGAGCACCTCGTCGTGGTGACGCTGCACCAGTCGGTCGCGGACCGGCGCACGCTCGGCTCGTTCGTCGAGGAGCTGGCCGCCGTCCACCGGGGCCCCGGCGAGAGGTGGGACGGGGGCGGCGGTGGCGGTGTGGACGTGGATCCTGCCGGTGCCGAGGACGGGCTCGCGTTCTGGCGGGAGCGGCTGGCCGGGTTGGGGCCGCTGGACTTCCCGTCCGACCGGCCCCGGCCGGCGGTGCGGTCCGGTGCCGGCGTCAGCTGCGCGGTCGAGTGCGGCCTTGCCGGTGAGGTGGCGGGGCTGGCCGCCCGGTTGGGGGTCGAGGCGCCGGTCGTGGTGCTGGCTGCGTGGACCGTGGTGCTGGCCCGGTGCTCCGGCGTGCGCGACTTCGCGGTCGGGGTGCCGGTGCCCAGCACGGCGAACGTCGTTCCCGTGCGGGTCGTTCTCGACGCGGGCGTGTCGTTCGGTGCGTGGGTTCGGTCGGTGGGGGAGCGGGTCGCCTCCGCGCTGGCGCACGGCCGGGTGCCGGTGGAGCGGATGGTCGACGCGGTGGTGCCGGAGGGCGAGCTCTTCCAGGTGTTCTACGAGTCCGTCGACGAGCGGCCCGACGCCCTTCTCCGTCTCGGCGCGGAGGTCGAACCGGTCGACCTCGAGACCGGGTGCGCCGCGGTGGACCTGGAGCTGACCGCGACCTGGCGGAGCCCGGGGCTGGGGTTGCGGTTGACCGGCAGCGCCGACCTGTTCGATGTGGACACCCTGCGGCAGCTGCTGGACCGGGTGCCGCGGGTGCTCGCCGCCGGTACGGCCGATCCGGACCCGGCGGTCACCCGGCTCGCGCTGATGGGCGAGGCGGAGCGTGACCTCGTGGTCAACGGGTGGAACCGGACCACTGTGGACTATCCGGCCGACCGGTGCTTCCACGAGCTGGTCGAGCGGCAGGTCACGGCCACCCCCGACGTGGTGGCCGTGCGGTGCGGCGACCGGGCGCTGACCTACGCGCAGCTCAACGACCGGGCCAACCAGCTCGCCGCCGAGCTGCGGGGCCTCGGCGTGGGTCCAGAGTCCCTGGTCGGGATCGTCTCCACCCGGTCGGTCGACCCGGTCGTCGCGTTGCTCGGGGTGCTCAAGGCCGGCGGCGCCTACGTGCCGCTGGACCCCGCGTACCCCCCGCAGCGGTTGGGCGCCATCGCGGTCGACGCCGGCGTCACGGTCGTGGTTGGCACCACCGGGCCGCTTCCCCCGGGCACCTGCCTCGTCCCGGTACCCGGCGGTGAGACCGGCGCCGCCGACCTGCCGGTGGTCACCACCCCCGGCAACCTCGCCTACGTGATCTACACCTCCGGCTCGACGGGCCAGCCCAAGGGCGTCGCCGTCAGCCACCGCAACCTCGTCGCCTCGACGGCGGCCCGCTGGACCTACGCCGACCCCGGCACGGACCTGCTGACCTTCCCGCTCACGTTCGACGCCGCGGCCGGTGGCCTGCATTGGATGCTCACCAAGGGTGGCACCTGCCTCATGCCCACCGAGGAGGAGCTCCACGACCCGCGGCTGATGGCCCGCCTCGTGCGCGAGCACACGATCACCCACATCAACACGATCCACTCGCAGTACCGGCTGATCCTCGAGGAGACCGAGCCGGCGGACCTCCGGTCGCTGGAGTACGTCGACGTGGGTGGCGAGGCGCTGCCGCCGGACCTCGTGAGCATGCATTACCGGCGGACGCCGGACGCGATCCTGACCAACTGCTACGGCCCGACGGAGACGACGGTGTGGGCCGCGGTGTGCGACTGCCGCCCGGCGCACGGGCTGGCGGCGTCGGTGCCGATCGGCCGGCCGATCCCCAACACCAGGGTCTACCTACTGGACGAGTACCTGGCCCCGGTGGCGCCCGGGGTGCCGGCCGAGTTGTACATCGGTGGGGACGGGGTCGCCCGCGGGTATGTCGGCCGGCCCGGCCTCACCGCGCAGCGGTTCGTCCCCGACCCGTTCGGTGGTGAGCCGGGGGCGCTGCTCTACCGGACCGGCGACCGGGTCAGGTACCTGCGGGACGGGATGATCGAGTTCCTCGGCCGGGTGGACCATCAGGTGAAGATCCGCGGGTTCCGGGTGGAGCTGCCGGAGATCGAGAGCGTCATCCGGCGCCATCCCCAGGTCGCCGAGGTCGTGGTCACCACCGAGGAGGCCGCGCCGGGCACCCGCCGGCTCGTGGCCCATGTCGTCGGTACCGCCGGCGCCGAGCCCGCGCGGCTCCCGGATCTCGTGCGGGAGTGGGTGGCCGAGCACCTGCCCCGGTTCATGGTGCCGGACAGGATCGTGGTGCTGGACACGATGCCGCGCACCTCGACCGGCAAGGTGGACCGGGCGAGCTTCGCCGCGCCACGACCGAAATCCGCGCCTACGCCGGGCATGGACCGGCTCAGCGGGTCCCAGCTGGACGAGCTGCTCCGCAAGCTGCTGGCCGAGCGCGGCGAGCGCTGAGCCTCAGCGCGTGCCGCCGAGCACCCGGGGCAGCCGCTTGATCTCCGCGGCCGGCCGGTACTCGACGGTTCCCAAGTGGACGGACAGGCGCGCGATCGTGGGGCTCTCCAGGATGAGGTTGACCGGGAGCTCGACCCCCAGCGTGTCGCCGAGCTCGGCCATCGCCCGGACCGCGAGCAGCGAATGGCCGCCGAGGTCGAAGAAGTCGTCGTGGATCCCGATCGGCTCCGCCGTCCGCAGAAGCTCCCGCCACTGGCCGGCGATCGTGGACTCCAGCTCCGTGCGGGGCTCGGCGTACGGCGCCGGCAGCGCGTCGAGGTCGACGTCGCCGGTCGCGGTGCGCGGCAGGACGTCGAGCTCCACCACCACTGGCAGGTCAGCACCGGGCAGGCGCTCCGCCAGATGGGCCAGCAGCTCGTCGGGACGGGCGGTTCCGGTGACGTAGGCCGTGAGCACGTCCTCGCGCAGCACGACGACCGCGTCGTCGACGAGGGGATGCTCGCGGAGAGCGGCCGCGGCCGGGAGCCGGACCGGCGAGGGGGCGGGCTCGGCGGCCGCGATCTGGTCGGCGAGGAGGAGGTCGGGCAGGAGCTCGGTCAGCGGCTGGTCCGGGTTCGCGACCGCGGCCGCCAGCAGGGTCGCGAACACCTCCCACATGCGCTCGACGAGCTCGGGCGCGAACGTCGCGGTGTGGTAGTCGAGGTCGCAGCTCAGGCCGTCCACACCGGTCTCGCGGAACACGAAGTCCAGCGGGAATGGGGAGAACCGCGCCATGGGCGGCAGTGCCTCGAACCGGAGTCCCGGCAGGTCGAGGACTGCCGCGGGCTGGTTCTGCAGGGTCACCATCACGTGGAAGAACGGGTTGCCCGACGGCGACCGCCGGGGGCGGAGCTCGGCCACGAGCCGCTCGAAGGGCACGTCCTGGTTCGCGTACGCGTCGAGACACGTGTCGCCGACCCGGCCGAGGAGCTGGCGGAACGTGGGGTCGCCCGTGTGGTCGGTGCGGATCACGAGCGTGTTGACGAAGAACCCGACGAGCCGCTCGACGTCGACGTGGTGCCGGCCCGCCACCGCGGTCCCGACGGGCACGTCCGCCACACCGGTGAGGCCACGCAGCAGCGTCGTCACCGCGGCGATGAGCCCGGCGTGCGGCGTGGTGCCCTCGGCGCGGACGAGCGCGGTGAGGTCGGCGGTGAGGGCGGGGCCGAGGCGGCGGTGCAGCCGGCCCCCGGCGAACGACGATGCCGCGTGGTTCCCGGCCGGCAGCGGCAGGGCCGGCAGGTCCGCGAGTTGCGTGCGCCAGTAGGAGATCTGTCCGTCGAGCGCGCCCGACGTGAGCCGGTTCCGTTGCCAGACGGCATAGTCCGCGTACTGGATCGGCAGCGGCGGCAGGTCGCTCAGCTGGCCGGCGGACAAGGCGCGGTAGTGCGCGGTGATCTCACCGAGCAGGATCGCCAGCGACCATCCGTCGCAGATGGCGTGGTGCAGCGCCAGGATCAGCGTGTGCAGCTCGGGGCCTGAGGTGATGGCGGTGGCGCGGATCAGCGGTCCGGCCGCCAGGTCGAACGGCCGCCCGGCCTCCGCCGCGATCGCCTCGTCGACGGTCGCCGCGGCGGCGTCACGGTGGTCCGCCCTGGTGAGGGAGAAGGAAAGCCGGGGATGGGCGACCTGCCAGAGCTCGCCGGCGTGGTGGCGGAACGTCGTGCGGAGTACCTCGTGTCGTTGGACGACCGCGCCGATGGCCTCCTCGAGCCGGTCCAGGTCGAGGCGGCCGTGCACCCGCACACCGCCGAGCATGTGGTACGCGAGGTGGGCGTGCGGGTCGGCGTTGCTGAGGAACCACAGCCGTTGCTGCCCGAACGACGCCGGCAGCGCCGCGGTGAAGTCGGGCGGGCCGGTCTGCTCGTCGATCACGACTTCTCCCACGGTGTCGTCGAAATACTGTCTCCGGGTCGAATGATGCCCATGAACGGCCGTTGCGGAAACCGGCGTGGTTGCGCGCGGTCCACGAGCGCCATACCCTTCGCGGACATCGGCTCGTGAACCTGAACCCGTTGTGCGGCAGGGAGAAGCGAGCCGGGGACCGGCCAACGTCACTTGACAACGAGGGAGTGCCGTGCCGTCGAAAGCGGGACATGCCAGCCTGCTCAGGAAATACCTGGGCCCGCAACGCGGGGCCGCCGCGCTCACGGGCGTGTTCCTGTTGTGCGGCATCGCTCTTGCGCTCGCCGGGCCCGTGGTCGCCAGCACCTTCATCCGGATGGTCCAGTCCGGCGCCACGGTGTCCTCGCTCGTGGGGGTCGCGGTCTTCTTCCTCGTCGTCACCTCTGCGCAGCAGGCGATGAAGGCGCTGGCCACCTACTGGAGCGAGCGGGTGGGCTGGACAGCCACCAACCAGCTGCGCGGTGACCTGTTGGCCCACGTCCTCGGCATGGACCTGAGCTTCCACGAGTCACGCTCGTCGGGCGAGCTCATCGAGCGCATCGACGGGGATGTCAACGAGATCAACGACTTCTTCTCCCGGTTCGTCGCGCTCCTGCTCGGCAACATCCTGCTGCTGGCCGGAATCCTGGTGATGCTGACGACGATCGACCCGTGGGTCGGGCTCATCTTCGGCGTCCTCGCGCTGGCCGGCGTCGGCGCCCTGCTCTACGTCGGCAGCCTTGGCGTTCCACAGTGGAAGGACGACCGGCAGGAGGGTGCGCTCTTCTACGGCTACCTGAGCGAGACCCTGCACGCGCGGGAGGATCTGCGGTCCTTGGGCGCGGAGCGGTACGCGATGGCACGGTTCCTGCAGCGGCTGCGGGCCTGGCTGCCGGTGAAGCTGCGGGCCACGGCCTGGGTGAACCTGGTGTGGCTGGTCTCCATCGCGTTGGTCACCGGCATCACCGTGCTCGCCTACCTGTTCGGCAGCGGGCTGTTCTACGCGAACCGGCTGGACATCAGCGGCGTCTACCTGATCGTCGCCTACGCCATGATGCTGATGGCGCCGATGGAGGCGATCAAGGAGCAGCTGGCCTACCTGCAGCAGGCGACGGCCGCGGTGATCCGCGTGCGGGAGCTGCTCGCCGTCCGGTCCGAGCTGGCCTCCGGCACGACCGAGATCCCGGAGGGCCGGCCGCTGTCGGTCCGGTTCGACCACGTGAACTTCCGCTACCCCGGGTCCCGCCCGGCCGGCGCGGACCCGGACGCGCGGGCGACCGCGCTGCGCGACGTGAGCTTCGAGCTGCCCGCCGGCCGGGTGCTGGCGCTGGTCGGCCGCACCGGTGCCGGTAAGAGCACGATCGCGCACCTGCTGTTCCGGCTCTACGACCCGCAGGCCGGCACGGTCCGGGTGGGCGAGGTCGACCTCCGGGACGCCCGGCTGGCCTCGCTGCGCGAGAACATCGGGCTGGTCACCCAGGACGTGCACATCTTCGACGCGAGTGTGCGGGACAACCTGACGTTCTTCGACGAGACCGTGCCCGACCGGCGGCTGACCGAGGTGCTGGCGGTGCTCGGCCGCGCGGAGTGGCTCGACGGCCTGCCCGACGGCCTGGACACGACGATCTCGGCGGGCTCGCTGTCCGCGGGCGAGGCACAGCTGGTGGCGTTCGCGCGCGTGTTCCTCAAGGACCCCGGCCTGGTGATCCTGGACGAGGCGTCCAGCCGGCTCGACGGCGCCACCGAGCAGCTGATGGACCGAGCGATGGACGGCCTGCTCGGCAACCGGACGGCGATCATCATCGCGCACCGGCTGGAGACCATGTGGCGGGCGGACGACGTGCTGATGATCGAGGACGGCCGGGTCGTCGAGCACGACACGGCGGCGAGCCTGCTCTCCGACGGCGACTCCCGGTTCGCCATGCTGCACCGGGTGGGGGACGCGCGGTTATGAGCGAGCGTGCGAGCGAGTCGATGTCACGGGGCGACCGCGAGCGGCTGTGCCGAGCCTGTGAGGGACGGTTATGAGCGAGCGTGCGAGCGAGTCGATGTCACAGGGCGACCGCGAGCGGCCGTACCGAGCCTGCGAGGGACGGTCATGAGCATCTTGTCCGATCCACGCCGGATCCTGCCGCGGTGGCCGGTGTCCCGGCTCGCCGCGTTCCACCCGCAGTGGTTCGCCCTCGGCGGGCTGGGCTGGCTGCTGTTCCACGTCTGGCCGTTGCTGCCGGGCCTGTTCGGCAAGATGTTCTTCGACCTGCTGGCCGGTCACCAGGCCGGCCTCACCCTCGGCGCGATCGTGGCCCTCGTGGCTGCGGCCGGACTCGCCCGGATGGGGGTCGTGTTCGCCGCGACGCTCGCCGGGACCCGATGGCACTTCGCGGCCCGCGGCCTCGTGCAGCGCAACATCCTGGCCCGCATCTTCGACCTGCCGGGCGCGCGGTCCGTGCCGGGCGGGGTCGACCGCAACATCTCCACCCTGCGCGACGACGCGGACGCCATCGCCAAGACCGGCGACTGGGCCTACGACATGATCTCGGCGGTCGTGTTCGCGGGCGCCGGGATCGCGATCCTGCTCGCCACCAACGCCCGCATCACCTTGTTCGTGGTCGCGCCGCTCGTCGGCGTGGTCCTGCTCGCCCACCTCGTGCGCAGCCGGGTCGAGCGGTTCCGGGAGCACAGCCGCACCGCCACGGCGGACGTCACGGGAACCATCGGCGACCTCGTGTCCGGGGTCCGGGCCATCCAGGCGGCCGGCAAGGAGGCCTCGGTCGTCGCGCGGCTGCGCAAGCAGGGCGAGGCCCGCAAGCGGGCGGTCCTGCGCGACGAGCTGAACAGCGCCTGGCTGGACGCGGTGTTCGAGAACATGGCGAGCCTCGGCACCGGGCTCACCCTGCTGGCCGCCGCGTCGTCCATGCGGACCGGCGCGTTCACCGTCGGCGACTTCGTCCTGTTCTCGACCTATCTCATGCAGGTCAGCGGATACACCGGGTTCGTCGGCTACCTCGCCCGCACCCGCCGCCAGGCCAACGTGGCGTTCCGGCGCGCGGCTGGCCTGATGCAGGGCGCGCCGCGCGACGACCTGGTGGCGCACCACCCGCTGCACCTGAGCGGCGCGCCGGCGAAGGACGAGTGGCCCCCCGGCGATGTCGACGGTGACCGGTTGGAGGAGCTGCACGTCCGCGGCCTCACCGTGCGCCACCCCGACTCCGGCCGCGGGATCCACGACGTCGACCTGCGGCTGCGGCGCGGGAGCCTGACCGTCGTGACCGGCCGGGTCGGCGCCGGCAAGACGACGCTGCTGCGTGCGGTGCTCGGCCTGGTGCCGGCGGAGTCCGGCGTCATCTGCTGGAACGGCAACGAGATCACCGCGCCCGACACGTTCATGGTGCCCCCGAGCGTCGCCTACACGCCCCAGAGCCCGACGCTGCTGTCCGGCACGGTGCGGGAGAACATCCTGCTCGGCCTCGGTGCCGGCGAGAAGATCGGCGCGGCCGTGCGGACCGCCGTGCTCGACCACGACCTCGCCGCGATGCCCGACGGACTCGACACCGAGATCGGCGTGCGTGGTCGCCGGCTCTCCGGCGGCCAGGTCCTCCGGACCGCCGCGGCCCGGATGCTCGTCCGCCACGCCCACCTGATGGTCTTCGACGACCTGTCGAGCGCATTGGACGTGGAGACGGAGTCCCAGCTGTGGGACCGCATCCTCGGACTGGAGGCGACCTGTCTCGTCGTCTCGCACCGGCGCATGGCGCTGGCCCGAGCGGACACCATCGTGGTGCTCAAGGACGGTGCGGTCGCCGGCACCGGAACGCTGCCCGAGCTGCTCGACTCCTGCGCGGAGATGCGTGAGCTGCTGGCCGTCGACGCCCACAACGGCTCCCGATCGGACGGTACGCGATGACCGAGCGAACCGTGCTCTCCCCGGCGCAGCGCAGGATCTGGCTCCAGGAGCAGATCGGCGGCGCCCCCGGGGCGACCCACCGCTGCGTGGCCAACCTCCTCACCGGCCCGCTCGACGTCGACCGCCTGCGGGACGCCTGCGCCGACGTGCTCGCCCGGCACCCGGTGCTGCGCACGGTCTACCGGTCCGATGGTGCCGGTCCGGTCCCCGAGATCCTCGCCGAGGCGTCTGTTCTCGACATGGTCGACCTCGCCGACGTGCCGGCGGCCGACCGGCTGGACGCGGCGTGGCGCACGGTCGTCGAGCGCAATCGAGGCCCGTTCGACCTCGAGCGCGAGGTCCCCGTCCGCGTGACGCTGTGCCGCCTGTCGGAGACCGAGAGTCTGCTCGCGGTCACGCTGCACCGCATCGCCGTCGACGACGCCTGCCTCGGGCTGCTCGCGGCCGAGCTGAGCGCGAGCTACGCGGGCCGCCGTCCCGAACGGCCCCCCGTGACCCACGCACCGCCCCGGGCCGACGACGACGCGGCGTACTGGCGAGAGCAGCTCGGCGACGTGCCACACGTGCTCGATCTGCCCACCGACCGGCCCCGGGACCGCGCGTCGGCGTTCCGCGGCCGCGCCGTGCCGTTCGCCCTCGACGAGGACACGACCCGCGCGGTCCGGGCCCGTGGCGGCACGGGCGGGGTCGTCGTGTCACTGCTCGCCTCGTTCGCCACCCTGCTGCATCGCTACACCGCGATGGCCGACGTGATCGTCGGCGTGCCGGTGAGCCGCCCGGCAACGCCTGGCGTGCTCGGGTGCTTCGCCGACCTGGTGCCGATCCGCGTCCACCTCGGCGACGAGCCCGACCTCGACCGGCTGCTGGCCCGCGTCGCCGAGGCGCACCGGAGAGGCTGTGTGACCGGCGGCATGCCGTTCGAGCGGATCGTGGAGGTCGTGTCACCGCAACGCCTGTCGGGCCAGCCGCTCGCCCAGGTCATGCTGTCCGTGCGTGACTCGGCGGCCTTCGCGCTCCGGCTCGACGGCGTGCGCAGCGAGCCGGTGGACCTTCCCGGCCTCAGTGGCCAGCTCGACCTCGCGGTGTCCGTCGTGGACGGTGGGGGCACGCTGTCGGGGTTCCTGGAGTACAACGAGGAGCTGTTCGACGCCGCTACCGTCGAGCGGATCGCCCGCCAGTGGCAGGTGCTCCTGGCGGACTGGCTGGCGCATCCCGGCAAGCACCCGGGCGAGCTGGCCGTACTGTCCGATGAGGACGAGCAGCGGATGCTGCACGAGTGGAACGCCACCGCGCGGCCGCTCCCGGGGCCGAGCCTCGACGAGCTGTTCCTGGCCCAGGCCGCCCGTTTCCCGGACCGCGTCGCGATCGTGACCGCCGGTGGCCAGTGGACCTACCGCTGGCTCGAGGAGCGCAGCGCCGCCCTCGCCGCGGAGCTGACCCGGCGCGGGGTGTCGTTCGAGGAGCCCGTCGCGATCGGCCTGCCCCGCTCGCCGGAGTTCTTCGTCGCGGTCCTGGCGGTCCTCCGCTGCCACGCGACGTACCTCGCGCTGGACCCGGGCTACCCGATGGATCGCCTGCGCTACATGATGTCCGACAGCGGCGCACGCATCCTGCTGACCGAGCGGGAGCAGCTCGACCACCTGCCAGGCGAGGGGGTCGAGGTGGTGCTGGTGGGGGAGGGGAGCCGGCACGGCCGCGCGCCGCGCCTGCCGGAGGTGCCGCTGTCGCGGGTGGCCTACCTCATCTACACGTCGGGCTCGAGCGGTGTCCCGAAGGCCGTCATGGGCACGCACTCGGCCACGCTGAATCGGCTGCGCTGGATGTGGCAGGAGTATCCGTTCACCGACGGCGACCTGGTGTGCCAGAAGGCGTCGCTGTGCTTCGGCGACTCCGTCTGGGAGACGTTGGGCGGGCTGCTCCAGGGCGTGCCCACGCTGGTGCTCGCCGATGAGGAGGTCCGCGACCCGGACCGGTTCGTGTCCGCGCTGGCCCGGGGTGACGTCAGCAGGTGCACACTGGTGCCGTCCATGCTGTGGCTGCTGACCGGCCGGCCGGACGTGGCGCGCCGGCTGGTCCGACTGCGGATCGTGGTCAGCAGCGGGGAGGCACTCGACGCCGAGCTGGCCCGCCGGATCCGCGCCGTGCTGCCGGACACCCTGCTGCTGAACCTCTACGGCTCCTCCGAACTCGCCGCCGACGTCACCGCCTGGGAATGCCTGGCGGCAGACGACTCGGCGAGTGTGCCGATCGGACGGCCGATCGCGAACGCCGGCGGGTACGTGCTCGACGCGGCGCTGAGGCCGGTGCCGGTCGGTGTGGACGGCGAGCTGTTCGTCGGCGGTGCGGGCCTGGCCAGGGGCTACGCCGGGCGGCCGGGCATGACCGCGGACCGGTTCGTCCCGAACCCGTACGGTCCCGGGCGGTTGTACCGGACGGGGGATCGGTGCCGCTGGCGGCCCGACGGCGTGCTCGAGTACCTGGGCCGGCTCGACGACCAGGTCAAGGTGCGTGGCATGCGGGTCGAGCCCGCCGAGGTCGAGGACGTCGTCGCGCAGTGCCCGGGGGTGGCGACGTGTGCCGTGGTCGGCCGGTCCTTCGGGCCCGGCGACGTCCGGCTGGTGTGCTTCGTCGTGCCCGAGTCCGGCCGGCGGCCGGACCGGACCTTCTTGCGCAGGTTCGCCCGCGGCCGGCTGCCGGAGTTCATGGTTCCCTCGCTGTTCGTGTCCGTCGCGGAGCTCCCGATGACGGCCAGCGGCAAGGTCGAGCGCCGCTCGCTCGTCGTACCGGCGTTCGCCCCGGACGGCCCGGACGGCTCGGAGCCGGCGGGCTCCGAGCTGGAACGCAAGGTCGCGGACGTGTGGGCGGAGATCCTCGAGGTCGACAGGCTCACCGTGCGGGACAACTTCTTCGCGCTGGGCGGGAACTCGATCCGCATGATGAGCCTGGCGACCCGCCTGTCGACGCTGCTGAGCCGCGACGTCAGCATGCGCACCCTGTATGTCAACCAGTCCGTCGAGGACTTCTGCCGGGCACTGGAGACCGACCCGGCCCGATAGTCGTCCGCAGAACCGACCGTCCATTCGGAATGACCCGAATGGACGGTTCCGTTTTTGCGTGTCCGCCTGGTTGACCAATTGGCTAGGTCGCGCAACATGGGCAGAAGTGTTGTGCCGCAGTATTGTTCGGCTGGAACGACACGCCGCGGAACACTCTGTGAGGTTGCATTGAAACCAATTGAGGGCGACGTGCTGGAGCGGTATCTGGCGAACCCGCTCTTCCGGTCAGCTCGTTTCGAGGAGCTCGTTCTCGACGACGATCCCTATCGCCGCCCGGTGCGTCCCGACGACCTAGGCATGGTCGACTTCGGCGCGCGGCTGGAGCGGACGGACGCCACCCGGCTCAGCGGGCTGATGGCACATCGAATCCTGCTCAACATCCACGACGCGCACGAGCTGCTGCTGCCCCGGACGCACACGGCGGAGAACCGGGCGAGCTTCGAGCTGTTCTACCACCCGGACAACATCGCGCTCGGCGACCAGGTCCGGCCCCAGCTCGAGCGGCACGTGTTCGACTTCGTCCGCGACGGCGCCCGGGAGCACGTGCGCGCGAGCCGCGCGGACGTCGTCGACCAGATTCACGAGCTCGTCGACCACCGTGACGCGCGGGCGGCCGAACTGGAGCGCGTGCTCGCCACGTCCCCGGATCCCGCGCAGCTCAACGGCATGGTCGCCATCCAGTCGGTCGCGCAGGCGCTCAACGCCGAGCTGCGCCCGGCGAAGCGGCTCCTGCCGCTGGCCGGCTCGGCGGCGATCGCGACGGTGCTCGGTACCCCCGCGCCCGGCCAGTACCGGCCGGTCCGCAGGATCGCCGAGTTCGGTGGGATCAAGGCCGAGCCGCACAGCTACTGCCAGTACTACCTGCCGTCCACTCTCGCGCTGATGAACTATGTCAACACGACCTTCCGGCCGGGACAGCTCTTCGCGTTCGCCGGCGCGCTCGTGGCGCGGTTCGCGGAGGCGCAGGCGCTGACCACTGTGGACCTGTGCGGCGGCCACGACCCGCTGCCGTCCGGCGATCTCGCCGCCGCGGTCACCGAGCTCATCGGGGAGGTCGAGCGGGTCGGCGGCGCGTACGGGCTGCGCGAGCTGTCCCGCGGGCTCGAGGAGTACCGGGTCCTGCTCGACGTCCACGACGACGAGCGGCTGCGGCAGTTCCGCTGGATCACCACGATGCCGTACTACCAGGAGAAGGCCGAGCGCCTGCAGGCCGCGATCGAGACCCACCACATCGACGTCGACCTCGACACGTTCATCGAGTCGTGGGAGGAGTGCTCCACGACCCACGTCCACGACGAGGACCGGCTGCTGATCATCGAGAGCGGGGAGATGGAGTTCTGGAACTGCTTCGGGGTGCAGCACAAGTACCTCCCCGGCGACATGGCCTTCATCCCCAAGCACAGCCTGCACGGCTCGGTCGTGTTCTCCGGCCAGTGCGTCTACCACCAGCCGATCATCACCGAGGAGCTCGATCGCCGGTTCGGCACGGTCGGGCCGGAGTGATGTCCGCGCCCACCCTCCAGGTCGCCGGGGTTCCCGTGATCTGCCAGCAGACCAGCCCCCCGCAACCCTGGTGGGAGCGGTGCACCGAGGACTTCGCCCGCAGCGTGGGCCAGCGCGAGTACCCCTGCCACTTCGGCCGGGTCGCGTTGGCCAAGGGCGAGCTGTTCGCCACGTTCTTCGACGGCCCCGGGCCGGAGCTGGCCTGGGCGCTCGGGGAGTTCCTCGAGCGCTCCCAACGTGATCCGGGCCGGCGCCTGGTGCTGGCCGCGTTCCGCCGGCCGGAGGACGAGCCGCGCGACCACGCATGGTACGAGCAGGAGTTCTGGCGGGTGCTCCAGGAGCTGCACGACCGGGACGACCGGCCGTGGCCGGCCGACATCCCGAGCCACCCCGAGCACGCGAGCTGGGAGTTCTCCTTCGCGGGGGTCCCGATGTTCGCGTTCTCGGCCGCACCCACCTACCAGCGGCGGCAGAGCCGCAACCTCGGCGCCGGCCTCGTCCTGCTGTTCCAGCCACGGACGGTCTTCGCCGACGTCACCGGTGGCACCCCCGGGGGTGTGCGGGCCCGCCGCACGATTCGCCGCCGGCTCGCCGAGTGGGACACCGTCGGGCCGCACGCCGACCTCGGCGACTACGGGGACCCGTCGAACTACGAGTGGCGCCAGTACTTCATCGCGGACGACGACTCGCGCCTGCGAGAGACCTGCCCGCTGCATGTCAGGGGCGACACAGCCGCCCGGCCGGAAGGGGACTGAGATGGACGACCTGGTCGGCCGCCTGTGCGCCGGCGAGCACCCGGTCCAGCTGGGCGGGCGGGACCCGTCCGCCGCGCGGCTGCACGAGCGGATCCGCGACCAGGGCTCGGTCTTCGTCAGGTTTCCCGATACGCGCGGCGGGACCGAGCTGCTGGTGAGCCTGGACCCGGGCGCGACGCGGGCTGACGCTGCCGACTTCGAGCGGGGGACCGGCCGGGTGCACCTGGAGGGAACGCTGTCCCTCAACGAGGTCCCGGTCCGGTGCGTCGCCGACCTCGAGCTGGAGAGCCTGCGGGGCACCGGCCTGCTCGTCGCCACCGCGGACCTCCGATGACCGACGCGGCCGGCCCGCACGCAGAGGTCGTGCGGCAGCTGCTCGAGGAGGTTCTCGGCAGCCCGTGCCGCGAGGTCCCGGCCGACACGCCGCTGACCGCGCTCGGCCTCGACTCGCTGCGTGCCGCGGAGCTGCGGGCGCGCCTCGACGACACGGCCGGCGTCGACGTCCCGCTCCACGCGCTCCTCAGCGGCACCACCTTGGCGGACGTTCTCGCGGCCGGCCCCCGAACGTCCACTCCGGAAAGACCGGCCGAACCTCCCGCCGGGCAGGAGCACGGGTTGACGCCGGGCGAGGAGTCGTTCTGGTTCCTCGACGAGTTCGGCACGGCCGACCGGTCGCCGACCACCGTCGCCAACGCCTTCGTCGTCGAGGGACCGCTCGACGCCACCGCCCTGCGCACGACAGTCGAGGTGCTGGCAGCCCGGCACCCGGCCCTGCGCACCCGGGTCACCGTCGAGCAGGACCGCGTGGTCCGCTCGGTGGGCGCCACGGCCGTCGCGCTCGACGTGGTCGACGCGAGCGCGTGGCCGGCGGACCGGCTCGACGCCGAGTGCGCGCGCCGGGCGGCGACACCGGTGCGGCTCGCGGGCCCGACGTGGCACCTCGACATGTTCCGCCTCACCGCGACCCGCCACCTCGTGCTCGTGCGTACCCACCACCTCCTCGTGGACCTGTGGTCGCTCGACGTGCTGCTCGCGGAGCTCGGCGAGGTGTACGGGCGGGTGGTCGCCGGCGACGCGCCGGCGCCGGCGCCCGGCGACCCGGACCCGATGGGCCGCCAGGCACACCGGGAGCGCCAGCTGCTGGCCTCCCCGCGGGCGGGCGAGCTGTGGGACCACTGGCGGGAGCGGCTCGCCGGCGCACCGCACGTCCTCGCGCTCCCGACCGACCACGAACGTCCCGGCCGGCCACGCCACCGCGGCGCGGTCGTGACGGCGGAGCTGAGCCGGGAGGCCGCGGCCCGGCTCGCCGCCCTCGCGGCCGAGGCCGGCGTGACCCTGGCCAGCGTGCTGCTCGCCGCGTACGCCTGGCTGCTGCACCGGCAGAGCGGCCAGGCCGACCTCCTCGTCGGAACCGTGTTCGCCAACCGGGGCCGGCCCGACCGGCACCGTGTCGTCGGCTACCTCGCCAACCTGCTGCCGGTGCGCCTCGACCACCGGCCGCGGGACACGTTCCGCGGCTACCTCGCCCGTGCCCATCGCGCCTCCTGCGCGGCGATGGACCACGGCGAGCTGCCGTTCCCCGTGATCGTCGAGCGGCTCGCGCCCGACCGGGACGCCGGCCGCGCACCGCTGGTGCAGGCCGTGTTCGCGTTCCAGCAGGCACGCACGACCGCCGGCGCGGCCACGCTCGCGCTGGGCGGCGAGGGTCACGCGGTCGCGGTGGGCCCGCTACACCTGCGGCCGTGGCGGCTGCCGCACCGGCCGGCCCTCACCGATCTCGCGCTGGAGGTGAGCGAGCTCGACGGCGCCGTCGCGGCCCAGCTCACCTATGACGCCGACCTGTTCGACGCCACCACCGCACACCGGCTCCTCGACAGCTGGGTGTCCATTGTGGACCGCGTGGGCCGGGACCCGGATGGCTCGTTCGACACGCTGACCGCCCCCGCGCCCACGGAGTCCCACCGGCTGCTGCACGAGTGGAACGGGCCGGTGGGGGAGGTTCCCGACGGCGAGCTGCTACACCATCCGTTCGAGCGCTGGGCGAAGACCCAGCCCGACGTGGTGGCGATCGTCGACGGCCGGCGTACGGTCACCTACGGGTGGCTGGACGCGCGGGCAGAGCGGCTGGCCGGGCTCCTGAGGGCGGCCGGGGTGGCCGTGGACGACCGCGTTGGCGTCCACATCGGACGGTCACTGGACTATGTCGTCGCCGTGCTCGGCGTGCTCAAGGCCGGCGCCGCCTACGTGCCGCTGGACCCGGACCTGCCCGCCGAGCGCCTCGACCACATCCGCGGCCAGGCCGGGATCGACGTCGTCGTGACCGCGGGTGGGCCCGCGCCGGACGGCCGCGCCGTCGACGTCACCGACCTCGGGGAGCCACCCGCCGTCGTCGCCGGTGCCGCGCCGGGGGCCGGGAACCTCTGCTACGTCATGTCCACGTCGGGCTCGACAGGCGTGCCGAAGGCGGTCGGCGTCCCGCACCGGGCGGTGGCCAACCTGCTGGCCGACTTCCGCGAGCGCGGCGGGGTGCCGGCCGGGGCGCGCTGCGCGTGGTGGACGAGCACCGGCTTCGACGTGTCCGTCTACGAGATCTTCGCGGCCTTCCACACCGGTGCCACTGTCGTCGTCGCCCCCGAGCACGTACGGGTCGACGGCGCGGTGCTCGCCGGCTGGCTCCGTGACCACGGGATCGAGTCCGCGTTCGTGCCGCCGTTCGCACTCGGCGAGCTGGTCGCCGACCTCGAACGGCACGGGTCGCCGCCGCCCATGCGCCGGCTGCTGCTCGGTGTAGAGCCGATCGCCGAGCCGTTGGCGAAGCGGCTCGCGGCCGTGCTGCCGGGGGCCACCGTCGTCAACGCCTACGGACCCACGGAGACCACGGTCATGTGCACGGCCTACGAGGTCGAGGCCGGCGAGCTGGCGCAGCGCCGGCTGCCGATCGGCCGGGCGCTGCGCAACACGGGCGCCTACGTGCTCGACCCGCGGGGCCTGCTGGTGCCCCAGGGCGCCGTCGGTGAGCTGTGCGTCGGCGGCGCCCAGCTGGCCCGCGGCTACCTCGGCCGGCCGGGTGCCACCGCCGAGCGCTTCACGCCCGACCCGTACGGTCCGCTGCCCGGCGCGCGGCTGTACCGGACCGGTGACCTGGTGCGCTACCGCGGCGACGGCCGGCTGGAGTTCGTCGGGCGCGCCGACCAGCAGGTGAAGCTGTTCGGCCAGCGCGTCGAGCTGGGTGAGATCGAGGCGGTGCTCGGCCAGCACCCGGCAGTGGCGGAGGCGGTAGTGGTCGTCGCCGGCACCGGGGACGGCCAGCAGGTCGTGGCCCACGCCATCCCCGAGCCGGCGGCGGCGGCGACGCCGGCCGAGGTCACCGTCGAGGTGCTGGCGCGGGCCCGGGAGTCGTTGCCGCGGCACATGGTCCCGACCCGGCTGCACTGGCACGACGCGTGGCCCCTCACCGCCAACGGCAAGGTCGACCGCACCGCGCTGGCGAGGGTGCGCCCGGCCAGCACCCCGGCGGGCAGGCGGGCGGGCACCTGGCTGGAGCGGCAGATCGCCGCGACGCTGGCGCGTGAGCTTGGTGTGGCGGAGGTCGGCCTCGACGACAACTTCTTCACCCTCGGCGGGCACAGCCTCGCCGCGGCCCGCGCGGCCACCCACCTGCGTGCCGTGCTGGCGGTCGAGCTACCGGTCGCGGTCATCTTCCAGCGGCCCACCGCCGGCGAGCTGGCCGAGTTCGCCCGCCGGGCCGGTGCGACGGCCCGGCGTGGTGCCCTCACGCGGCGGCCCCGCGGCGCCGCGTCCGTGGCGGCCATGATGTCCACAGTGGACGGGAGCGAGGAGTCACGGTGACCACGTCGGCCGAGCGTGCGATCCGGGAGCCGGACCTGGCGCCGGGGTACTCGATGTTCCCGCTCTCCCAGGAGCAGCACCGGCTCTGGCTCGTCCACGAGGTGACGCCGGAGACGACGGCCTACCACGTGCCGGCCGCGCTGCGGCTACGCGGACCGCTCGACGTGCCGGCGCTGCGGGCGGCCCTGGACGCGCTCGTGGCCCGGCACGAGACGCTGCGCACCACCATCCGCTGCCTCGACGGCGTGCCCCACCAGCACATCACGGACACGGCCCGCGCGGACTTCGCGCTGGTGGACGTCCCGGACGGCACCGACCCGGCCGAGCATCTGCTGCGGGACGCGTACGAGCCGTTCGACCTCGCCCGCGGGCCACTGCTGCGCTGCCGGGTGTACCGCACCGGGCCGCGGGACCACCTGCTGCTGGTGTGCGCCCACCACATCGTCGTGGACGCGTGGTCGCTGCGGCTGCTGATCGCCGAGCTGCGGACCCTGTACCGCGGCGGCCCCGCGGCCCCGCCCCCGGAGTCCCTCCAGTACGCCGACTTCGTCGCGTGGCAACGGGAGCAGCCGGCCGACGCGGACGAGCCCGCGCTCGCGTACTGGCGCCGGCAGCTGTCCGGTGCGCCGGCGCACTTCTCGCTGGCCGACGGCGCGGTGGCGCCCGTGCCGGCGACCGCGGCGCCGGCCGCCACCGTGTGCGCGGAGATCGATGCGCGCACCGGCGCCGCCGTGCGCGGGCTGGCCGCCGAGCTGGGGACCACGCCGATGGCCGTGCTGCTGGCCGTGTGGTCGCTGGTGCTGGCCCGGCACCTCGGCCGACCGGACGTCGCGGTCCTCGTGCCCGTCGCGAACCGCGACCTGCCCGAGACCGAGCTGCTGGTCGGATTCTTCGTCAACACCCTGGTGCTCCGCCTCGAGCCGGGCCCGGCCGCCACGTTCGCCGAGCTGCTGCACCAGGTCCACGAACGCTGCACCGCCGCCTACGCCCACCAGACCGTGGCGTTCGAGCGGCTCGTCGACGAGCTGCGGCCCGATCGCGAGCTGGGTCGCACGCCGTTCTCCGACGTGCTGTTCGCCTACGAGGACCAGATCGAGGACGTGACGCTCGACGGCCTGGCCGTCAGCGTCGTGCCGGTGCCGCCGCGCAACGCCAAGTGCGAGCTGGCCCTCGAGGTGAGCCCCGCCGGCGACGGCTTCCGGGTCCGCGCCGACTACCGGACCGACCGGCTCGACCGGGCCCGGATCGCCGCCCTGGTCGAGTCGTTCGTCGCCACGGTGAGCCGGAGCGTCACCGATGTGCGGCGCCCGATCGGCGGCCCGGTGGCCGAGCCGACCGTGCCCACCTCACCCGCTCCGGCGGGGTTCGTCGCTCCGGGCGACCCGCTCGAGGAGCGGCTGCGCGACCTGGTGTGCGAGACGATCGGCGTGCCGGCGGCCCGGGTCGGCGTGCACGATGACTTCTTCGCGCTGGGTGGCAACTCGCTGCTGGCCGGCCGGTTCGTGGCGCGGCTGGGTGCCGAGGGCCTCGCGTTGCGGACGTTCCTGGAGCGGCCGACCGTCGCCGGCCTCGCGGACTGGCTCACCCGGCAGGCCGGCGTCGCGCCTGCCCCGGCGCTGACCCCGGCGGCCCGCCCCGAACCGGGTGGTGAGCCGTGGCTCGTGCCGGCGTCGTTCTCCCAGGAACGGCTCTGGTTCCTCGACCAGCTGACCCCCGGCAACGCCGCCTACCACGTGCCGGTCGTGCTGCGGGTCGACGGCGAGGTGGACCTCCCCGCGCTGGAGCGGGCGCTCGCCCGGCTGACCGCGCGGCACGAGGTGCTGCGCACGTCGTTCGGCCTGCGTGACGGCGCTCTCGTGCAGCACGTGCTCGCCGCGGTACGGGTGCCCGCGCGGCACGTCGACCTGTCCGCCGCGCCGCCCGACGAGCGCCGGCTCGCCGACTTCGTCGCTGCCGAGTCGAGCCGGCCGTTCGACCTGACGTGCGCCCCGCTGCTCCGGCTGCTCACCGCCCGCCTCGGCCACGCCGAGCACCTGCTGGTGCTGACGATGCACCATCTCGCGTGCGACGCGCTGTCGGCCCGGGTCCTCGTCCGCGACATCGGCGCGCTTTACCTGGCCGAGACCGGCGGGCCGGAGCCGGACCTCCCCGAGCTGCCCGTCCAGTACGCGGACTTCGCGGGCTGGCAACGGGACCAGCTGTCCGGTTCGCGCCTCGGCGAGCTCACGGAGTTCTGGCGCTCCGCCCTCGCGGGCGCGCCGGCCGTGCTGGAGCTGCCCACCGACCGGCCGCGCCCGGCGGTGCCGGCCCACCGTGGCGCGGACGTGCGCTTCGAGCTGCCCGACGCGCTCCTGCGGGGTATCCACAGGCTGGCCACGGCGCACCGGATGACGTCGTTCATGGTGCTGCTGGCCGGCCTCGGGTTGACCTTGTGCCGGTACGCGGGCCAGCGCGAGGTGCTGGTCGGCACGCCGGTGGCGAACCGGACCCGGGCGGAGTTCGACGAGCTGATGGGGTTCTTCGCGAACACGGTGGCGCTGCGGGTCGACACGTCCGGCGGGCCGGTGGTCGCCGAGCTGCTCGACCGGGTGCGAGAGACGTGCCTGGCGGCCTACGCGCACCAGGACCTGCCGTTCGAGAAGGTGGTGGAGGCGGTCGCGCCGGCGCGGGAGCACGCCGCCAACCCGCTGTTCCAGGTGATGCTCGCGGTCGAGGACGCGCCGGTGTCGGTGGAGCTGCCGGGTCTGCGGGTGAGCCGGGTCGAGCAGGACGCGAGCATCGGGAAGTTCGACCTGACCGTGGTGGTCGAGGATCTGCGGACCGGGGCCGCGGTGGCGCGATACGACACCGACCTGTTCGACGGCACCACCGTGCGCCGCCTGGTCGCGCACCTGGTCCGGGTGCTGGAGCAGCTGGTCGCCGCGCCGCACCGGCGGGTGGCCGAGCTGGATCTGCTCAGCGCGGACGAGCGGTCGCGGCAGCTCGAGCACTGGAACGACGCACCCGCGCACTACCCGGTCGACGTGCCGCTGCACGAGCTGGTGGGGCGCCAGGTGGCCGCGACACCCGACGCGGTGGCGTTGTCCGGGTGCCTGGACTGCAATGCCGACGAGCCCTGTGCCGCCGCGCCGGGGCATCTGACCTACGGCGAGCTCGGTGCCCGGGCCGCCGCGGTGGCCACGGCGCTGGCGGACCTGGGCACGCGCCGCGGCGACGTCGTGGGTGTCCTGTTGGGACGGTCGGCCGGGCTCGTGGTGGCCGAGCTGGGCGTGCTCGAGGCGGGTGCCGCGTTCCTGCCGCTGGAGCCGAGCCATCCCGCACTGCGTACCGCGGCGATCCTCGCGGACGGTGGGTGCCGGGTCGTCGTCACGTCGAGCCGGCATGCCGACCGGGTGCCGCCGGGCACGGCGGTGGTGCTCGTCGACCGGCTGCCGGGTTCACCTCGGAAACCCGGGAGTGCCGGCGGGAAGGACCTGGCGTACGTCGTCTACACGTCCGGGTCCACCGGCGGTCCGAAGGGCGCGCTGATCGAGCACGCGGGGATCGTGAACAACCTGCGGTGGATGCAGCAGGACTGGCCGCTGGGGCGCGACGACCGGCTGCTGTTCAAGACCGTCCACACGTTCGACGTGTCGGTCAAGGAGATCTTCTGGCCGCTCATCGCCGGCGCGCAGGTGGTCATCGCCCATCCCGGCGCCGAGCGGGACGCGCATGAGATCTGTGTCCACCTGGCACGGTCGGAGGCCACGGTGGTCCACCTGGTGCCGTCCATGTTGGACGTCGTCCTGGAGGTGTCCCGGCGGCGCGGCATGCCGCTGTCGAGCCTGCGGATGCTGATGGCCGGCGCGGAGTCACTGTCCCCGGCGACCCACGACGAGATCCTCGCCCGGCTCCCCGCGCTGCTGCTGCACATGTACGGGCCGACCGAGACGGCCATCGCGGTCACCGGGTGGCCGTGCCGGGACGCGGTCGGCACCGGCCGGCTGGCCCTCGGCCGCGCGATGCCCAACGCCCGGCTGTACGTGCTCGACGAGCGGCTCCGGCCGGTGCCGCAGGGCTGCCTCGGCGAGCTGTACGTCGGTGGGCTGCCGGTCGGGCGCGGGTACCTGGCGCGCCCGGCGGAGACCGCGGCGGCGTTCCTGGCGGACCCGTTCGCGCACGAGCCAGGTGCGCGGATGTACCGGACCGGTGACCTGGTGCGCTACCGCAACGACGAGCTGCTGGAGTTCCGCGGGCGGCGCGACAGCCAGGTGAAGATCCGCGGCCTGCGGATCGAGCCGGGTGAGGTCGCGGGCGTGCTGGCCCGCCATCCCGATGTCCGGCAGGCGACGGTCATCCCGTGGCCGCGCTCGCGGCCCGTGTCGCTGGTCGCCTACGTCGTGGGCGAGCTGAGCCCCACGTCGGTCCGGGCGTTCCTGCGCGAGCGGCTCCCGGCCTACCTCGTGCCGACGCACGTCGAGGTGCTCCCGGCGCTGCCGACGGGCGCCAACGGGAAGGTCGACCACGCCCGGCTGCCCGCGCCCGCTGCGACGGGCACCGAACGGCCGGCCGACCGCGAGCCGCCGCGGACCCCCGTGGAGCGCCGGCTGGCCGAGATCTGGGGCGAGCTGCTAGAGGTGCCGGACGTGGGCCGGCACGACAACTTCTTCGACGTCGGCGGCCACTCCTTGCTGGCCACCCGCCTCGCGGCCCGTCTGCTGGACGAGTTCGGCGCGGAGATCCCGCTGCGTGCCCTGTTCGCCCAGCCGACCGTCGCGGCGCTCGCCACCATGGTCGACGCCGCACGAACCGGGCGGGGCAACCGCATCCCGGTGGTGGAGCGAACCGCCTACCGCCTTCCGGACTTCCCTAGTGGGGAACGCCGAGCTCACTGAGGATCTCGGTGGCGCGTCGGCACGCCTGTTCGGCCGCCTCCGTGTCGCCCGCGGCGGTCCGGATGGCGTGGAGCACCAGCAGGGCGCGGGCCTCGCCGAGCTTGTGCTCCGTCGCGGTGTGGCTGGCCACGGCGCGTTCCGCCAGGGAACCGGCGCGTTCGTGCCGGTGCGCCGCCAGGTGGATCTCGGCGAGCAGGGTGAGGGCCTGGCCTTCCAGGACGCGGAACCCGCACTCGTGGCTGCGGGCGAGTGCCTCCCTCGCGTGGATGACCGCCTTCTGGTGATCGCCGCGTCGCAGGCACACCGCGCCGAGGCCGATCAGTGACTCCGTCTGCGGGCTCGCCTGGCTCGTCTGGCGCGCCAGGGTCAGTGCGCGCTCGTAGGACCGCATGGCACCCGGCAGGGCGCCGAGGGACGTGTCGATGCTGCCGAGGCAGATCAGGGCCGCGATCTGCTCGAACTGGTCGCCGAGGTCGGTCGCCAGGGTGAGCGCGCGGGCCGCGTTGGCCCGGGCCTCGGTGGTCCGGCCGACGTCGCGGTCGAGGCGGGCGAGGTCGCTCAGGATGCCGGCCTCGATGTGCTTGTCGCCGGTGGCGTGGGCGGTGCGTAGCGCCCGGTCGAGGATCTCCCGCGCCTCGGCCGGGTTGCCGAGGTCCCGCAGCGACCGGCCGAGGTTGTGCAGGGTCAGGCCGTCGTAGGAGTCGTCGCCGAGCTCGTGGTATTTCGCCAGCGCCTGCCGGTGCGCCTGGACCGACTCGGCCAGGTGCCCTGACTGGAACTGGATCGCGCCGAGGTGGTTGAACGCGGTCGCCTCGCGGGCGGTGTTGCCCAGGGTCCGGTTGAGCGCCTGCACCTCGCGCAGGTATCGGGTGGCCCGGTCGAGCTCGCCCATCTCCGTGTGGATCACGGCGATGTTGCTCAGCGTCGCGAGCTGGCAGTCGGCCCACTCGGCCTTGCGGGCGTGGTCGAGCGCGTGGCGCAGGTGGTGCAGGGCCCGCGGCAGGTCACCGCGGGACCGGCAGACGGTGGCCAGGCCGAGCTCCGCCGCCGCGCAGCCACCGGCGTCACCCGCCTCGGTGGCGGCGGCGAGCGCGGCGTCCACGACCTGACCGAACTCGGCGTTGAGGCGGCGGCGGAACAGGTGGATCCGCAGCGCGTCGCCGAGCAGCCAGGCGACCTCCGCGGCACCGTGGGCCGCGGCGTGGCGCACCACCTCGACGAGGTTGGCGAGCTCGGTCGCGAGCCACCCGGCCGCGGCCGGGTCGTCGTCGAGGGCCGGTGCCCGCAGCGCCGGCAGGTCGGGCACCGGAAGCCGCAGGACCTTGGGGTAGAGCTGGCGTACCGCGTTGTCGGCGGCCGCGAGGTACCAGGCGGCCAGCCGGCGCACCCCCGCCTCCCGGTCCGGCTCCTCGTGCTCGGCGAGGTCCCGCGCATAGGCCCGCAACAGGTCGTGAAAGGTGTAGCGGCCGTCCTCGTGCTCGGTGAGCAGGTGCGCGTCGACCAGCTCGGCCAGCGCGTCGGCCGTCCGCTCCTCGTCGAGCTCGGCGAGCGCGGCGGTGGCGTCGACGGTCGTGTCCGCGCCCGGCAGCATCCCGAGGAACCGGAACACTCGCCCGGCCGGCGGGGAGAGCTGCCGGTAGGACAGGTCGAACGCGAGCCGCACGGTGGCCCCGTCGTCGCCGTCCACCGTGAGCGCGGTCCACGGGTGACCGGAGCGCAACCGGCGCACGAGGTCGGCGATCCGCTGCGACCGGTGGGCGAGCAGGTTCGCGCCGGCGATGCGTAGGGCCAGCGGCAGGCACGCGCAGGCAGCGGCCAGCTCGGCCGTCGCCGCGGGCTCGGCGGCCACCTTGTCCTTGCCCAGCAACGTGGTCAGCAGCTCGACAGCCTCGTCAGGGCTGAGCGTCTCGAGGTCGATGCGTCGCGCGCCGTCGATCGCCACCAGGCCGCCGAGCTGGGCGCGGCTGGTGACCAGCACGAGGCTGCCCGGGGTGCCGGGGATCAGCGGCCGGACCTGCTCGGCATTGGCAGCGTTGTCCAGCACGATCAGCATCCGCTTGTTCGCCAGGGCCGACCGGTAGAGCCCGGCCGCCTCGCTCTGGTCGGCCGGGATCTGCCCGTCGGGCAACCCGATCCCGCGCAGCAGCCGGCCGAGCGCGTTGCCCGGCGCCACCGGCTGGTCCCGGGAGAACCCCCGCAGGTCGACGTAGAGCTGGCCGTCGGGGAACTGGTCGGCGACCTTGTGCCCCCAGTGGACGGCCAGGGCCGTCTTCCCCACCCCGCCGGTGCCCTCGATTGCCGAGATGACCATGGTCTCGGCCGACGACCGGCAGTCGACAAGCAGCGTGTCCAGCACCCGCAGGTGCTCCCGGCGGCCGGTGAACGCGCTCACCGCGGCCGGAAGCTGCGCGGGCGCGGGCTTGTCGGCCACGTCCGGCGCGGGGTCCGCGGTCGCCTCGGGGAGATCCTGGTGCAGCACCTTGATCAAGGTCCGGCTGAGCTCGCGGCTCGGCTCGATGCCGAGCTCGTTGCGCAGGCGGAGCCGCAGCGTCTCGTACGCCTCCAGCGCGGCGGCCTGCCGGCCGGACACGGCCAACGCCTCGATCCACGCCGCGTGCACGCCCTCGTTCAGCGCCTCGTCGGCCACCAGCGGGGTCAGCGCCCGCAGCGCCACGTCCGCCTGTCCGATGTGGACCATCGCGCGCGCGTAGTCGACCGTGGCCAGGGTGCGCTGCCGGGAGAGCTGGTGCAGCTCGGTCCGGTCGACGCTGTCGGACGGGACGTCGAGGAGCGCGGGACCGCGCCACAGCTCGAGGGCCTTGGCCAGCACCGCCGCCTTGTCGGCCGGCGGGAGCGTCGTGCTGCTCGCCACCAGCCGGCGGAAGTGGTCGGCGTCCACGTCGCCGTCGGCGATCTCCAGCACGTACCCCTGCGAGGTTCGCGCGACGGTGATCGCGTCCCCGACCGCTTCCTGCAACCAGTGCCGCAGCCGGTGGACCGCCACCCGAAGCGCGCGGAGAGAGTCCTCCGCCGAGCGGTCCGGCCACATGCGCTCGAGCAGCGTGTCGTCGCGCAGCCCGCGGTACTGGCCGAGCCCGAGGTTGCCGAGCAGGATCCGGCCACCGCGCGACGGCGGGGCGATCAGCCGGCCCTCGTGCCGTACGACCACTGAGCCGAGCACGAGTACGTCCGTACCGGTCCCGGCCGGGGTCTCCCCGTCAGCGTCCATGGCGCACCGGGCGTGGGTCTACTGGGCCCGGCTCACTGGTTCGGCGGGCGAACCGACCAGTCGCATGCCGCGGCCGGTGGCGCGCCGGAAGCGACGACCTGGTCCGGGTTCTGGTCGGCGAGCTCGAGGGCCCCGACGATGCCTGCCGCGGCGAGCAACGCCAGTGCGGCCGCGGGCAGCAGGGTGGTGATTCGGCGCCATTGCATGTTCGGAGGTCCTTTCGGTCGCCGGCCATGGTTCCTCGTTGCTCGGTCTCCAACAACGTACGTTCGGGGTCCGTGGCGGATTACCGTACTGGACGCGACAACATTCGTCGCGCCTTCGCCGGAAATGAATTCACCCCGCCCCCGGTAGCGGCTGCCGCCAGGCGTTGAGCTGGTGACGGAACGCGAGCGGATAACCTCGGATCGCGACGAATGTGCGCGGAATATGCAATGTGGTAAAGCGCCTTGTTTGTCTTGTTCAGACGGATCGGCCGCCGCCGGCACGGTCCCGGCGGGCGAGTACGGCGGCACGGCCGGCGAGGCCGACGGCGAAGACCGCGAGCCCGGCCACGACGGAGGTCCACGGCAGCGTCGCGGCGAGGATCAGGCAGCCGGCCAGGCCGAGGACCGGCACCCAGCGGCGCAGGCGCACCTCGCCGTCCCGCAGGGTGAAGGCCGCAGCGTTGGCGATGGCGTAGTAGACGAGTACGCCGAACGAGGAGAACCCGATCACCCCGCGGAGGTCGAAGCTGAGCACCAGCGCGCACACCACGACGCCGACGGCGATCTCCGCGTGGTGCGGGACCTGGTAGCGGGGATGCACGGCCGACAGCCACCCGGGCAGGTCGCGGTTGCGCGCCATGGCCAGCGTGGTCCGGCCGACGCCGGTGATCAGCGCCAGCAGCGCGCCGAGGCTCGCCACCGCGGCGCCCACGCTTGCGGCCGGCGCGAGCCAGGACAGGGACCCGGCCTCGACCGCGTCCCGCAGCGGCGCGGTCGAGGCGGCGAGCTCGGCGGGGTCCAGCACGAGCAGCAGGCCCACGGCCACCACGGCGTAGAGGACCAGGACGACGGCGAGAGCGGTACGGACCGCGCGCGGGATGGTCCGCACCGGGTCGCGGACCTCCTCGCCCAGGGTGGCGATGCGCGCGTAGCCGGCGAAGGCGAAGAACAGCAGCCCCGCGGCCTGCAGCGTCCCCACCACGCCGCCGCCCGTCCACAGCTGGGCGCCGAGGTGGTCCGCGGCGAGCCGGCCACCGCCGAACATCGCCACCAGGATCACGGCCAGCGCTACCAGGGTCACGGCCAGCAGGACCCGCGCGAGCCCCGCGGTCTTCGTGACGCCGAAGTAGTTGACCGCCGTGAACACGACCACCGCGGCCACGGCCAGCGGCCGGGCCAGGCCCGGTGTCACGTAGCTGGCGAAGGTCAGTGCCATGGCCGCGCACGAGGCGGTCTTCCCGACCACGAAGCCCCAGCCCGCCATGAAGCCCCACCACTCGCCGAGGCGCTCGCGCCCGTAGACGTAGGTCCCGCCGGACCGCGGGTACCGGGCGGCCAGCGCGGCCGAGCTGCTGGCGTTGCAGTAGGCCACCCCGCCGGCGATCACCAGGCCGATCAGCAGGCCGCTGCCGGCCGCGGCCGCGGCGGGCGCGAACGCCGCGAAGACGCCCGCGCCGATCATCGCGCTGAGCCCGATCACCACCGCGTCGGTGGTGCCGAGCCGGCGGGCCAGGTCAGGTTGGTCGGTGCTCACCGGGCACACCTCACCACACGAGCCGGGCACCGCCAACCGGGCGGTGACCGGCCCCGATGCGCACGGGCCGGTGTACCGAAAATGTACGGCGGCCGCTCAGGATCGCCGGCGTCCGACCGAAGGGAGAACTGCGACCCATGCGCACGCGTGTGAACGCCCGGGTGCCGCGGTACAACCGGATCGCCCATGACTACGACGCGATGTACGGCGCCGAGTGCGGCGTGATGCACCGCCTGGTGCTGGCCGAGATCGACGACCGCGACCTGGCGCCGGGGACCGTGCTCGACGTCGGCTGCGGCACCGGCGCGCTGCTCGAACTGCTCGCCCGGCGGCTGCCGGCGGCCGGGCTGACCGGCGCCGACCCGTCGGAGGGGATGATCCGCCGGGCGCGCGCCCGGCTGCCCTCGGCGCGGTTCGTGGTCTGCGGCGCGGAGGCGCTCGACGTCGACGACGGCGCGATCGACCTGGTGGTGTCCACCACGAGCTTCGGCCAGTGGGCCGACCAGGCCGCCGGCCTGCGCGAGGTCCGGCGGGTGCTGCGACCGGACGGGACCGGCGTCGTCATCGAGCACCGGCTGCCGAGCCTGCTGAAGCGGTTGATCTACCGGCTGCCCGACCTCGCCACCCCCGACACGATGGTGGGCATGGTCCGGGATGCCGGTCTGGTCGTGCACGACCAGCGGGTCGTGGGTGACGATTACCTCGTCACGGTGGTCGGCCGTCGACGATAGGCGCGTTCGGAAGTCGTCGGGCGGCAAGACAATTAGGGGCCCGTCGACCATTCGGTGTGCGCATTCGCGGCCAATTCGTTATCGGCCGCGAGGTCGTCGTTCGTCGAATTATCGAATCATCCTTCTCCGTCGGGCCCGGCTCATTATAAGGTCTCGAGTTCGACGATTTCTCTGCGAACACGGGAGTCGATGCTCGTGTGGTGCATTCCGTGGAGGGGCTGGCAGGCACATGTCCCGGGTTGACGTGCTGGTGCTCGGACCGGTCGCCGTCCGGGTCGACGGGCGGCCGGTGTCCCCGTCGGCCAAGAACGTCCGCGCGCTCCTCGGCCTGCTCGCCGTGGCCGGCGGCCGCGGTGTCTCGGACTCGGGGCTCGCCGAGGGGCTGTGGGGCGACCCGGCGAACGACGTCGGGCTGCGCGTTCTCGTGCACCGCACCCGGGGATGGCTGCGGGAGGCCGCGGGCGACGCGGTCGCGTTGCGCCGCACCTCCTCGGGGTACGTGCTGGCGGTCGAGTCGGGCACGTGCGACGTCGAGGTGTTCCGGGAGACGGTTGCCGGCGCGTTCGAGCACCACGGTGCCGAGCGAGCCGTGGTGCTGGAGTCCGCGCTGGCGCTGTGGCGCGGGCGTCCCCTCGACGATGTCCGGGTCCCCGCGGTCGAGACCACGCACCGGCCGGCCCTGGAGCAGGCCAGGATCGCGGTGGTGGCCGACTGCGCCGAGGCGTGGCTGGCCGCCGGCCACGGTGAGCGGGCCGTGTCGATGCTCGAGCCGGTGGTCGAGCGCCACCCGTTCGACGAGGCCGCACACAGCGTGTGGATCGAGGCGCTCGCGGCGTGCGGTCGGCAGGCCGACGCGCTCGCCGCGTACGGCGGGCTTCGGCTGCGGTTGCGCCAGGAACTCGGCATCGACCCGACCAAGCGGGTCACCCGCGCGCTCACCCGCGCGCTGAACCAGCAGCCCCCGGACCGCGCGCCAGACCCCCGGTCGGACCGTGGCCGGCCGGTCACCGCGCAGCTCCCGGCCGCGTTCGGCGGGTTCCGCGGGCGCGAGGCGCAGCTGCGCCAGCTCGACACCCTGGTGTCCGGTGTGGACGGCCCGGGCCCCGCGATCCAGGCGATCGTCGGCGCGGGTGGTGCCGGCAAGACGGCACTATCCGTGCGGTGGGCGCACAAGGTCGCCGACCGGTTCCCGGATGCCCAGCTCTACCTTGACCTCCGCGCCACCGCGCCGGCGGCGCCGGTCCGCCCGATCGACGCGCTGACCCGGTTCCTGCGCACGCTCGGCGTGCCGCGCACCCGGGTGCCGGCCGACCTCGACGAGGCGAGCGCGTTGTTCCGGTCGATGCTGGCCACCCGGCGGGTGCTGATCCTGCTCGACGACGCCCGCGACCCGGCCCAGGTCCGTCCGCTTCTGCCCGGTTCGCCCGGCTGCCTGGTGCTGGTCACCAGCCGGGACCCGATGGCCGGGCTGGTCGCGCTCGACGGCGCCGCGCTGCTGCGGCTGGACACGGCCGACACCCTCGACGGCGAACGGGTCTCCGCGTAGCCGACCGGAGCCGCGGGTTTCGCGGCTGTGGCGAACAAAAGTGAAATGTAACAGGCCTGTAAGTGGCCCTCCCTACCGTTCTCCCCGAGCGCGGCGCGACGAGCGAACGCACCGTACGTGTTGCGATACGGAGTGGGAGTCATGCGAATCAACGTGCTCGGGCCCATGGAGGTTCGTATCTCCACGGTCGTACCGGACATCAAGGGCGCCAAGCGTTACGCGCTGCTCGCCGCCCTGCTGCTGCAGCCCGGCCGGGTGGTCACGAGGGCCAGGCTGATCGACGCGATCTGGGACAGCTCGCCGCCCTGCTCGGCCACCGCGAACATCCGGACCTATGTGTCCGACCTGCGCAAGTCCCTGGGCAACACGGCTGACGGGCGGCCCAGGCTGGTCAGCGACCCCACCGGCTACGCGATCGACGTGCGGCCCGACGAGCTCGACCTGCTGGACTTCGAGAAGCTCGCCGACGAGGGCGTGGCCGCGGCCAACCGGGGCGACACGGGCCGGGCGGCCCGCTGCCTCGGCGGCGCGATCCGGCTGTGGCGCGGGCGGCCCTTCGACGGGATCGAGCTGGGGTCCTGGGCCCAGGCGCGGATCACCGCCCTGGAGGACCGCCGGTGCGAGGTGCTGTCGTCGTGGGTCGACGCGCGGCTGGCGCTGGGCCGGCACGACGACCTGCCCGCCCGGCTGCGCGAGATGCTCGCCGAACGGCCGCTCGCCGAGCACACCTGGGCCCAGCTGATGACCGCGCTGGAGCGGGCCGGCCGCAGGCCCGATGCGCTGGCGGTGTTCGCCGAGGCACGCGCGGTGCTGCGCCGCGACCTCGGCATCGAGCCGGGTGCGGAGCTGTGCCGGGTGCGGCAGCGGATCCGCACCTCGGGCCAGCCGGGACCTGCCGGCGCCACCCGCGCGCGGTCCGCCTCCCTGCCGAGCCGCCCGTGCGCGCTGCCCGCCGTCCCCCAGGTGGTGGGCCGCGCGGCGGCGCTCGCCGGCATGACGTCGGTCCTGCGCCTGCCCGCGGGTGGGCCGATCGGCGTCGAGCTGTCCGGGCCGCCGGGGGTCGGCAAGACCGCGCTCGCGGTCGCCGCCGCACACCGGCTACGGCCGTCCTTTCCGGACGGTCAGCTCTACCAGACGCTCGGCGGCACCACCGGCCGGCCGAAGGAGCCGGCGGACGTGCTCGCCTCCCTGCTGCGGTCCCTCGGCATCGCCGCGTGGGAGATACCGGACGCGGTGGAGTACCGCTCGGCGCTCTTCCGCGCCACCGTGGCCGAACGCCGGGTGCTCGTCGTGCTCGACGACGCCTGGGACCACGCGCAGGTCCGGCCGCTGCTCCCGGGCACGGGAGAGTGTCGGGTCATCGTGTCCGGCCGGTGCGGCCTGACGATGCTGGAGGGCCTGCGCCGCACCCGGCTCGGCCCCCTGTCGCTCGGTGAGGCCGTCGGGCTGCTACGCGGGGTGGTCGGCGCCGAGCGGATCGCCCGGGAGCCGGACGCGGCCCGCCGGATCGCGCGGGGCTGTGCCCTGGTTCCGCTGGCGCTCAAGGTGGCGGCCGCGCGGCTGGCGATGCGGCCGCGCTGGCCGTTGGCGGACCTGGCGGACCGGCTCGGGGACAACCGGACCCGGCTCGACGAGCTGATCTGTGGGGACCTGTCGGTGCGGGCCGGGCTGGAGCCGAGCTACCTGGCGCTGCCCGAGGAGGAGCGCCGGGCCGTCCGGCTGATCGCGACGCACGGTTCCGGGGTGCTGCCCGGCGAGGCGGCCGCGGCCGTGCTCGACCGGCCGCCGGCCCGGTCGGACCGGATCATCGAGCACCTGATGTGCGCCAACCTGCTCGATGCCGTGGAGGTCCGGGACGGCCGCGCGCCGTGGTACCAGCTGAACGAGCTGTTCGCCCTGTACGCGAGGGAACGCGTGGCGGCCGGGTCGCTGGTGGCCGAGCCGGCGTGACCGTCCGACCGGCTGGCGAAGGGAACGCGGGATGAGCGGCACGAACCTGTCGGTGGGCCAGCAGGCGGTGTGGTCCGGTGCTGAAGCCGGCCCGATCCGGGCGACGTTCGACCTCGACGGGCCGGTCGACCTTCAGGCGCTCGACCACACGCTGGCCGCGGTGGTGCGCCGGCAGGAGGCGCTGCGCACCTACTTCCGTGTGCTGGACGGCGAACCGGTGCGGCTCGTCGCCCGGAACCTGACCGTGCCGGCCGGTGTCGTCGACCTGTCCGGGACGGCGCGGCAGGACCGGGCGGCCGCGCTGCGGCAAGCCCTGCGGGCCGACGCCGAGCGGCCGCTGCCGGTCACGGCCGCGCCGTTGTTCCGGGTCACCCTGATCCGGCTGGACGGCGGGCGAAGCGTGCTGTCGGTGGTGCTGCACCGGTTGATCGCGGACGAGTTCTCACCGGCGATCCTGCTCGACGAGCTCGCGACCGCCGACCCGCGGCCACTCGCGCGGCTCGGTGAGCTGCTCGCCGGGCGGCGGCGATGGCTGACGACGGCCGAGTACGCGACCCAGCTCGCGGCCGGTGTCGCCGACCTCGAGGGGAGCCGGGCGATGCGCCTCCCGGCGGTCGCTGGACCGTCCCGTGTGGACAGCTCGGTGGAGCTTCCGCTGGCGCTGGTGGACACGGTGGCGGCGGCCACCGGGGTGGCGAGTCGGGACGTGCTGCCGGCCGCCGTCGCCGTGCTGCTGTCCCGGCTGTCCGGCCAGGTCGACGTCCGCCTCGGCGTGCTCGATGACCAGCGGGCCGATCCGGGCACGGAGAACCTGATCGGCCCGCTGGCCGCCGTGCTGCCGGTCCGGGTGAACCTCGGCGGCGCGCCGACCGTGCGGGCCGCGTTCGGCCTGGTCGCCGCAGCGCACCGGGACGCGCTCGGGCGGGTGCGGGTCCCGGTCGAGCGCCTTGCCGCGGAGCTGGACGTCGCGCGGGACGAGCTGGTCGAGGCCGCCGTCCTGGTCGAGGACCCGGGCCGGTACGCCGTCCTGGCGGGTGCACGGGTGTGCCGGGGCGGCCTCGACAACCCGGCACGGCCGCTGACCTTCAGCTGCGTGGTGGACGAGGACACCGTGACCGTCCGGGTGACCGGCGACGGCCGGTTGCTCCCGAGGCTCCGCACCCTGCTCGAGGCCGCGGCGTCCACTGTGGACGACCTGGTCGGCGACCTCGACGTGCTGCCGGCCGAGGAGGCCGTGGTCCTCGACCGCTGGGCCCACGGCGTCGCCGCGCCGGAGCCCGAGCCGTCCGTCGTCGAGCTGGTCGAGGCCGTGGCGGCCCGCGAGCCCGACGCGACCGCCGTGGCCCTCGGCGCCGAACGGCTCACCTTCCGGCAGCTGAACGAGCGCGCCAACCGGCTCGCCCGCGTGCTGCGGGCCCGCGGCGCCGGGCCGGAGACCCGGGTCGCCGTGTGCCTTCCCCGGTGCCCGGACCTGCCGGTGGCGTTGCTCGCCGTGCTCAAGGCCGGCGCGGCCTACGTGCCGCTCGACCCCGCGCACCCGCCCGGCCGGCTCGGGTTCGTGGTCACCGACAGCGGTGCCGGGCTCGTCGTCACGGTCGCGGACCTCGCCGACCGGGTCCCGGTGCCGCCGCGGCGGGCCGTCGTGCTGGACCGGGACACCGCGGAGCTGGCCGCGCAGGACCGGACCGACCTGTCCGTGCGGGTCCACCCGGACGGGCTCGCCTACGTTCTGCACACCTCGGGCTCGACGGGCGTCCCCAAGGGCGTCGCGGTCACCCATCGCGGCCTGACCAACTACGTCGGCTGGGCCACCTCGGCATACCGGGTGGCGGAGGGAGCCGGGTCGCCGCTGCACACCTCGGTCGCCTTCGACCTCGCCGTCACCTCCGTGTTCCCCGCCCTGGCGGCGGGCCGCACGGTGTTCCTCGCTGGCGCGGACGGCCCTGGCGTGACGGCGCTCGCCGTGGTGCTGCGGGAGTCCGGGCCGAGCCTGGTGAAGCTCACCCCGGCACACCTGGAGCTGCTGGGCGACGCCCTCGAACCCGGCGAGCTGGCGGGCCACCGGCTCGTGGTGGGCGGGGAGGCGCTGCCCGGCGAGGCGCTGCGGGCGTGGACCGCCGGTGCGCCCGACTCCGTGGTGGTCAACGAGTACGGCCCGACCGAGACGGTGGTCGGCTGCTGCGTGCACCAGGTCGCCGCGGGCGATGCCGGCCCGGGGCCGGTGCCGATCGGCCGGCCCATCCGCAACACCCGGCTCCACGTGCTCGACGCGGCGGGGCGCCGGGTGCCCATCGGGGTGGCTGGGGAGCTGTACATCGGCGGCGCGGGGGTGGCCCGCGGCTATCTCGGCCGCCCCGGGCTGACCGCCGACCGCTTCGTGCCCGATCCTTTCGGCCGCGAGCCCGGCGCCCGGTTGTACCGGACCGGCGACCTCGTGCGGTACCGGTCCGACGGCACGCTGGATTTCCTCGGCCGGGCCGACCATCAGGTGAAGGTGCGCGGGCACCGCATCGAGCTCGGCGAGATCGAGGCCTCGTTGCTGCGCCACCGCAACGTCCGCGCGGCCGCGGTGCTCGCCAGGGAGGACCGGCCCGGGGACCGGCGGCTGGTCGCCTACGTCGTGCCCCACAAGGCGCCGGCGCCGGCGACGCTGGGTGAGTTCCTCGGCCGCACCCTGCCCGCGCACATGGTCCCGGCCCACTACGTCGAGCTGCCCGAGCTTCCGCTGACCCACAACGGAAAGGTCGACCGCGCGGCGCTGCCGCCACCGGGTGCGTCCGGCGCGGTCGCGGCGGACCCGGTCACCCAGGAGCTGGTGCGCGACACGGTGGTCGAGGACGACCTCACCCCCGCCGGCCTGCCGCTCGCGGACATCCTGGACCCGCGGCACATCCTGCTCACCGGCGGCACCGGGTTCCTCGGCGCGTTCGTGCTCGAGGAGCTGCTGCGCGCCGGCACCGCCACCGTGCACTGCCTGGTCCGCGCGGACACCGCCGGGCTGGGCATGGCGCGGCTGGTCGACACCTTGCGCGGCTACGGGATCTGGGAGGAGCGCTACCGGCGCCGGCTCGTCGCGCTGCCCGGCTCACTGGAGGAGCCGGGGCTCGGCCTGACCGCCGACCGGTACGCCGAGGTCGCCGCCACCGTCGACGTGATCTACCACTGCGGCGCGCAGGTGAACTTCATCTACCCGTACTCCGCGCTGCGCGCCGCGAACGTGCTCGGCACGAAGGAGGTGCTCCGGCTCGCCTGCCACGTCCGCGCGAAGGCCGTGCACCATCTGTCCACGATGGACGTGTTCATGCACGGCACCGCGCGACGGATCGTCGAGGACGGTGCCATCGACCCGTCCGAAGTGGTCGGTGGGTACGACCAGAGCAAGTGGGTGGCCGAGCAGCTGGTCGCCACGCTCGGCGAGCGCGGGCTGCCGGTGGTGCGCTACCGGCCGTGGACCATCCTCGGGCACAGTGGCACCGGCGCCACCAACCCCGCGGACTTCTCCTGCGTTCTGTTGAAGGGCTGCGTCCAGCTCGGCGTCGGGCCCGACCACGCGCTCACGATGAACCTGATGCCGGTGGACTTCGTGAGCCGCGCGATCGTGCACGTGTCCCGGCAGCGCGCGTCCTTCGGCCGGGCGTTCCACTTCCGCAACACGAGCACGGTGTCGTTGCGCGACATCTGGGACTGGGTCGCGGAGTTCGGCTACCGGTTCGAGGTCGTGTCCGACGCGACGTGGCGGCGCACGCTGCGTGCGGTGGACAGCGCCAACGCCCTGTTCCCGGTGGTTCCCTTGCTGCTGCGGGACGACTTCGTCGATCCACGCGGCATCCCCGAGGTCGGCGCGCCGGAGATCTGCACCCGCAACTCGGACTCGGCGCTGGCCGGCAGCGGCATCGACTGCCCGCCCATGAGTGCCGAGCTGGGCCGCAAGATCCTGGCGCACCTGGTGCGCGCCGGTTTCCTCGAGGCACCGGCCGTCCACGCGTAGCTCTCGTGTACGGGAAATGTACGGCGGCACGGAACGGTATCGCCATGGGAGAGAACGGAACCGCGACCACCGAGCAGGTTCACCTGCTCCACGAGCTGGTCGAGCGGCAGGCGGACCGGACGCCCGGCGCGTGCGCGGTCACGCACCTCGGCGCCGACCTCACCTACGCCGAGCTGGACGGCTGGGCCAACCGGCTCGCGCACCGGCTGCGCCGGGCCGGGGTCGGGCCGGAGACCGCGGTGGCGGTCATCGCCGAGCGGTGCACGGAGACGGTGGTCGCGCTCCTCGCCGTGCTGAAGGCGGGCGGGGTGTACGTGCCGATCGACCCCGCGAACCCGCCGCGGCGGTTCCACTTCCTGATGGCCGACTCCGCGGCGACGGTCCTGGTGACCCCGGAGGCGTCGGCCGGTGCGGCGCCCGACGGGGAGTGGACCACGATCCTGTCCGACCCGGAGCACCTGGCGGACGAGCCGGACGCTCGGCCGGACGTCGCGGTCTCGCCGGGGAACGCGGCGTACGTGATCTACACGTCGGGCTCGACCGGCGAGCCCAAGGGCGTCATCGCGGCCCATCGCCAGGTCGTGCACACGACCCTGGCCCAGCACGACTACGACCGGCCCGCCCCGGCGTCGTTCCTGCTGCTGCTGTCGTTCTCCTTCGACGCCAGCGCGGTCGGTCTCTACTGGACGCTCGCGACCGGCGGCCAGCTCGTGATCCCCTCCCCGGAGGAGCTTCGCGACCCGCGTGCGCTGCGCGACCTGATCGCCCGGCACCGGGTGACCCACCTGGACTGCACGCCCTCGCTGTACTCAGTGATCCAGGCCGACGACCCGGCCCCACTGGCCAGCCTGCACTGCGTGATCGTCGGCGGCGAGGCGTGCCCGCGCGCGCTCGTCGAGCGCCACCACCAGCTGCTACCGGAATGCCTGCTGGTCAACAACTACGGCCCCACCGAGACCACCGTGTGGACGACGACCGCCACCCTCCGCGGCGGCGACCCCGACGGGCCCGTGCCGATCGGCGACCCGATCGCGGGTGCCGGTGCCTACCTGCTCGACGAGGACCTGCGGCCGGTGCCCGACGGTACGGATGGCGAGCTGTTCATCGGCGGCGGCGGGGTGGCCCGCGGCTACCACGAGCGGCCTGGCCTCACCGGTGCGCGGTTCCTCCCCGACCCGTGGAGCACCACGCCCGGCGGGCGGATGTACCGCACCGGCGACCGCGCCCGCCGGCTCGCCGACGGCCAGCTGGAGTTCCGCGGCCGCGTCGACCACCAGGTCAAGCTGCGTGGCTTCCGGATCGAGCTGGCCGAGGTGGAGCACGCGCTGGTGGGCCATCCGGCCGTCAGCGAGGCCGCGGCCGACATCAGGACGCTGGGCACGAGCCAGATCCTGGCGGCCTGGCTGTCCGGTGTGGACGGTGCGCCGGTCGACCCCGACGAGGTGCGGGAGCACCTGGCCGCTCTGCTCCCCGGACACATGGTCCCCGCCCGGCTCGTAGTTCTCGACGCGCTGCCGCGCAATGTCGCCGGCAAGGTCGACCGCGGTGCCCTCGCCGACCCGGAACCGGTCGGCCGGCCCGGCACGGACCGGGAGATGACCGCGCTGGAGACCGAGGTGGCCCAGCTGGTCACCGAGATCCTCGGCATCGAGGCCATCGGGGTGCTGGACAGCTTCTTCGCCGTCGGCGCCAACTCGCTGCACCTGGCGCGCCTGGCGCTCGGCCTGTGGAGCCGGTTCGGCGTGAGCATCCCGATGCACCAGCTGTTCGAGGTGCCGCACGTTGGCGGCGCCGCCGCGATGATCGAGGCCGCGCGCCGCAGCCAGGCCGACGCCACCGCGAGCCTCGCCGACGTTCTGGCCGATACCGACCTCGACGAGTCCATCCGCCCGGCTGAGGGCCTGCCCGCGGCGAACTGGCACGCTCCCGAGCACATCCTGCTCACCGGGGCCACCGGCTACCTCGGCGCCTTCCTCCTGCTGGAGCTGGTCGAGCGGACCGACGCCACCGTCTGGTGCCTCGTGCGCGCGGACTCCGCGGCGGCCGGCAAGGAGCGGATCCGCGAAGTCATGCGGACCTACCTCATCTGGGACGACTCCTTCGACGACCGGATCGAGGCGATCGTCGGCGATCTCGCCGAACCGAGCCTCGGACTGGGCGAGGACGGGTTCACCCGGCTCGGCCGGATGATCGACTCGATCTACCACTGCGGCGCGCTGGTCAACTTCGTGTTCCCGTACAGCGCGCTCAAGGCGGCCAATGTGGACTCCGTGGCCGAGATGCTGCGCCTCGCGGTCAGCGAGCGGCTCAAGGCGGTGCACTACGTGTCGAGCATCGACGCGTTTCTGCACACCGGCCGAGACCGCCCGTTCCTGGAGAACGAGGAGCTGGTGCCCCTCGAGGTGCCCGAGGCCTACGCGCGGACCAAGTGGGCCGGTGACCACCTCGTCCGGATCGGCCGCGCCCGCGGCATCCCGACCACGGTCTTCCGGCCCGGCATGATGATGAGCCACAGCGAGACCGGCGCCACGCAGACCAGCGACTATCTGCTGCTGCAGATCAAGGGCCTGCTGGAGTTCGGCGTGGTGCCGGCCATCGACTACCTCTTCGACGCGATCCCGATCGACTACGCCGCCAAGGCGATCGCGCACGTCTCGCTGCGGCCGGAGTCCCGCGACCGGGACTTCAACCTGTGGAACCTGAACCCGGTGCCGCTCGAGGTCGTCTACGAGTGGGTCCGGTCCTTCGGCTACGCGTTCGAGACCGTGCCGCTGGAGACCGCCGTCCAGCACCTGGTGTCACTCGGGCCGGACAACCCGCTGTTCCCGTTGCTGCCGTTGCTGTTCGAGGAGCGGGTGCGGTCGGTGCTGCCGGCGTTCACCCGTGAGGTGCTCGAGGGCGTCGACCTCCGGGAGGAGTGCGCGAACACGCTGACCGTCCTGCGGGACACCGGCATCGAGTGCCCGCTGATGACGGCCGACCTGGCGCACAAGTGCTTCTCCTACATGGTCGACATCGGCTTCCTGCCCACGCCGGCCGAGCAGCGCGCCCGGCTCGCCGGCAAGTCGCAGTCGGTCTCCTGAGGGGCTCACTCGATGACACTGGTCCTGCTGCAGCCCACCAGCCTGCCGCGCAGCGAGCGGGAGCTGCGGGGCACGCCCGACG